>DJUX01000047.1 GCA_002440665.1 Dechloromonas sp. UBA6271
GAATGAATCGGATGCCCCATAGGGCGGCGTTACTGTAACCGCCATGCACGAAAAGCAGCGGCGGCCTGGCGCTCGGCTGACGGGCGGGGTGGTGGTGAATGACCGGGGTTTTCGCGGACATTTAGATATTCTTTGTAAAAAATGGGGGCGGCGGATAAAGAGGTCGGAGCAATTTGGATTTTCAATTCACTTTGACCTTGCCCTATGTGCCAATTCGTTTTAGTTCATTCAAGGTCTTACCATCTGCGGACTTCCAGTCAGTCCAGCCGTTGGATGGTGCGCCAAGGACTACGGCGGAAGCTCCGCTTGGCGATGAGAAGAGCACATTCTCTTTGAACGCCAGCCTGCCGTTTTGGAGCTGTGCTTTGCCTTGGGCAATGAGTTGCGCCCGCCGTTTGGCAAAAGATTCATTCTGGTAGGAGGCGCCAACCTCTGGACTTCCTAGTGAGCCTGAAAGTATGACAAAACCTTCCGTGGTGTACTCACCAACGGCCGAACAGCCTGAGCGCTTACAGTAGAACAACTCTTGGGGCGCGGTACTACTAATGGGCTTGGCAACTGGCTCAAACACGGGATAGCCCAATGTAGCCAGAAGCGTTCGGCACGTTTCAAAGATTTCCGTGCAATCAGCTTCAAGAGGTGCTGGCGTATGCGGCTTGCTGCCACCATTGCCATTTTCTAACTCAAAACGCCCTGCCTCTGTCGCACGCTTGAGGCTATGCCATTCAAGAAAAAGTGCGTGTGTTTGGGTAAGGCTATTTGTAAGGGAGACCGCCACAATTGCCCGGCTCCAGAAATCTTTCTTCTCGTTGTGTTCGCCGAGGCGCTTTCCGATATTGCCGCTCTGGCCAATATATAACTTCGGCTCTCCTGTTTTCTCGTCTTCGCCAACCAAAAAATAGATGCCGACCTGGTTCGACTCTGGCATTTGTTGGAACTCTAGGAGCAAAGACCTTGGAACTTCAATTACACGGACGATTCGGGTTGTGATTTCCGCCACTCGGATTGCTTGTGGGTCCCCTAATGGCAGGAAAATCTGAATGGTTTTGGGCGTACTGATCATATCGGGGCATCAATGTCACAAACCGATATCATAACTTGTGGTACATCCAAAATCGTGAAACCCATGGCCGTATATGGCGTAAGCACCTTGTTGACGAAAGGAATTGGTGGGCCAACAGGCTGGGCCGTGGGAAATACTGTGGTGGCCGGGAAAAATGCTGGATTTTCCGCGTCGACTGCAGCAATGGTTCACCAGCCTAAATACTCAACCGCGAATACCCAACCCCGCCGCCCTTTTCAACCCGAATCTGCGCCGGGATGCGTTCCTTCATACCTTCGACGTGGCTGATGACGCCGATCATCTTGCCGCTGGCGTTGAGGGTGTCGAGCGCGTTGAGGGCGATTTCCAGGGTGTCGGCATCGAGGGTGCCGAAGCCTTCGTCGAGGAACAGCGAGTCGATCGAGGTCTTGTGGCTGACCAGGTCGGAGAGGGCCAGCGCCAGCGCCAGGCTGACCAGGAAGCTTTCGCCGCCGGAGAGGGTGCGGGTGTCGCGGGCGACTTCGCCTTGCCAGCTGTCGACGATGTCGAGTTCGAGTTCGCCGGTGCTTTTGCGGCGCAGCAGGTAGCGGCCGTGCAGGCGGGCGAGGTGGGTGTTGGCGAGGTGTAGCAGGTGGTCAAGCGTCAGGCCCTGGGCGAATTTGCGGAATTTGTCGCCCCGCGCTGAGCCGATCAGGCTGTCGAGGCGTTGCCAGAGGTCGCTTTCCGTTGTCTGCACGGCGATCTGGGCGAATAGCGCTTGCTGGTTTTGGCGGGCTTGTTCGTCGCGGGTGAGCAGGGCGCGCTGGGCGCCGAGTTGTTCGCTGAGTTCGCGGCGGCTGGTGTCCAGTTGGGCGAGGAGGTCTTCCAGTTCGGGGAGGGTTGGGAACCCATCCCCCTCCCAGCCTCCCCCTTGAAGGGGGAGGAGCTTGGCCGGCGGGCTGCCTTGCAGGCGGAGCAGCTTTTCGCTGGCGGCCTTGAGGACGGCGGCGGCTTGTTGTTGAGTGAGGTGCCGGGTTTCCTTGATTTGCTGCAGGCGCTGGCGTTCTTCCGGCGGCAGCAGCGCGGCGCTGTAGGCGGCTAGATCGGCGAAGGGGCTGGTGGCGAGGGCGGTCTGCCAGGCGGTTGTGGCCTTGGCGTGGGCTTTTTGCTGTTGCGCGAGATTGGCGTCGAGTTGCGTCTGGCGGCCTTGTTGGGCGGCGAGTAGCCGGGTTAGCTCGGCGATGGCGTCGGCGCAGTGGGCGAGGGCGGTTGCGGGATCGGCGGAGGATGGGTCGGTTTGATCTTCGCCGAGGGATTCGGGATTTGAATTTTGGCCGATTTTTCCGGTTGACCGTGGCAAGCGGAGGTATTCCAGTTGTTCTGACCAGTGCGTCGCCTGGGCCTGCGCGGCGTTGAATTGTTCCTGCTGTTTGACGAGGATTTCGGCCAGTTCGCGGCGGCGTTTCTGGGTTTGCTGCCAGTGCTGCCATTCGCTGTCGCGTTCCTGCAGCCAGACGGCGGGTTCGGCGGGGATTTGGTAGTTGGCGGCGGTCAGCGTGGCGCTCAGTTTTTGGTCGAGTTCGGCTTGTTCCTCAACCAGTGCCTGCGCGGCTTTGGCCAATTCGGTCTGGCGTTGCTGGCCGGTTTGCGCGGCTTGTTGCAGCAGATTGAGTTGGTTGCTGGCATTGAGCAGGGTTTGGGCAGCGTCGGTGGCGGTTTTGCGGGCGGCGTTCAGGGCTTGTTCGCCCTGGTCGGCAGCTTGCAGGCGCTGGGTGAGTTGGGCCAGCGCCTGTTCGGCGGTGCTGCGCGCGGTGGCGAGGGTTTCCGGTTCCTGCCAGGTGTCGACCGCAAGGGGCGTTGAGTTGGCGAGGCCGGCGAGCAGTTCGGCCCATTCCGTTTGCAGGCGGGTTGTTTCCTGCGTGGTCCGGGTTTGCTGAACCAGCCATTCTTTTTGCGTGGCCTGCGTGGCGGCTTGTTCGGCCTTGGCTTGCTGGCCTTTCTGGACGAGCGCGTCGAGCGCAGCCTGTTTTTCCTTGAGGGCGGTTTCGGTGGCGGAAAGGTCGAGCGCGGCGTAGTCGGCGATGGCCGGGTGTTCGTGGGCGCCGCACAGCGGGCAGGCGTCGCCGGGCTGCAGTTGGCGGCGATGCGTTTCGAGGCTCTGGATGCGGCGTTCCTGTTCGAGCAGCTTTTGCTTGTCGGCGACCTGGGCGGCGAGTTCCTTGTGCTTTTCGCGCAGGGCGGTCAGGCCCTTTTCCTGGGCAGCGATCTTTTCCTGAATCTGCTGCAGCTGCGTGGTTTGCGTCGTTTGTTGGGCGGCCAGTTCGCGGTGGCGCTGGGCGAGGGTTACGAGTTGTTGCCAGCGAGTGAGGCTGGCTTGTTCTTGTTGCCAATGCTGGCGCAGTTCGGGCAGGGTCTGGCCGGCGAGGCGCTGATTTTGCTCAGTCTGGGTTTTTTCCAGCGCGGCGTCGGCTTTCGTTTTTGCCTCTTTTTCCCGGTTGACCGTGGCAGTCTGTTTTTCGATCTGCTGCGCGGTTTCGGCGAGTTCCCGGACGAGCTTTTGCTGCGCCTGCTGCTGGGCGGCGAGGTCGCGGCCCAGCTTGGCCCGCTGTTCGAATTGCTGGCGCCAGACGCCGAGGCGTTCGCCGAGTTGGGCGCGCTGCGGGTGGGCGGCGCAGAAGTCGTCGAGTTCTTTGGCTTCGCGCAGGCTTTGTTGCAGGGTTTGCTGCGCCTGGGCGGCGAGCTGGCCGCTGAATCGGCTGGCAGATTCGTGCTGGGCGAGTTGTTCGGCTTGCAGCGTTTCGTGTTCAGCGTGCAGGGTCTTTAGTTCGGCTTCGGTTTGCCGGCTGGCGGCGTCGGCTTGCTGCCATTGCTGATGCAGCGGCTTGAGCGCTTCGGCCGGCTCGCTGTCGGCGAGTTTTTTGAGGTCCGGGGCGGTGGCGATCAGTGCTGTGTCGGCTTCCTGCAGCTTGCCTTCGGCGATTTTGATTTCCTGCTCGCTTTGCGCCAGATCGAGGCGCCATTGGCGTTGGGCGTGGGTTTGCTGGTGGCGGCGCTGGACGTCGGTGAGTTGCGTGTCGAGGCGGGTGGCTTCTAACTGCATCGCGGCGCGTTGTTCGTCGCTCAGCAGTTCCATGCCGTCGGCGCGTGCCTTCAGCTGGTCGAGCTGGCTCTTGGCTTCACGTGCCTGTTCGAAGACCTTGCGCGAAATCTCGCCGTAGATCTCGGTGCCGGTCAGTTCTTCGAGCAGTTCGGCCCGTTCGTTGGCGCTGGCATTGAGGAAGGCCGCGAAGCCGCCTTGGGCGAGCAGCATGGACTTGGTGAAACGCGGGAAGTCGAGGCCGGTGATTTCGGCGATGCGCCTGAGTTTGTCGTTGGTTTGCGTGCTGAGGATGGTGCCGTTGCCATGAGCGTCAAGCTCGGCCAGTTCGACCTTGGGCGCCTGTAGCGCACCGTCGATCTTGTCGCGGGCGCGACGCTGGCTCCAGAAGGCGCGGTAGACGGCGCCCTTGACCTCGAATTCGACCTCGGCCAGGCAGTCGGCGGTGTGCCGCGTCATGATGTCGTTATCGGTAGCCGAGATTTTGTCGAGGCGCGGCGTCTGGTGGTAGAGGGCGAGACAGATGGTGTCGAGCAGCGTCGACTTGCCGGCACCAGTCGGGCCGGTGATGGCGAACAGGCAGTTGTCGGCGAAGGGCGGCCGGGTGAAGTCGATGGTCCATTCGCCTTTGAGCGAATTCAGGTTCTTCAGGCGCAGGGTGAGGATTTTCATGCTTCTTCTTCCTGTAGGCTGGCGACGACGGCGCGGTAGCGTTCGTTGAGCGCCGATTGCATTTCGTCGCTCAGTTCTTCCTGTTGCAACCGCCGGGCGAAAACGTCGAGGGGGTCGAGTTCGTCCAAGGTTTCGCTGGCCGCGGCGTCGAGCCGGGCCGCAGCGTTGCCCCGCTGGCGGCGGATGCGCAGGACTTCGACCGGCCAGCCTTCGGTCAGCGCTTCGATGCGGGCCGGCAGGTCGGCCAGGTAGTCGTCTTCGGCGACGGTGACCTCGAGCCAGGCCGGGCATTCGCGGGTGCCTTGGGCGGCTGCGGCGCCGATGGCGCCGGCCAGGGTGTCGAGATTGCCGCTGACGGCGACCAGGCTCTGGAAGCGCGGCACGGGTAGCACGCTGACAGCATTTAGGCCGTCGTTGCCGAGATCGACGAGCAGCATTTCCTTCTGCTGCTTGGCTTCGTCGAAGCCGAGCGGCAGCGGCGAGCCGCAGTAGCGGATATGTTCCAGCCCGCCGACTTTCTGCGGCCGGTGGATGTGGCCGAGGGCGATGTAGTCGGCCGGCGGGAAAGCGGAAGTCGGGAAGGCTTCGAGGGCGCCGACGTAGATTTCGCGGACCGATTCGCTGGTGCTGGCGCCGACCGTGGTCAGGTGACCGGTGGCGATGATGGGCAGCGGGCGGCCGAAATTCGGGCCGAGTTCGGCGGCGAGTGCGGTCTGGCGTTCGACGGCGGCAGCGAACACGGCGGCGTAATGTTCCTGGATGGCGGTTTGCAGCGATAACTGCTTGTCTTCAGCGCTTTGCCCGGCCTGGCTTTGCAGCACGTCGCGCGGGCGGATGAAGGGAATGGCGCAGACAATGCAGCCGGGGTCGCCGTTGCGCTGCGGCAGGACGATGAGTTGCGTGGCGGGGTCGGTGCGCGTCGCGGCGATGACTGTGGTGCCCAAGTGCGCCAGCAGTTCGCGACTTTCACTCAGCGTCGCCACCGAATCGTGGTTGCCACCGAGCAGCAGCAGCGCGACGCCTGCCTTGTTCAGGCGGACGACGAGCTGGTTGTACAACTCGCGGGCGTAACTGGGCGGCGTGCCGGTGTCGAAAATGTCGCCGGCGATCAGCACCGCATCGACCGCCTGCGCTTCCACCTGTTCGAGTAGCCAGCCGATCAGCGCCTGATGCTCGGCCTGCCGGCTCTTGCCCATGAAGTGCTGGCCGAGGTGCCAGTCGGAGGTGTGGAGGAGGCGCATGCTGGGTGGCTGAGATGGAAAGGCTGAAGTTTAAACGGCGAAGGTGTTTGGCGTTCCCGGATTCGATGGGCGATTGTCGCGAAGGCGACAACTCATAGTGCCGGGATGCTGGCGATGCAAAGCAAATCCCGGTTTTCCGTGATTCCCGCGGGTGGCATCGCTTTTGCGTCGGAAGGTTCATTGCCTATTCCTGCCGCCAACCATGAGCAACGTTGAAAAACCCGCTTTTCGCTGCATTTCTGCCAGTGATGCCATCTCATTGATGCGTAGTGAGCCGCCTGCTATCGTCTTCGATGTACGCGACATGGCCAGTTACCAGAAGGCCCATGTCGATGGCGCCGCATATCTGTCCGAGGATCGCCTGCTGGCCTGGATGAAGCGCCTGCCGAAGGAGGCGCCGTTGGTCATCTATTGCTACCACGGCAACGCCAGCAAGACTTTTGCGCAGATGTTCGTCGATTTTCGCTATTCGAGCATGTTCAGCGTCGATAGTGGCTACGAGCCGCTGGCCGCCGCGCTGGCCGATACGGGCGGCGCATGATGGCGGCCCACTATCGCCGGATGCTGACGCGGCCGGCTGTGCGGCAGGTGCTGGCGGAAGAGGGCTACGCTTCGGTCCTGCGCTGACGATGGGCGGTCGCTGCGAAATTTGCCCAAAAAAGGCGGTCGACCGCAACAGGCGCCCTCGTCCACCTAGTGGGTTTGCGTAGCGGCGCGCCAGCTGCTGTCGAGGTCGTCGCGGGCGACGGCGACGATATCCGCATCGAGCACGCCCTTGCTGGCGAACTCTTCGAGCAGGCGCGAGATTTCCTCGAGCGCTTGCGGGCCGCGGTACGGGCGCGCCTGGGCCAGCGCCTGGAAAACGTCGGCGACGGCGATGATGCGCGCTTCGGTGGTGAGGCTCGCGGCCGTACGACGGAACGGGTAGCCCTGGCCATTGAGCGCTTCGTGGTGAAAGGCCGCCCATTCGGCGATCGTCTCGAGGCCGGGAACGTGGCGCAGGATCTGGTAGGTTTCGAAGCTGTGCCGTTCCATCACCGAGAATTCGGCACTCGTCAGGCGGGCGGGCTTCTCGACGATCTCGTCAGGCACGCACAGCTTGCCGATATCGTGCATCAACCCGGCGATTTCCATTTTGGACAGCGCATCCTGGCCGAAGCCCATGCGCTCGCCGAGATGCCGGGAAAGCTGCGCGACGCCCAGCGAATGGGCGGCCGTGTAGTGGCTCTTGGCATCGACGATGCTGGAAACCAGCCGGGCGACGTGGCGGAACTGGGGAAACTCGATGGTGACGCCCCATTGCGGCAGCGCGAGGTCGGCCAGGTAGGACTGGACGTGGCGCGGCACCAGGGCGATCCAGAATGCCTCGCGGGTGGCGGCGGCGAGGAAGGCGGCGACGATTTCGGGCTGCAGTACGCGTCCGGACAGCGTGGAAATCTCCCGGCAGATGCTGGCGGCGTGGAAGAGCGGGTTTTCCAGGCCATGGCGGAGGAGGAGGGCGTCGACGCGGTCGGCCAGCAGGATCAGGTTGCTGTCGATGGCGTCCGCCTCGCTGATGTCGGCCGGCAGTTCTGCCCACGGAGTGTGGTGGTAACGGATGGCCGTGGCCAGCAGCGACAGGTGGGCGAACGGCTGCAACAGCTGAAACGCCCTCTCGCAATGCGCCTGGCAGTCGTGATATTCGGCGCCCGATATCAGCCGGCAGTGTTCGGTGGTGGATGATACGCCGAGGTCATGCAGCAGGCAGGCGAACACGAGATTGTCCAGCCGCGCCGCCGGCAGCCCCATCAGGACTGCCGTCTCGCGGGCGATCATGGCGACCCGCTTGCCGTGCTGGAAGTCGTTCACGCCGACCAGATCGAGCGCGTCGGAAACGGCAAGCACGGCACTTTTCAGGTTGATCGTCAGGGGCATCGATCACTCGTTTTGGCAGGGTGAAAACACAGCATACCACCGGCGCGACCCGGCGAAATTTCAGCCTGCCAGTTCCAGGGCAGGCATGAAACGCCGCGCACTTTCGCATGCCGCATCGATCATTGTGGCCACTTCCTCGGGCGAAAGCTTGAGTTCTTCAGCGAATATCCCGGCGACGCGTTCGATGGCCGCTTCGGCCGCCCTGGCGTCGTGGAACAGGGCGCGCGTGCGGCGAGCCAGCACATCCTCGATGGTGCGTGCCGCTTCGTGGCGGATGGCGAAGCGCACCATCGCTTCGCTGTACGGCAACGCTGGGTGTAGCGGCCGGTCGTGGCCGGGCAGCGAAGCGAGCAAGGGCGCATCGGTACCGTAGCCGTTGCTGCCCGGCTGGGCCGGGCAGCCGTGCAGTTTCAGCACTCGTGTCGGGCATGGCTCGGCGGGCAGGCCGGCAACTTCGGCGGCACGGTCGATGACGTCTTCGGCCATCAGCCGGTAGGTCGTCCACTTGCCGCCGGCGACGGTGATCAGGCCGCTGGCGCTGACCAGCACCGCGTGCTCACGCGACAGGGCGGCGGTGCTCTGGTGGTCGGTACTGTCGGGATGGATCAACGGGCGCAGGCCGGCAAAGACGCTGCGGATGTCGGCGCGGGTCGGCGGCCGGGTCAGCACCCTGGCGGCCGTGCGCAGCAGGAAATTGATCTCCGCGGCGAGTGGCTGCGGGTCGTCGAGCTGGGCCAACTCCGGGCGCGGGGTGTCGGTGGTGCCGAGCAGCACCTTGCCTTGCCAGGGAATGGCGAACATCACGCGGCCGTCTTCGGTTTCCGGGATCATCAGCGCCTGCTGGCCGGGCAGGAAATCGGCATCGAAAACGAGGTGGATGCCCTGGCTGGGGGTGAGCAGCGGCGCTACCCCCGGCTCGTCGAGCCGGCGCACGCTGTCGGCATGCACGCCGGTGGCGTTGACGACGGCGCGGGCGCTGACTTCAAATTCTTGACCGCATTCCGCATCGCGCAGCACCGCGCCGACGACGCGGCCGTCCGTCTTGAGCAGTCGGGTGGCCGGCAGGTAGTTGAGGCAGGTGGCGCCGAGATCGGTGGCTGTGCGCATCAGCGTGATGGCCAGCCGGGCATCGTCGAATTGGCCGTCCCAATAACGGATGCCGCCGCACAAACCGGCGCGGCGCAGGCCGGGCAGGGCGGCGATGACTTCCTGCCAGTCGAGGCTGCGGGAAGCGGCCAGGTTGTGCCCGCCGGACAGTACGTCGTACAGCTTGAGGCCGGCCGCGTAAATGACGCGGTCGACGTTGCGCCAGGCAGGAATCACGAAGGCCAGCGGATGCACCAGATGTGCCGCGTTGGCGAGCAGGTAGGAGCGTTCGCGCAGGGCGTTGCGCACCAGTGCGAAATCACCCTGGCGCAGATAGCGCACGCCGCCGTGGATCAGCTTGGTGCTGCACGACGAAGTGCCGGAGGCGAAATCGCGGGCTTCGACGAGCAGGGTGCGGTAACCGCGCGCTGCGGCATCGACCGCCGCCCCCAGCCCGCTGGCGCCGCCGCCGATGATCAGCACATCCCAGGGGCGTGTCTCGCGCAAGGTGCCGAGGTTTTCGGCGCGGCTGGCTGGTACATCCATCAGTCGGGTTTTGCCCAATTCAGGCTGCGTTCGACGGCGCGGCGCCAGTCGGAAAACAGCGCGGCGCGCCGGTCGTCGGCCATCGCCGGTTCGAAGCGGCGTTCGGCGCGCCAGAGTGCCGTCAGTTCGGCCTCGTCCTGCCAGAAGCCGACCGCCAGGCCGGCCAGATAGGCGGCGCCGAGTGCGGTGGTTTCGGTGACGCGTGGCCGCACCACGGGAACGCCGAGCAGATCGGCCTGGAACTGCATCAGCAGATCGTTGTGGGCTGCGCCACCGTCGACGCGCAGTTCGCTCAGGCACTGGCCGGCATCGCGCTCCATCGCCTGCAGTAGCTCGGCACTCTGGAAGGCGATGGCTTCGAGCGCGGCGCGCGCGATGTGGGCGCGGGTCGTGCCGCGCGTCAGGCCGAACAGAGCGCCACGGGCGAACGGGTCCCAGTACGGTGCCCCAAGGCCGGTGTGGGCCGGCACCAGATAGACGCCGCCGTTATCGGGCACCGAGGCAGCCAGCGTCTCGACCTCGCCGGCGCTGGCAATCAGCCCAAGGCCGTCGCGCAGCCACTGCACGGTGGCGCCGCCCATGAAGACGCTGCCTTCGAGCAGGTAGGTGGTCCGCCCCTGACGTTGCCAGCCGATGGTGGTCAGCAGCTGGTGGCGGGAGGCCATCGGCTGCGGGCCGGTATTCATCAGCAGGAAGCAGCCGGTGCCGTAGGTGTTTTTCGCCATGCCGTGTTCGAGACAGGCCTGCCAGAAAGTCGCGGCCTGCTGGTCGCCGGCCATGCCGCTGAGCGGAATCGCCGCGCCCAGCCATTTGGCGTCCAGCATCGCAATCGTGTCACTGCTGTCGACAATGCGCGGCAGCAGCGCCGCCGGGATGTCCAGCAGCGCCAGCAGTTCCTCATCCCAGCACCGGCGGTGGATGTCGAAAAGCAAGGTGCGCGAGGCGTTCGACGGATCGGTGACATGCGCGCGCCCGTTCGAAAGTTTCCAGGCCAGCCAGCTGTCGATGGTGCCGAAAGCCAGCTCGCCGCGCTCGGCGCGGGCACGGGCGCCGGGAATGTGATCGAGCAGCCACTTGAGCTTGGTGCCGGAAAAATAAGCGTCGACGACAAGGCCGGTGCGTTCGCGGAACAACCCGGCATGGCCGGCGGCCGTCAGTTCATCGCAGATTCCGGCGGTGCGCCGGTCCTGCCAGACGATGGCGCGGTGCAACGGCTCGCCGCTGGCGCGGTCCCAGAGCACTGTCGTCTCGCGCTGATTGGTGATGCCGACGGCGGCGATCCGCGCCGCCGCAACGCTGTTGTCGCGCAGCACGGCACGGGCGACGGCAAGCTGCGCCTGCCAGATTTCTTCGGCATTGTGCTCGACCCAGCCGGGCTGCGGGTAATGCTGGGTAATTTCCCGCTGGGCGACGCCATGAATGTTGCCCTGGCGGTCGAACAGAATGGCGCGGGCGCTGGTCGTGCCCTGGTCGAGCGCGAGAACGAACTGGTCGGGACAGGCTTCCATGGCGAACTCCGGCGAGCGGTATGCCAGTATAGCCGGCTATTTTGAGCGTAGCGGCAAGCTGAAAAATGGCCGAAACTGGCAGTCGACCGCAATAGGGCACTGACAGAAAATTTCAGGTCACACTACTATCGGTGTATTGGTTATCTGGAGCCATCGGCTGGAGATGTCTCCGATCAAGCAAAGCAACACACCCTCATGAGAGATTCAATGATTGCCAACCCGGAACGCTTCAACAAAGCCATTGCCCTGTTCGACGCCGCCAACGCGCAGGATCCCAATCAGGACGAGGGCCAGCCCAAGGAACTGCTTTACGCCTGGCGCATGACGGAGATGATCGGCCGTTTCGCGCCGGAGGCCAGCGAAGTCGCCCAGCTAGCCGTGCGCGCCCAGCACATCCAGCGCTGGACCGTGCCACGCAGCAACTACCCGCTGGGCAAGCCAGGATACTTCGCGTGGCGCACCGGTCTCTACCGGTTTCACGCCGAAACGGCCGGCAAGCTTATGCAGCAGGCCGGCTACGACGAAGCGACGGTCGAGCAGGTGAAGGCGGCGGTCGGCAAGCAGGACATCAAGACCAATCCCGACACGCAGTTGCTGGAAGATGTCACCGGCCTCGTCTTCATCGAACACTACATGCTGGGTTTCGCCGGCCAGCACGCCGAATACAGCGAAGAAAAGTGGCTCGACATCATCCGGAAGACGTGGAAAAAGATGTCCGCCAACGCGCATGTTTTCGCCACGAGCGGCGGCATCAAGCCGCCGGAAGCCTTCGTTCCATTGATTCTAAAGGTGGTTTCAGGCGCGTGATCGTAAAGGTAGAAACGGGGCCGGGGTGACGGGAAGCGGGCCCATGGTTTCTGATTGCCGAGGAGTGCAGCAATATGGTTTTGCGGCCAAGCCAACGCTTGCCAGTTTGGGACTAAACACTTGGTTGATGACAGTTATCCCGTTGGTCATCAGAGGCAGTGTCACGGATTCTGGCACTCCGAAATCACTGCGTCGCCACCCCGCCCGCAGGGCGTGAACGCACCGGGAACCGGCCAGGGGGTGCCGTCGTCGTCCATCTGCGCGGCCAGCGTTTCCCAAAAGATCACACCGGATTTGTCGAGTTTGAGGCGCAGCAGCCAGCCGCGCTGGGCTTCCGGGTAGTCGAAGCCGTCGAAGACGAAGTTGCCGAGGCTGTAGACGATGGGTTTGCCCTTGTAGATTTCGGCGCCCTGCGTGACATGCGGGTGGCTGCCAACGACGAGGGCGGCGCCTTCGTCGATCATTTTCCGGGCGAAGGTTTTCTGGCGTTCGCTCGGCTGCGTTTCCTTTTCCCAACCCCAGTGCATGAAGGGGATGACGAGGTCGGCGCCGGCCGCCTTGGCGGCGCGGATGTCGGCGATGACGTGGTCGTCCTCGCTCCAGGCGACGCCGGGCCAGTCGGGGCCGGCGGCGAAGGCGCGCGGCTTGAATTCGTTGTAGCCGAGGACGGCGATTTTCAGGCCCTTGCGCTCGATCCACAGCGGCTTGTGCGCCTCGGCCAAATTGCGGCCACCACCGAAATACGCGATGCCGGTCTGGTCGTGGTGCTGCATGGTTTCGTTGAAGGCGTCGCGCCCGTAATCGCCGGAATGGTTGTTGGCGAGCGAGACGGCGTCGAAGCGGCCGGGCAGGATGGACAGCACGCGCGGGTCGGCGCGGAAGGTGACGATCTTGCTGGCGTGCGCCTGGCCGCTGCTGGCGACCGGGCATTCGAGGTTGCCGATGCGGTAGTCGGCTTCGGCGAGAACTGCGGCGAAGGGGGCGAGCGGGTCGCCACCCATGGCGATGGTCCGGCCGGGGCCGTCGTCGAGCATGATGTCACCGGCAAAGAGCAGGGTGACGGGTTCTGCGCGCGCCATACCGGTGAGCAGGCAGCACAGGGCGACTGTTGCGGTCGACCGGAAAAAACGGGCCATTTTCACGGCTTGCCCTTCAGTTCGCACCAGTATTGCAGTTCGCCGTCGCGCACCGGTTCGTAGACGAAATTGAGCCCGGAAAAGCCGTGGACCGCAGCCGGCGGAGGCGGATAGGGATAGGTGGCCTGATGGATGATGGTCGGGCCTTCG
This sequence comes from Dechloromonas sp. UBA6271, assembly GCA_002440665.1. GTDB lineage: Bacteria > Pseudomonadota > Gammaproteobacteria > Burkholderiales > Rhodocyclaceae > Azonexus. Next base: position 13,179 of record DJUX01000047.1, read on the forward strand.
TCGCGGTCAGCGTAGGCGGTGAGTTTGATGCCGGCAAGATCGGCGGGTTGATCGCGGAAGACGATGCGGAACAGGAAGTACGAGCCGAGAGAAACGGTGGGCGCCGTGTAGGAGTCGGCGACCGGCGCGGCTTCGACGACGCGGGTTTCACCGCCATAGGTGAGGTGGCAGGCGACGCTGGCGGCGTGCGCGGGGAGCACCAGGGCGGTGAGGATGGCCGCAGCGGCAACGCTGGCCAGCCGGTGACGTTCAGTGTTCGCGGCCATCGATCCGCGGCTGCGCGAGTTGGGGGATGTAGCGCCAGGCGAGCAGCCCGAAGGCGGCGAACCAGCAGGTGGCGGCGAGGTCGAGCCAGCGCAGGTAGGCGCCGGGAACAATCTGCGGGCCGACGAGGCGCAGGAAAAAGGCGGCGACCATGATCCACAGGACGGTTTTTTCCAGCTTGCCGAAAACGACCTTGCGCCCGGTGTGGCCGTTGGCGATGCGGATGATCATGGCCGGGATGACGAGGCCCATGGCGCCGAAGGTGAAGACGTGCACGCCAACGGTGCCGACCCAGCCGGTGGCGCCCGGCGGCGGCAACGCGTCGATCAGCAACTGGGCGACGATGGCCAGGTAGCCGAGGTACATGATCCCGATGTCGAGCCGGCGGAAACCCTTGAGCGGATGCCAGAAGACGAAGCGGCCGAGGAGCAGGACGGCGAGCAGGAGTTCGAGACCGTGTGCCAGCGCGGCGGGGAGCAGGGCGGTGAACACGAGGACGATGGCGAGCGCCTTGATGGCGAGGTCCAGTACCGGCTGGCGCAGGATGTCGACCTGGAAGGCGCCGCGCATGAACTGGCCGAGCGTGCGTTCGAGCATGACCAGGAAGGCGACACGGAAGATGCCGAGGGTCATGCTCCAGCCGAGGTTGAAATGCTCGGGCGAAAGGAGCAGCGTCTTGGCGGCCCAGAACAGCGGCAGGACGATCAGGAAGAAGACGTTGTCGCGGCGATAGCTGTCCTTGTCGCGGTTACGGATCAGCGTGGCGAGCAGCAGGACGACGATGCTGCACAGGAAGAGGTTGTTGCTCAGCAGGAAGAGCGGCCGCGGCCAGCCGCCACCGAGGCTCATGCCGATGCGCTCGAAGACCCAGGCGGTGGCGAGGAACATCAACGTGCCGCCGTGATAGCCGCGGACGCCGACCCAGTTCTTGGTGGAGGTCAGCAGGAAGCCGCCGAGCACCGCCCAGCCGAAGCCGAAGAACATTTCGTGGGCATGCCACTGGACCGGCGAGAAGTGCTGCGCCGGGGCAGGCAGCACGCCCTTGAAGATGAGGATCCAGGCGATCGGCAGGCTGAGGCCGGCCAGGCAGGCGAGGGCGAAGAAGGGCCGGAAGCCGACGAGCCAGAGAGGATGGGCGGGAGAGAGCACGGGCGTGATTTTAATCTGATTCGGGGAAGCGAACTGTCGCACGGCGAGGCGGCGCCGGGCTTTGATCCAGCGCAACCGTCCCGCTCAGGGTGCTCTGGCGCCGCCGACCGGCACCAGCTTGATGTCGACCTGGCGCGGTTGAGCGTCGTTGAATGCACGATGGATGGAGTCGCTGATGAACAGCAGCTTGCCCTTGCGCTCGATGCGGGCGGCGACGGTGATCTGCGCATTTTTCCCGATCAGGTCGCGGTCGATGGTGAGCTTGAAGGGGATGGGCACCTGGCGGCTACCGAGATCGATGCGCTGTTCGGACAGCGTCAGGGCCGGCGCGTCGGCGCGGGACGTGTCCTGGATGCGGACGATCAGCACGGCATCGGGCGGCAGCGAGCTGGTGGCGTGCCAGGTGACGCTGCCGCCGATGTCGACGAAGGCGCTCGGCGCGGCCGGCTGCGCTGTTGCTGCTGCGCTGTCGGCCAGCATGCAGCTGCGGAGCCTGCTCTTGCCGTCGCTGAACAGAGCCTTTTCTTCCTTGGTGTGCAGCGCGACATCGCCGCTTCGGTACGATGCGCCGGAGGCGGCCACGACTTGCGGCAGCGTGATCTCGCGCCCGGCGACGCGCAGGTTTGCCTGCGGTCGACCGTCGCTGTCGGCCGAAAATGCTACCTCGAAGCGGCTGCCGTCGTCGCAGGTGTAGGTCAGGCGTTCGCTCTCCGCATGGGCCAGCGAGAAAAAGGCGAGGTAGAGCAGGGCGGGCAGGCGCAGGGTCATTGGTCGGTATCGGTGAGCTGAAGGGGTTGCCATTGGCCGTCGATCAATCCTTCGATGGGCCGGAAGCGCGATTTGTAGGCCATCTTGCGGCTGTTGGCGATCCAGTAGCCGAGATAGAGGTAGGGCAGGCCGAGGGCGACGCACTGCGCGGCCTGCCAGAGAATATTGTAGGTGCCGAAGCTGGCGTCCGGCACGTCGGGGTCGAAGAAGGTGTAGACCGAGGACAGGCCGTCTTCCAGGACGTCGATGATGCTGACCATGCGCACCGCGTCGCCGTCGGAGAATTCGATCAGCCGCGTGTCGACCCGGCTTTGCAGCAGGAAGTGGCCGTACTGCTCGTGACTGTCCTCGTCCATGCCGCCGCCAGCGTGGCGGGCATTCTGGTAACGGGTGTACAGGTCGTAATGTTCCGCGAAGAAGGCCAGCGGCAATTCGCGGACGGTCAGCCTGGCATGACGTTTCAGGGCGCGGCGCTGGGCGCGGTTCGGGCGCAGTTCGGCGGCCGGCAGACGGACCGGGACGCAGGCGTGGCAGGTGTCGCAGCGCGGCCGGTAGGTGAAGGCGCCGCTGCGCCGGAAGCCGTGGCGGACGAGCGTGCTGTAAACCTGGGCGTCGATCAGGTGGGTCGGCGTCGCCACCTGCGAGCGCGCTTCGCGGTCGGGCAGGTAACTGCACGGATAGGGCGAGGTCGCGTAGAACTGGAGCAGCGAAAAAGGCAGGGCAGAATCGTCGGGGAGAGCCATGATTACCAGTTCAAGTCGAGGCCGTTGTTCGTCCAGCGCTGGCGCGGGTGACTACCGCCGGTGAGTTCATGCAGGCGGGCGAGAAAGTCGGTGCGGGGAATCTCGCGGCCGCCGAGCGAAACGAGGTGCTCAGTGCGCATCTGGCAATCGATCATGCCGAAATCGTGGGCGCGAAGATAGCGAACCAGATGGGCGAAGGCGATCTTCGAAACGTTGCTGCGGCGCGAGAACATCGATTCCCCATAGAACATGCGGCCGATCGCCAAGCCGTACAAGCCGCCAGTCAGATCGCCTTCTACGTAAACTTCGACCGAATGCGCCCAGCCAAGTTCATGCAGGCGGATGTAGGCTTCCATCATCTCCACGCTGATCCAGGTGCCATCCTGGCCAGGGCGCGGCGTCGCGGCGCAACCGGCGATGACTGCCGGGAAATCGCTGTCGAAGCGCACCTCGTAGTCCCGGGTGCGCAGGGTCTGGCGTAGCGAGCGGGTCAGGCGGAATTCGTCGGGAAACAGCACCATGCGCGGGTCGGGGCTGTACCACAGCGGATAGCCCTCGACCGTCCCCCAGGGGAAAATCCCGTTCAGGTAGGCATCGAGAAGACGCGCGGTGGACAGGTTGCTGCCGATGGCGAGCAGGCCGCCCATGTCCTCACGGGTCATCTCGATCGGCGGAAAGGGATCGAGCAGGCCGAGGAACGGAATCATGGAACGCGCGGCAGGGTCAGCGGGTGCGCTCTTCAGCCAGCCAGGTAATCGGCCTGGCGTGCTGTTCCAACTTGATCTCGCATTCCGGGTCGTCGCATTCGTCGTGCTTCTTGAAGGCGATCACGTGGTCGGCGTCGAGCCGGATGCCGATTTTTTCGCCGATGGCGTGGTTGTGGTGAGAGGGCACCAGCGACAGCACCTCGGTGCCGCTGGCCAGGCGCAGGGTGTAGAGAATGTCGGCACCGCGGAAGGCCTTGTGTACCACCTCGGCTTGCACCGCGCTGCCGTCGTCATGGACGATGTCGTCGGGCCGCAACAGGATGTCGACGCGGCAACCGTTATCGCAGTCGGTGCAGGTTTCGTGGCATTCGACCGGGGTGTCGGAAATCAGCGTGCCGAGTTCCATGCGTACGCTGTTGTTCGGCCCGACCACGCCGGCGATCAGCACGCCCTGGCCGATGAAGTCGGCGACGAAGCGGTTGGCCGGACGGTGATAGAGGTTGTAAGGAACGTCCCATTGCTGGATGCGGCCTTCATACATGAGGCCGATCTCGTCGGCGATGGCGAAGGCCTCGTGCTGGTCGTGGGTGACCATGACTGCGGTCGACCCCTCGCGCTTGAGGATTTCCCGCACCTCGACTGAAAGCCGCTCGCGCAGGCCGACATCGAGGTTAGAGAAGGGTTCGTCTAGCAGGATCAGTTCCGGGCGCGGCGCCAAGGCGCGGGCCAGTGCGACGCGCTGCTGCTGGCCGCCGGAGAGTTCGTGCGGGTACTTGTTTCCCTGGCCATGCAGACCGACCGTGGCCAGCAACTGGCGGACGCGCAGGTGGGCATCTTCATGGGGGTTGCGGCCGAGCCCGAAGGCGACGTTTTGTTCCACCGTGAGATGCGGAAAGAGGGCGTAATCCTGGAAGACCATGCCAATCCGCCGCTTTTCCGGTGCCAGGCGCTGGCCAACGCTGCTGACCACCTTGTCATGCAGGCGAATTTCGCCGCCGGCAATTTCCTCGAAGCCGGCGATGCAGCGCAGCAGGGTCGTCTTGCCGCAGCCGGAGGGACCGAGCAGGCAGGCGATCTGGCCGCTTTCGAGGCGGAAGTCGACACCATCGACCACGGTATGATTGCCGTAACGCTGTACGACGCCAATTAGCTCGAGTTGGGACATGGTGCCCAAGTATATATGAGGCTTGTTAACATGGGTTGTTTGCCACATAAATATCGATTTAATACATTTAAAATCAATGTGTTGTAAATCTTAATAATCGCTATGGCATTGGCGTTTGTTGACTTGAATCAGCTCGGCTCCCTGGCGGGAGCATAGCTAAATTGACAAAGTGGCTACGCCAGGGAAAATGGGCTGTCTTCGAAATGCACAACACTCGATTTGGAGCGGCATACTTCACATCATGACCAAGGCTGTGTTGACCCTTCTACTGACCCTGATTGCCAGCAGCGCCATGGCTGAATGGCTCCCGATTGGTGAGAATGGCCAGATGGTGACCTACATCGACAATGACACCATTCGCAGGAAGGGGAAGGTGGTCCAGGTTTGGGAACTACACGACAACAAAGCCCCTGACCGACTTATGGGGAAATCGTATTTGTCCTCGAAAAACCAGATTGAATATGATTGCACCAAGGAAACAGTGAAATTCCTGTACATGTCTTTTCATACCGGGAATATGGGTAACGGGAAAGTGATAGATGCCGGCCCAATGAAGGATTCATGGACGCCGATAGTGCCGGGCAGCATTGGCTCCATCATGTTCAAATACGCATGTAGCCCGGAGCGAAAGCAGTAACCCACGTAACTATTCGGTAGTTAAATCGGCAGAGCCCCTCATCAGCTGAGGGAGAAGCCGAAGTGGTCGATTATAATTCGCATTCACTGCCATGCGCGCTGCCAATCATTCCCCGCTTCTTGCCATTGCCGTGCTCGTCGCCCTGCTGGCGGCGCTGCCGGTGGCCAGCGTCGGCCTCAACATCTTCGTCGGCGGGACCAGCGCGATCTGGTCGCATTTGGCCCAGACGGTGCTGCCGGAATACATCCTCAACTCGCTCTGGCTGTGCCTCGGGGTCGGCCTCGGGGTCGGGATGATCGGTGTGACGACCGCCTGGCTGACGGCGATGCACGACTTTCCAGGGCGCCGCTTCTTCGAGTGGGCGCTGGTCCTGCCGCTGGCGATGCCGGCCTATGTCATGGCCTACGTCTATACCGATTTCCTACAGTTCGTCGGCCCGCTGCAGACGGCGTTGCGCGAGACCTTCGGCTGGCAGCATGGCGACTACTGGTTTCCCGACATCCGCACGCTGCCGGGCGCGATGCTGATGTTCGTCTGCGTGCTCTATCCCTACGTCTATCTGCTGGCGCGCGCGGCTTTTCTCGAGCGGGCGAGCGGCATGCTGGAGGCGGCGCGGACGCTCGGCATGGGGCCGTGGCGTGCCTTCTTTTCGGTGTCGCTGCCGCTGGCGCGCCCGGCCATCGCCGCCGGCATCGCACTGGCCTTGATGGAGACGCTGGCCGACTACGGCACGGTCGCCTACTTTGCGGTCAACACCTTCACGACCGGCATTTACCGCGCCTGGTTCTCGCTCGGTGACCGGGTTGCCGCGGCCCAGTTGGCGGCCATGCTGCTGTCCTTCGTTCTCTTTCTGCTGATGGTCGAGCGCGTTTCGCGCGGCCGCGCCCGCTATCACAACACCACCGGCCGCAATCGTCCGCTGGCCGGCGCGCGCCTCGGCGGGCTTGGCGCTCTTCTGGCGGTCGTCGCCTGCAGCCTGCCGCTGGTGCTGGGCTTTGTGCTGCCGGCGGTACTCCTGCTCAAGATGGCGCTGACCGAGGGCGATGCCCAGTTCGGCGAGCGTTTCCTGCTGCTGTCGCGCAACAGTTTCGTGCTGGCCGGCATCACCGCCTGTATCGGCGTCTTGCTGGCGCTGCTGATGGCCTACGGCGCGCGCCTGTCGCAAAGCGCGCTGGCGACCGGCCTCAACCGGCTGGTCGGCCTTGGCTACGCGGTGCCGGGGGCGGTCATCGCGGTCGGGGTGCTGATTCCGGTGACGCGCCTCGATAACTGGCTGGCCGGCCAGTGGGAGCAGTGGTTCGGCAGCAATCCCGGCTTGTTGCTGACCGGCGGCATCGCGGCGCTGATCTATGCCTATCTGGTGCGCTTTCTGGCGGTGGCGCTGCACACCGTCGAATCGAGCCTGGCCAAGATCACGCCGAGCATGGACGACGCCGCACGCAGTCTTGGCCTCGGCCAGGGCGCGACGCTGCGCCGGGTACATGCGCCGATGTTGCGCGGCAGCCTGTTTACGGCTGGGCTGCTGGTCTTCGTCGATGTCATGAAGGAGTTGCCGGCGACGCTGGTCATGCGCCCCTTCAACTTCGATACGCTGGCAACGCAGACCTACACGCTGGCCGCCGACGAACGCCTGGCCGAGGCATCGACGGCAGCCCTGGCCATCGTCGCCGTCGGACTGTTGCCGCTGATCGCGCTGTCGCGGCAGGTTTCCCGGGCGCGCAAATGAAAACACCCCGCCGCAGCGGGGTGCCATCGGTGAAGAGTCTGCTTACTTGAAACCGGCGCGATCGAAAATCATCTGGGCCTTGATCTGATACATCGCCAGATTCTTGACCGGCAGGCTGTCGGCCTTGAACTTGCCCAAGGCTTCCAGTGCCGGGTTGGTCACCTTGACGCTCTCGACCACCGGCCATTCGTTGTTGCCATCGGCAAAGTAGCGCTGGGCGTCGTCGGAGGCGAGGTATTCGAGGAACTTGATCGCCGCTTCCTTGTGCGGCGCCGTCTTCAGCATGCCGCCGCCGGAAACGTTGATGTGGGTGCCGGTGGTGGCCTGGTTGGGCCAGACGACGCCGACCTTCTCCATCAGTTTTTGCTCTTCCGGCTTAGTCGACCGCAACAGGCGTGCGACGTAATAAGTGTTCGACAGCGCGACGCCGCATTCGCCGGCGGCAACCGCCTTGATCTGGTCGGTATCGCCGCCTTTCGGGGCGCGCGCGAAGTTGGCCACCATCCCCTGCGCCCAGGCTTCGGCCTTGGCTTCGCCTTCGTGGGCGATGACCGAGGCCATCAGCGACAGGTTGTAGGGGTGGGAACCGGAGCGCGAGCAGAGTTTGCCCTTGAGCCGCGGGTTGGCGAGGTCGTCGTAGGTCTGGACTTCTTCAACCTTGATACCGGCCTTGTTGTATACGATGACCCGTGCGCGTTTCGAAAAGGCGAACCAGTCGTCGGTGCGCAGGTTGGCGGGAATCCGGGAGTCCAGAACCTTCGAAGTGACTGGGGCGAACAGGCCCAGTTCATGTGCCTTGGCCAGGCGGGCGGCATCGACGGTCAAAAACACATCGGCCGGGCTGTTGCTGCCTTCGTTCTTGATGCGCTCCAGTAGCTCGTCTTCCTTGCCTTCGATGCGGTTGATCTTGATGCCGGTCTGCTGGGTGAAATTGGCGTATAGCGCCTCGTCGGTCTGGTAGTGGCGGGCCGAATAAAGGTTGAGCACCTTTTCATCGGCGTGGACTGAGAGCGCCAGCGGTGCCAGCGCGGCGAATATCAGGCGGGCTATCGACTTCATGCTGCAGGACTCCGTTTGCTTGAATGACAATGTTCGGATTCTAATAGCCGGTTTTGGTCGTGTAAATGAGAATTGTTATTGAGTTTTGGCGAAAAAAATGCGACGAGTTCGCCGCATCATCGTTCAGTTGCCTTCGATGATTCGTCGGGCACCGTTGTAGCGTTTGATCCAGTAACTGTCTTCCATGCTTTCGACGCGAACTTCGGCGCCGGTGCGCGGGGCGTGCAGGAAGTGGTTGTCGCCGAGGTAGATGCCGACATGCGAGAAGGTGCGGCGCATGGTGTTGAAGAACACGAGATCGCCCGGCTTCAATTGGGTGGTATCGACACGCTGGCCGACCTGGCTCATTTCAGCAGCCGTACGCGGTAACTGGGCGCCCACGCTGTTCTTGAAGACCAGGCGAACGAAACCGCTGCAATCGAGGCCACTGTCTTCGTCATTGCCGCCAAAACGGTAACGGACGCCGACCAGCTTCAGCCCCTGCAGGATCACGTCCTGGGCGGCATTGGTGTAGCGCTCGAAAAAGGAAGGTTGCTCTTCGCTCTTGCGGACCTGTTCGGTCGCGATGGCGGTGATGCTGGCGGATGTGCAGGCAATGGCGAGCAAAAAGGAGGACAAGACTTTACGCATAGGGCCGGAATGTAAGCGAAAACTTACACGCTGTAAAGAGAATGAAAAGTTCGCTGACTATGTTCATTGCCCGTAATTATGAATACAATTTCCCTTCCACGGAGCGAGGATAACAATGGATTCCTTCAAGGCACTGCTTATTGACGAACGTGATGGCAAGGTATTCAGCGGGTTTACGACGCTGGAGGAAAGCCGGCTGGACCCCGGTTCAGTGACCATTCGCGTCGCCTATTCCAGCGTGAATTACAAGGATGCCCTGGCGGCGACCGGTGCCGGCAAGATTATCCGTCGCTTCCCGTGTGTCGGCGGCATTGACCTTTCCGGAACGGTCATCGCCAGCGCCGATCCGCGCTTCAAAGCGGGCGATCCGGTGATCGCGACCAGTTTCGACATCGGCGTCGCGCATCATGGTGGTTATGCCGAAATTGCCCGCGTGCCCGGCGAGTGGGTGGTGCCGCTGCCGGAGGGCTTGTCGCTCTATGACGCGATGGCGCTCGGCACCGCCGGCTTTACCGCGGCTTTGGCCGTTGTGCGTATGGAGGAAAATCGCCTGACGCCGGCCAATGGCCCGGTCATCGTCACCGGCGCGACCGGCGGTGTCGGCAGTCTGGCGGTCGATATCCTGGCCAAACTCGGCTATCACGTGGTGGCGCTGACCGGCAAGGCGAGTGAGGCGGATTACCTGCGCTGTCTCGGTGCAGCGGAAATTATGCTGCGCAGCGAACTCGATCTAGCGAAAATTCGTCCGCTCGACAAGGCGCGCTGGGCTGCTGCGGTCGACAACCTGGGGGGCGACATTCTGGCCTGGATCGCCAGCACCATGGCGCAGGGCGGAACCATTGCCAGTATCGGTCTGGCGGCCAGCATGAGCCTCAATACGACGGTGGCGCCGTTCATCCTGCGCGGCGTGTCGCTGCTCGGTGTCGATTCGGGCTACATCCGTGAGCCTTATCGCAGCGGCGTCTGGCAACGTCTGGCCAGCGACATGCGGCCACCGCATCTGGCCATGATGTCGCGCAAGATTGCTTTTGCCGAATTGCCGGAAACATTCAACGAATATATAGCCGGGCGTGCCAAGGGCCGGGTTGTCGTAGAAATTGGTGGAAGCTGAGATGGCTGATTTGCCGCGTGTGCTGGTGGTCGATGATTCGCGCCTGGTGAGGATGGCGCTGGTCAGGAACCTCAAGGGGCAGTTCGACGTCCGCGAGGAGGGAGATGGCGAGTCGGCCTGGCAGCAACTGATTCTCGATCATTCGATCCGGGCGGTCATCTCCGACCTGCAAATGCCCAAGCTCGACGGTTTCGGGCTGTTGCAGCGGGTACGCGCCTCCAAGCAGCGCCGCCTGCAGGAAATGCCTTTCATCGTCGTTTCCGGTGAGGAAACCGAAGAAGAGCGCGAACGAGCCAGGCAACTGGGGGTTTCCGATTTCGTGACCAAGGGTGCGGGCAGCACTGAGATCCTGACCCGCCTGACCAACCTCCTTGCCCTCTCTGCGGCTCGTGAGGATATCGAGGCTGGTCGCGAGAGCATGGTGCAGGATCCCGGCAGCGGTCTCTTCTCGCGCAAGTATCTGGAACACCAGGCGGCGCAGGCGTTGTCGCATGCCACGCGGTCCGGGGTCGAGCTTTGCATCATGGTGCTTGGTTTCGATGCTTTCGATCAGGTGCGCGAACGGCTGGGGCCGGACCTTGCAGAGCGCGTTGGAACACGCTTTGCCAAGATGCTGGCGGGTAAGGTTCGTCAGGAAGACAGCCTGGGGCACTATGCGCCCGGCCAGTATGCGATTGTCGCGCCGGGAACTTCGCCGCTGTTATTTACCGGATTTGCCGAGCGTGTGCGGGAGGCGGTTGAAGTCGCCAATGTGCCGGCGCAGGGGCAACCGGTTTCGCTGACGGTGAGCGTCGGTGTGGCCAGTGTCCCGGCGGATAGCGTTACTTCATCACTGGCTCTCTTGGAACTGGCCGCCCAGCGGATGCACGAGGCGATGCGGGCCGGTGGCAACCGGATTGTTTCGGGCGACGGTGGTCCGGCCACGCTGCGCCAGATCAAGGTACAGAGGGCGCTGGAATTGCTGTCCGCGCGACGCAGCGAGGTCGTGCGGCCGCATCTGGGGCAGTTGGGCGTCGAACTGCTGCCTTTGCTGCATCTGATGAATCAGGATTTGGGGTTGAATCTGCCGATGGCAGAGATCGAACGCCGCTTACGTGACCGGGCAATCAATAATAACTAGTCCGGCAATTCTCTTTGTGTGCAGGAAAACCAAGTTAGAGGAAGCTTTATGACGACGTACAAGGAGTTTCACCAGTATTCCATCGAAAAGCCGAACGAGTTCTGGACCGAGCAGGCTCAGCTTATCGACTGGAAGGAGCCGTTCACCCAGGTCTGCGACTATTCCCGTCCGCCGTTTGCCAAATGGTTCGTCGGTGGCAAGACCAATCTGTGCCACAACGCGGTTGACCGTCATGCGGCCAAGCGTCCGAACGACCGCGCCCTGATCTTCATTTCGACCGAGACCGACGAGGAAACGGTTTACAGCTTTGCCGAGTTGCAACGTGAAATCGAGCGCATGGCGGCGATCTACAAGAGCCTTGGCGTCAAGAGGGGTGACCGCATCCTGATTTACATGCCGATGGTTGCCCAGGCCTGCTTCGCCATCCTGGCATCCGCCCGGATCGGTGCAATTCACTCTGTGGTCTTCGGCGGCTTCGCTTCCGGCTCGCTGGCGACCCGTATTGACGATGCCAAGCCGGTGCTGATCGTTTCGTCCGACGCCGGCATGCGCGGCGGCAAGGCTGTTCCGTACAAGCATCTGCTCGACGAAGCGATCGATCTGGCTGAACACAAGCCGGCCAAGGTGTTGATGGTCGACCGTGGTCTCGACAAGGAATTCAACAAGGTCGCCGGTCGCGATGTCGATTACGCCACCCTGCGTGCCCAGTTCATGGATGCCCAGGTACCGTGCGAGTGGATGGAGTCCAACGAGCCGTCCTACATCCTCTATACCTCCGGCACCACCGGCAAGCCGAAGGGCGTGCAGCGCGATACCGGCGGTTACGCCGTGGCGCTGGCGTCGACCATGAAGCACATCTATTGCGGCGGCGAGGGCGAAACCTTCTTCTCCACCTCGGATATCGGCTGGGTGGTCGGCCACTCCTACATCATCTACGGCCCGCTGATCGCCGGCATGGCCACCGTAATGTACGAAGGCACGCCGCTGCGTCCGGATGCCGGCATCTGGTGGCAGATCGTCGAGAAGTACAAGGTTTCGGTCATGTTCTCCGCGCCGACGGCTGCCCGTGTGCTGAAGAAGCAGGACCCGGCCTTCATGCACAAATACGACCTGTCGACCCTGAAGCACATCTTCATGGCTGGTGAACCGCTTGATCAGCCGACACATGAGTGGTTCATGGGCGAACTGGGCATTCCGGTCATCGACAACTACTGGCAGACCGAAACCGGCTGGCCGATGCTGGCGGCGCTGCCGGGTGTCGAAAAGACGCCGATCAAGTTCGGTTCGCCGAGCTTCCCGGTCTACGGCTATAACCTTAATATTTACCGTGAAGATGGTTCCATCTGTGGCCCCAACGAAAAAGGTATCGCCGCCGTTGTGCCGCCGCTGCCGCCCGGTTGCCTGTCCACGGTCTGGGGCCAGGATGAACGTTTTGTCAGCACCTATTTCGACCTGTTCAAGGACCCGCTGGTTTATTCCTCCTACGACTGGGCGATCAAGGACGACGATGGTTACTACACCATCCTCGGCCGCACCGACGATGTGATCAACGTTGCCGGTCACCGTCTTGGTACCCGTGAAATCGAGGAAGCGATCCAGAACCACGCAGCGATTGCCGAAGTGGCCGTCGTTGGTGTCGACGACAAGCTCAAGGGGCAGGTGCCGATGGCCTTCGCGGTCGTCAAGGATGCGTCCAGGGTCGCAACGCCCGAGTTGGTCAAGGCGCTGGAGAAGGAGGTTTTTGGCACGGTTGACGGCATTCTGGGTGCCATTGGCCGTCCGGCCCGCGTGCACTTCGTGACCGGTCTGCCGAAGACCCGTTCCGGCAAAATGTTGCGCCGCTCGCTACAGGCGCTGGCCGAAGGCCGCGATCCGGGCGATCTGACGACCATCGATGATCCCTCGACGCTGGAGCAGATCAAGAACGCGCTGGCCAGCTAAGCTTTCCAGGTCTTTCGACAAAAACCCGTCGGTATCATCCGGCGGGTTTTTTTACGTTTACGTGGCCGGGTTGGCAAGCAGGGGTGGATGGTAGAATGCAGGCCGGTTCTACCTTTACGGTTGCTTCAAGCTGATGATTTACGAAACCGTCGCCGCTGTCGATCTGGGTTCCAACAGTTTCCGCCTGCAGGTAGGGCGCGTGGTCGATGACCAGATCTATACGCTGGATTCGATGAAGGAGCCGGTCCGCCTCGCTTCCGGCCTGACTGCGGACAAGCGTCTGGATGATGCGGCCCAAACGCGGGCGCTGGATGCCCTGCGGCGTTTTGGCGAACGCCTTGGCGGGCTTGACCGCGGGGCGGTGCGCGTGGTTGCGACCAACACGCTGCGCGTGGCCAAGAATGCCCCGGAATTTCTGCCCCTGGCTGAGGAAGCCCTCGGTTTTCCGATCGAAATTATCGCCGGTCGTGAAGAGGCGCGTCTGATCTACATCGGCGCCTCGCATTCGCTGCCGATGGCGACCCATAAGCGTCTGGTCATCGACATCGGCGGTGGCTCGACTGAATTCATCATCGGCAAGCGGCACGACCCGCAGCTAATGGAATCGCTGTACATGGGTTGCGTCAGCTACACGCTGCGTTTCTTCCCGGATCGCAAGATCGACAAGAAGCGCCTGCGCGATGCGCAAATCGCGGCGGCCAAGGAAATCGAGTTGATCGCCCACGATTACCAGCGGCTGGGCTGGAAGGAGGCGGTCGGCTCCTCCGGTTCGGCGCGGGCGATTGCCGATGTGCTGGAACTGAACGGCATGAACCCGAACGGCGAGAGTGGCATCACCCGCGAGGGGCTCGACAAGCTGTGCGGCCTGCTGGTCAAGGCCGGGTCGGCGGAAGCGCTCGACTTGCCGGGTGTCAAGGGTGATCGCCTGCCGGTGCTGCCGGGCGGAATCGCCATCATGTCGGCGATTTTCGAGGAACTGGGTATCGAGCGCATGACTTACGCCGACGGCGCCTTGCGCCTGGGCGTGCTCTACGACCTGCTCGGGCGCTTTCATCACCACGACATGCGCGATTCGACGGTGGCGCAGTTTCGCCGCCGCTATCAGGTCGAGGCCGATCAGGCAGAGCGTGTCGAGACGACCGCACTCTCGGCGCTGACGCAACTCGCTGAGGGTTCCCCGGCCGAGGCCGATGTCCAGTTCCTCGGCTGGGCAACCCGCCTGCACGAGATCGGCATTTCAATTGCACACAATGCCTACCATAAGCACGGCGCCTACATTCTGACCTTCGCCGACATGCCTGGTTTTTCCAAGAAGGATCAGGCGCGGCTGGCAATGCTGGTGCTCGGCCATCGCGGCAAACTTGAAAAGCTCGGCGCGCTTGCTGCGGTCGACAGTGCCTGGCGGCTGATTTTCTGCTTGCGTCTGGCTGTCCTCTTGCATCGCACGCGCGACGATCGGACTCTCCCGGCCTGGCGGGTGCAGACGACCACGAACGGCTTCTTGCTCGAACTGCCGGCCGAGTGGTTGGGTGCGAATCCATGGACGGCAGCTGCACTGGGCGAAGAGGCAGCGGTATGGCGGCAGAGCGGGCGTGAATATGTCGTCAAGTCGCGGCCGGCGAGGAAGGTTGCGTGAATCTGTCTCCCCGTCTGCAAGTCGAGTCGGGGAAGGTCGTTCTGACCGGACAATGGACGCTGTCCGAGTTGTTGCCAGGCTTGAAAGAGCTTGAAGCGCGGCTGGCTGGCGATGATCTGGCAACCTTGCCCTGGGATCTTTCATCGGTCAGCCGCCTGGACAGTGCCGCGGCCGTCCTGCTCTGGCGTACCTGGAACGAACGCTGGCCGGTCGAACTGGTTGCCTCGGAAATGCAGCGGCGGGCCCTGGAACGTGTCGCCGCCATGCCTTCAGCCGAAGCTTCCAGCACGCTATCGACACCCGGGCTGGTTGAACGGGTTGGCTACCTGGTGCTCGCACTCTTCGACAATATGCAGGGTCTCGTAGTCCTCTACGGGCAAATGCTGCTCGATCTGGTGCATCTGGTTCGTCACCCGTCCGAGATGCCCTGGCGTGAGTTGGCTGCCAATATCTACAAGGCGGGGGCGATGGCACTACCGGTGACCGCCCTGGTCGGTTTCCTGATCGGGGTCACGATCAGCTATCTGTCGGCACTCCAGTTGCGTAACTTCGGTGCCGATCTGTTCATCGTGAATATTCTCGGCGTGTCGATCATTCGCGAACTTGGCCCCGTGCTGGTGGCGGTATTGGTGGCCGGGCGCTCGGGTTCGGCGATGACCGCCCAGATTGGCGTGATGCGCGTGACCGAGGAAATCGATGCCTTGTCGGCCATGGGCGTTTCGCGCAGCATTCGCGTGGTTTTGCCCAAATTGCTGGCGTTGACCGTGGTCATGCCGATGCTCGTGCTCTGGGCTTCGGCCATCGCCCTGCTGGGCGGCATGTTTTCCGCCTTGTTGCAACTGGGTATTCCCTTCCCCTATTTTGTCGAGAACCTGCAGCGCGCGGTACCGGTTGCCAATCTGGTCATTGGTCTCGGCAAGGGCCTGGTATTCGGTTTCGTCATTGCCTGGGTAGCCTGCCATTTCGGTTTGCGCGTCAAGCCGAATACCGAGAGCCTGTCGGCCAATACGACAAGGTCGGTGGTGACGGCGATCACGCTGGTGATCCTGGTCGATGCCGTGTTTGCAATCATGACCCGCAATGTGGGCATTCCCCAGCTATGACTGGCACACAAACGCCGGCGGTGGTCGAGATGCGGGGGCTGAGTACCGTGATCGGCGATCATTATGTGCATCGCAATCTTGATCTGCGGGTCGAGTCCGGGCAGATCGTCGGACTGATCGGCGGGTCGGGGAGTGGCAAGACGACCTTGCTGCGCCAGATACTCGGCCTGAACAGGCCGGCGGCGGGAAGCGTCAGCCTGTTCGGAGAAAATCTTGCCGATGAGGATCCCGTCTCCCAGCGCGCCATGCTGCGGCGCCTTGGCATGCTGTTCCAGGGCGGCGCCCTGTTTTCGGCATTGCCGGTATTCGACAACATCGCTTTCCCGCTGCGCGAACTGAAGTGTCTCGACAGCGACTGGATTCGTCGACTGGTCCATCTCAAACTGGCGATGGTTGAACTTGAGCCCGGACATGGCAAACTGATGCCTGCCGAACTTTCCGGCGGCATGGTCAAACGTGTGGCGCTGGCCCGTGCGCTTGCTCTTGAGCCGGAATTGCTGCTGCTGGACGAACCGACGGCCGGTCTCGATCCCGATCGCAGCCAGAGTTTTGCCGACTTGCTTCGGCAGTTGCAGGGTGAGTTGGGGCTGACCGTGATCATGGTGACGCATGACCTTGATACGCTGGCCAGACTGGCGACGCATGTCGCGGTGCTGGCCGAGCAGCGGATTGTCGAATTCGGACAGCTGGCGGAAGTGATGGCCGGGGAACATCCCCTGGCCGCTGCCTTCCGTGGTGGCGTGCAAACGCAGGTGTTGTAGGATTCGTCGATGGAAAACAAGTCGCATGCCCTCGTTGCCGGTCTCTTTGCGCTTCTGCTTGGCGCGGCGGCGCTGCTCGCGCTGGTCTGGCTGCGTGGTACCCAGGACAACCTGAGTGAATATGTCGTCGTCACCAAGCAGAACGTCGGCGGCCTCAATCCCCAGGCGCAGGTTCGCTATCGAGGAATCCGTGTCGGCAAGGTCATAGACATAAGTCTCGATCCGGAAGATCCCGGCAACATTCTCGTCACGATTGCCGTCGAGGACGATATTCCACTGACCAAGGGCACGGTCGCCAAGCTGGCCTACCAGGGACTGACCGGCATTGCGCATATTCTATTGCTCGATAGCGGCAAGAATCGCGATCCCCTGGTTGCCGAGCATGGCAATCCACCACGCATCGCGATGGTTCCTTCACTGCTCGAAGAACTCGGGGAAAGCGGCGGCGCAACGCTGCGTCAGGCGCAGGAAGTCATGGCAGCAGCCAATGCACTGCTCAACGAAGAAAATCGCCGCCGTTTCTCAGCCACGCTGGCCAATCTGGAAGGCGCCTCGGCCAGTATGAAGCCGGCTCTTGAAAATCTGAACGGGACGCTGGTTCAGGTGCGCGAGCTGCTCGACGACCAGAATCTGCGCAATCTCTCGAAGGCGGCCGGTGAAGTCGGCCCCCTGCTCGCCGATACGCGGGTGTTGATCGGCAAGATGCAGTTGGCGACCGACAAGCTCGATGTCGCGATCGGTGATGCGTCAGCAGGGGGGACTTCTGCCCTGATGCCGCGACTCAACGAACTGGCGACCGATTTTTCGACGACTTCCAGGCAGTTGAGCCGCGTTCTGCGCCTGCTTGAGGATTCACCCCAGGGGCTGGTCTTCGGCGTCCCCGCGGCGGCGCCGGGGCCGGGCGAGGCTGGTTTTTCAGTCGGCGGGGGGCGCTGATATGCGGCACTTTCTGACCATTGTTTTTTGTCTGTTTCTTGCGTCCTGCTACGGGGCTGGCAAGCGTGGCGGGGATAGTGCGCTGGCAATTTACGATTTTGGCCCGCCGGTCGAAGATCGGGCGGTGCCGGGACGGCGCGGTGAACTGGCTGTCGAGGTGCGGGCACCTATATGGTTCGACTCGCTTGGCATCGAATACCGGCTGCTCTATGACGAGCCCAAGCGTCTGCGCGACTATACCCGTTCGCGCTGGGCCGGACCGCCGGCGCAACTGGTACAGCAGCGCCTGATCCAGCAACTGGGCTTGATGCCTGCGGGTCAGGGCCGCACACGCTGTGTCTTGCGTATCGATATCGACGAGTTCATCCAGATCTTCGATACCCCGACGTCGAGTCGCGGGGTAATCCAGGGCAGGGTGCAATTGCTTGATCGTTCGCGAACAAGCCTGGTTGGTTATGAACTCCAGATCGAGAAGCCGGCAGCGAGTGCCGATGCGCGTGGCGGGGTCGCCGCGCTGACGGTTGCGGTCGACCAGCTGGTGGCCGATCTTTTGGGCTGGGAACAGCAACTCAAGAGCAGCGGCAAGGCTGCTGCCTGTTTCGGCTAGGCAGAGACGATGCGGTCGGCGATACGCTGCTTCAGGTCATCGAGATGGTCGTCGAAATGCGTGTAATGCATCAGCGAAAGACCGAAGACGCAGGCGTAAAGCAGGAGACTGCGGCTCTTGGCTTCGGCATCCGACATGCCGGCTGCGACGAACAGTTTGCGCGTACATTCCAGACGATACAGATCGACCGCTTCGACGACGGCCGCTGCTTGGGGGTCATGGCGCGCCCAGTCGCGCACCGCCAATTCGATCGACACCCCCTTGCGGTTGCGGCTGGTGCCATAAACTTTAATGGCAAAATGGAGTTGTTCGCGCTCATGGCCGGGGGAAACGGCGGTGATTTTCTCGATGTCCCGGATACGCCCTTCCCGCCAGTGCTCAAGCACGGCAGCCAGCAAATCCTGACGATCCTTGAAATGCCAGTAAAAACTGCCCTTGGTGACGCCGCAGCGCTTGGCCAGAACTTCGACGCGCAGACCGGCGACACCCTCCCGAGCGAGCACCTCAATGGCCCCCTCGATCCAGTGTCCACGGTCGAGCTGGGTGCGTGGCGTGGCCATCTTGCGACGCGGGGATTGGGCAGGGGGCTTGACAGACATGTTTTCCATACGCTACCGTATGCACTCCATACGACACAGTATGGTCATTGTGCGCATTGCTTCGGTGTCTGTCAAACAGAGTTCCGGCAAGAAGATTTAATTTAACCGACCATAAAGGAGAGACTAGTGAAAATTATTGTTCCCGTGAAACGGGTAGTTGATTACAACGTCAAGGTCCGCGTCAAGGCCGATGGTTCGGGTGTTGACCTGGCCAACGTCAAGATGAGCATGAACCCCTTTGACGAAATCGCCGTCGAAGAAGCCGTGCGTCTGAAAGAAGCCGGCATCGCCACCGAAGTCATCGCCGTCAGTTGCGGCGTCGCCGCCTGCCAGGAAACCCTGCGCACCGCCATGGCCATTGGTGCCGACCGCGGCGTTCTCGTCGAAACCGACGTCGACCTCCAGCCGCTGGCCGTCGCCAAGCTTCTCAAAGCCCTGTGCGACAAAGAACAACCGCAACTCGTCATCTGCGGCAAACAAGCCATCGACGACGACGCCAACCAGACCGGGCAAATGCTCGCCGCCCTGCAAGCCTGGCCGCAAGCCACCTTCGCCTCCAAAGTGGTGATTGCCAACGGCAAAGCAACCGTCACCCGCGAAATCGACGGTGGCCTCGAAACCCTCGAAATTTCCCTGCCGGCCGTCGTCTCCACCGACCTGCGCCTGAACGAGCCGCGCTACGCCACACTGCCCAACATCATGAAAGCCAAGAAAAAGCCGCTCGACACCGTCAAGCCGGCCGACCTTGGTGTCGACGTCACCCCGCGCCTGACCACCCTCAAGGTTGCCGAACCGGCCAAGCGCAGTGCCGGCGTCCGCGTCGCCGACGTCGCCGAACTCGTCAACAAACTCAAGAACGAAGCCAAGGTGATCTAAATGACTATTCTTGTAATCGCCGAACACGACCACCAGCAACTCAAGGCCGCCACCCTCAACACCGTCGCCGCTGCCGCGAAGATTGGTGGCGAAGTGCACCTCCTCGTCGCTGGTAGCAACTGCACCGCCGCCGCCCAGGAAGCCGCCAGCCTCAGTGGCGTGAGTACCGTCAAAGTCGCCGACGCCGCCCACTACCAAAGCCAGACCGCCGAGAACCTGACGGCACTGGTCATCGCCAACGCATCGGGCTACAGCCACATCCTCGCTCCGGCCACCACCTTCGGCAAGAACCTGGCCCCCAGAATCGCTGCCTTGCTCGACGTCGCGCAAATCTCTGAAATCACCGGTGTCGAATCCGCTGATACCTTTGTCCGTCCGATCTACGCCGGCAATGCCCTGGCCACCGTCAAGAGCGCCGACGCCGTCAAGGTCATCACCGTGCGCACCACGGCCTTTGATGCGGTCAACCGGGAAAATGCCGCGAAAATCGAAAGCATCGCCGCCGCCAACGACACCGCCCAAAGCACTCTCACGAACAGAGAACTGACCAAGTCCGAGCGTCCTGAACTCGGTGCCGCCAAGATCATCGTTTCCGGTGGTCGGGGTCTGGGCAGTGGTGAGAACTACCACACCCTGCTTGAACCGCTCGCCGACAAGCTCGGTGCGGCGCTTGGTGCAAGTCGGGCCGCCGTCGATGCCGGCTTTGTGCCGAACGACTATCAGGTTGGCCAGACCGGCAAAATCGTCGCCCCGCAGCTTTACATCGCGGTCGGCATCTCGGGTGCCATCCAGCATCTGGCCGGGATGAAGGAGTCGAAAGTCATCGTCGCCATCAACAAGGATCCCGATGCGCCGATCTTCCAGGTCGCCGATTACGGACTGGTAGCCGACCTGTTCGAAACCATTCCGGCCCTCGTCGCCGCCGTCTAATCAAGAAATACGGAGAGAAAACCCATGAGCACCTATATCGCCCCGATTCGCGACATGCAGTTCGTCCTCAACGAAGTGGCCGGCCTCGAAGAAATCTGCGCCCTGCCCGGTAACGAGGAATGCTCCGTCGATCTCGTCGAGTCCATCCTCGACGAAGCCTCCAAGTTCGCCACCGGCGTCCTCGACCCGATCAACAGCGTCGGCGACCGCACTGGTCACGTCTGCAAGGATGGCGTCGTGACGACGGCGCCCGGCTTCAAGGAAGCCTACAAGCTGTTCGCCGAAACCGGCTGGAATTCCATGCCCTTCGACCCGGAATACGGCGGCCAGGGCCTGCCGGCGGTCGTCTCGATGGCCGTCAATGAAATGTGGAAGGGCGCCAACATGGCCTTCGGCCTGTGCCCGATGCTGACCGGCGGCGCCATCGAAGCCATCGCCCACCACGCTTCCGACGAACTCAAGCAAAAATACCTGCCGAAGATGATCGAAGGCACATGGACCGGCACCATGAACCTGACCGAGCCGAACGCCGGTTCCGATCTGGCCGCGATTTCCTCCAAGGCCAAGGCCGTCGGCGATGGCAGCTATCTGGTCAGCGGCACCAAGATCTTCATCACCTGGGGCGAGCATGACGTCGCCGAGAACATCGTTCACCTCGTGCTGGCCCGTCTGCCGGATGCGCCGCCGGGACTGAAGGGTATTTCGCTCTTCTTGGTGCCGAAATTCCTGGTCAATGAAGACGGTTCGCTGGGCAAGCGCAACGACCTGATCTGCGCTTCGATCGAACACAAGCTCGGCATCCACGGCAGCCCGACCGCCGTCATGTCCTACGGCGAGAACGAAGGCGCCGTCGGCTACCTGATTGGCGACGAGAACAAGGGCATCGGCTACATGTTCACGATGATGAACCACGCCCGCGTCAATGTCGGTCTGGAAGGTGTCGGCATCGCCGAGCGCGCCTACCAGCACGCGCTGTGGTACGCCCGCGAACGCGTTCAGGGGGCGCCGGTTGGCGACAAGTCCGGTGTCAAGAAGACCATCCTGCATCACCCGGATGTCCGCCGCATGCTCATGGACATCAAGTCGCGCACCGAAGCCATGCGCACGCTGGCCTACTACACTGCCGCCAACATCGACCGCGCCCACGCCGGCAATGCCGCCGCCCAGGCTCGCGTCGATCTGCTGACCCCGGTCGTCAAGGGCTGGAGCACGGAGCAGGGCGTCGAGCTGTCGTCGACCGCACTGCAGGTCTTCGGGGGCGTTGGCTTCGTCGAGGAAACCGGCGCTGCCCAGTACTACCGCGATTCGCGGATCACCACCATTTACGAAGGGACGACGGCGATCCAGGCCAACGACCTGGTCGGCCGCAAGCTGGCCCGCGAAAAGGTGCCGGGTGCTGCCATGAAGACGCTGATTGCCGAAATGACGGCAACGGCAGACGAGATCGCCGGCAACGCCGATCTGGCTGGCATCGCTGCCAACCTGAAGGCTGGCATTGCTGCGCAGCAGAAGGTGACGGACTGGATTATCGCCAACTACGAGAGCAATCCGCAGGCAGTCCATGCCGGTTCCGTGCCTTTCCTCAAGCAGACCGGCATCGTCGTCGGCGGCTGGTTGATGGCCAAGTCGGCCGCCATTGCCGTCAAGCACATTGCCGAAGGCACCACCGACGACTTCTACAAGGCCAAGCTGGCCACGGCGACTTACTTTGCTGCCCACCAACTGCCGTTTGCCACCGCTTATGCCGCCGAAATTACCGGTGGCAGCGATTCGGTGTTTGGCTTGCCTGAAAACCTGTTCTGATCATGACCATGCGCACCGATCGTGATGCGATGGAATACGATGTCGTGATCATCGGCGGCGGCCCTTCGGGGCTGTCGTCGGCGATCCGCATCAAGCAACTGGCCGAGCAGGCCGGCAAGGAGGTTTCCGTCTGCCTGCTCGAAAAAGGCTCGGAAATCGGCGCCCACATCCTGTCCGGTGCCGTGCTCGAACCGCACGCCCTGTCCGAGCTTTTCCCCGACTGGCAGGAACGCGGCGCGCCGCTCAATACGCCGGCTGGTGAAGACAAGCTGCTGTACCTGACCGAAACCGGCTCGTACAAGCTGCCGACGCCGCCGCAGATGGGCAACCACGGCAATTACATCATCAGCCTGGGCAATCTGGCCCGCTGGCTCGGTGAGCAGGCCGAGGCGCTGGGCGTCGAGATCTACCCCGGTTTCGCGGCGGCCGAAGTGCTTTACCACGAGGACGGCTCGGTCAAGGGCGTCGCTACCGGCGATCTCGGCATCGGCAAGGATGGCCAGCCCGGCCACAATTTCCAGCCGGGCATGGAGTTGCATGCCAAACAGACCATCTTCGCCGAAGGCTGCCGCGGTTCGCTGACCAAGGAGCTGTTCGCCAAGTTCAACCTGCGCGACGGCGTCGATCCGCAAACCTACGGCATCGGCATCAAGGAGCTGTGGGAAATCGATCCGGCCAAACACCAGCCGGGGCTGATCGTGCACACCGTGGGCTGGCCGCTGCAGAGCGATACCTACGGTGGCTCTTTCCTCTATCACCTGGAAAACAACCTCGTCGCCATCGGCATGGTCGTCGGTCTGGATTACAAGAATCCGTGGCTGTCGCCCTACGAGGAATTCCAGCGCTACAAGACGCATCCGGCCATTCGCGGTTACTTCGAAGGCGGCCGGCGCATTTCCTACGGCGCCCGTGCTCTGTCCGAAGGCGGCTACCAGTCGGTGCCCAAGCTGACTTTCCCGGGCGGTCTGTTGATCGGCGACACGGCCGGTTTCCTCAATGTGCCCAAGATCAAGGGCACGCACATGGCGATGAAGTCGGGCATGGTCGCGGCCGAAGCGGTCTTCGAGCACCTGTTCAAGGAAAATGCCGGCGCCGAAGCGACCGAGTACGCCGAGCAGATCCAGAAGTCGTGGCTGTGGGAAGAGTTGTACCAGGTCCGCAACATCCGCCCGGCCTTCAAGTGGGGTCTGTGGGGCGCGCTGGCTTATGGCGCCATCGACACCTTCGTCTTCAAGGGCAAGGCGCCGTGGACCCTGCATCACCACGACGACCACACCCAACTCGGCGACAAGAACAGCCATCCAAAGATTGCCTACCCGAAACCGGACGGTGCGCTGACTTTCGACCGCCTGTCCTCGGTCTTCCTCTCGGCCACCAACCACGAGGAAAACCAGCAGACGCATCTGCGCCTCAAGGATGAAAGCGTCGCCATCAGCGTCAATTACGCCAAGTACGGTTCGCCGGAAACGCGTTATTGCCCGGCCGGGGTGTACGAAATCCTCGGCGAGGACGAAGGCAAGCCGCGCCTGCAGATCAACGGGCAGAACTGCCTGCATTGCAAGACCTGCGACATCAAGGACCCGACCCAGAACATCAACTGGACGGTTCCGGAAGGTGGCGGTGGGCCGAACTATCCAAACATGTAAATGAAGCCGAGTTGACCGGGGAACTCCCACGGTCAACCGGAAAAAAGACAAAAAACGAGAACAGCACAACCGTATTAATCACGCACGTATCAGGAGGGGTCATGTCACTACCCAGTATTCAGGAAAAAATCCGGGGCAACCCGAAGTTCGCGGAATTGGTCGGCAAGCGTACGCGCTTTGCGATCATTCTTTCGCTCGTCGTCTTGTTGCCTTACTACACCTTCATGTTCTTCGTCTCGACCCAGCCGCAGCTCTTTGCGACCAAGCTGACCGAAGGCGGCATCGTGACCATCGGCTGGCCGATTGCCGCACTGATCATCATTGGCGGCTGGCTGCTGACGGGTGTTTACGTCAGCCGCGCCAACGGCGAGTTCGACAGCATCACGGCCGAAGTGCTCAAGGAGGCCCGCAAATGAAGCGCTCCCTTACCGCACTGATTGCCGGCAGCCTGCTCGCCGTCTCGTTTACCGTTTTTGCAGCCGGCGGCGCCATTGAGGGTGTCGAGAAGCAGCCGATCAACGTCAGCGCCATCGCCATGTTCATGATCTTCGTGCTGGCCACGCTCGGCATCACCAAGTGGGCGGCTGGCAAGACCAAGACGACGGCCGACTTCTATACTGCTGGCGGCGGCATCACCGGCTTCCAGAACGGCCTGGCCATTGCCGGCGACTACATGTCGGCGGCGACCCTGCTCGGTATCACTTCGATGGTCTATTTCAAAGGCTACGACGGCTTTGTCTATGCAGTCTGTTTCTTCATCGGCTGGCCGATCATCCTGTTCCTGATGGCCGAGCGCCTGCGTAACCTCGGCAAGTTCACCTTTGCCGACATCGCCTCCTACCGTCTCGACCAGAACCGCATCCGTACCTTTGCGGCGATCGGTTCGCTGACCGTGGTCTGCTTCTACCTGATCGTGCAGATGGTCGGTGCGGGCCAATTGATCCAGCTTTTGTTCGGTCTGGAATACAACTACGCCGTGGTCGTGGTCGGTATCCTGATGATGGTCTACGTCACCTTCGGCGGCATGACCGCAACGACCTGGGTGCAGATCATCAAGGCCTGTCTGCTGCTCGGCGGTGGTATCACGCTGATGCTGCTGACCCTGGCGCAATTTGGCTGGTCGCTCGACAACCTGTTCAGCAAGGCCATCGAGTCGCACAAGCTGGGCGAAAAGATGATGGCGCCGGGTTCGCTGATGGCTGATCCGATCTCCGCCTTCTCGCTGTCGCTGGGCCTGCTCTTCGGTACCGCCGGCCTGCCGCACATCATGATGCGTTTCTTCACCGTGCCGAACGCCAAGGAAGCCCGCAAATCGGTGTTCTACGCTACCGGCTTCATCGGTCTATTCTTCCTCGTCACCATCGTTCTCGGCGCGGCTGCGATCTCCATCGTTGGCACCAACCCGGCCTTCTTCGAAGGCGGCCAAGTTGGCGGCAAGCTGATCGGTGGCGGCAACATGCCAGTCATGCACCTCGCCAAGGCAGTTGGCGGCGACATCTTCCTCGGCTTCCTGTCGGCTGTCGCCTTCGCCACCATCCTCGCCGTGGTTTCCGGCCTGGCCCTGGCTGGCGCATCGGCCATCTCGCATGACCTGTATGCCCGCGTGATCAAGAAGGGTACGGCATCGAGCGCGCAGGAAATGCGGGTGACTCGTTTCGCCTCCGTTGGTCTGGGTATCACGGCCATCCTGCTCGGCATCGCCTTCAAGGACCAGAACGTGCTGTTCCTCGTTGCGCTGGCTTTTGGCGTCGCCTCGTCGGTCAACTTCCCGGTGCTGATTCTTTCGATGTACTGGAAAGGCCTGACCACGCGCGGCGCGCTGTGGGGCGGCATTGCCGGTCTGGTTTCGTCGGTTGGCCTGGTGATTCTTTCGCCGACCGTCTGGGTCAAGATCCTCGGCAACACGGCCGCCATCTTTCCGTACGACCATCCGGCCATCGTTTCGATGACACTTGCCTTCTTCGTCACCTGGCTGCTCTCCGTCACTGACAAGAGCGCCCGTGCCGCGAATGAAAAGGAAGCCTTCGAAGAGCAGTACATCCGTGCCCAGACCGGGCTAGGCGCCGCGGCCGCATCGGCACACTGATCACTCTGTGGTCGAGACAAGGGGAGAACAGCCCCCGCGTCTCATTTCAACGGGGCCCGCGGGCCCCGTTTTTTGTTTCAGCCCTTTTCAGGCAGTACGATATTGACTTCCAGGACCTCGTAGCGGTCCTGCTTTTCCAGCGAAACCTTGATGTCGTCCGGGTTCACCTTGACATACTTGGAGATCACAGCGATCAATTCGCGCTGCAGGTCGGGCAGGAAGTTGGCGCTGCCACCGCCATCGCGTTCATGGGCGATGATCAGTTGCAGGCGTTCCTTGGCCAAGTGCGCGGTTTTCGGCTTGTTGCCGAAGAGCATGGAGAGCAGCGACATCTCACTTGCCTCCGAACAGGCGCTTGAGCAAGCCCGGCTTGACGTAATCGACGAAACGCAGCGGCTTGTCTTCACCGAGGAAACGGGTGATGACGTCGTGGTAGGCCTCGGCGGCGTCGGTGTCTTTCTGGTGGATGACCGGCGCGCCCTGGTTGGAAGCCTGCAGCACTTCTTCCGATTCCGGGATGACGCCGATGATGGGCACCCGCAGGATTTCCTGGATGTCCTTGTAGGAGAGCATTTCGCCGGCCTCGACACGGGTCGGGTTGTAGCGGGTGATGAGCAGGTGTTCCTTGACCGGGTCGCGGCCTTCGATGGCGCGGCGTGACTTGGCCTGCAGGATGCCGAGGATGCGATCGGAGTCGCGCACCGAGGAGACTTCCGGGTTGGTGACGACGAGCGCCTCGTCGGCGAAGGTCAGCGCCATCACGGCGCCGGATTCGATACCGGCGGGCGAGTCGCAGACGATGTAGTCGAAGCCCTGGTGTTCCAGTTCCTTCAACACCTTCTCGACGCCTTCCTCGGTCAGCGCATCCTTGTCGCGCGTCTGCGAGGCGGGCAGCACGTAGAGATTGTCGGCGTGCTTGTCCTTGATCAGCGCCTGGGTCAGTGTCGCTTCGCCGTTGATGACGTTGATCAGGTCATAAACGACACGGCGTTCGCAACCCATGATGAGGTCGAGATTGCGCAGGCCGACGTCGAAGTCGATGACGGCGGTCTTGAAGCCACGCTGCGCGAGGCCGGTGGAAAAGCTGGCGCTGGTGGTGGTCTTGCCGACCCCGCCTTTGCCCGAAGTGACGACGATGATTCTGGTCATGTAATGTTCTCGCTGGGGAAGTTGCTGGAAATTATTTACGGCTTATCTGAGTGCCAGGGCGGCGACGTTCAGGCGCAGTTCGCCACCGTCTTCGAGCAGGCTGACGGTAGTCGGCTGGCGGGTCAGTTCGCTCGGCACGCCGCCTTCGAAAGTGCGGTAGATGCCAGCGACGGAAACCAGTTCGGCTTCCATGCTGGTGGTGAAGATGCGCGCCGTCTTGTCGCCGCCGGCGCCGGCCAGGGCGCGGCCGCGCAGCGGGGCGTAGACGTGGATGTTGCCGTCGGCGATGACTTCGGCGCCGGCGCTGATCATGGCGGTAACGATCAGGTCGCTGCCGCGTGCATAGAAACGCTGGCCGGAACGCAGGGGCTTGTCGAGGATGACGGTACGCGGCGCGGGTTCCGGCGCGGGCGGCGGTGGCGGGGGTTCGACGGCGGGTGGCGTCGGCTCCGCAGCCTTGGCGCGCGGCGCGCGGCTCAGGGCGTCGGCGCCTACCGGTGGTAGCCCGGCAGCGGCGGCGGCCGCCGCGAGAGCCTCCGGCAGTCCGCGCGTGGCGACGGCGGAGAGGCCGGAATTGCGCAGCAGATCGCGGATCTGCGCCCAGTCGACGCTATCCGGGAGGTCTTCGGCGTTGCTGAAATCGAGAACCGCCAGCTCGTCCTCGAAGAAATCCGGGCTGTTGCCGGTGAGTTCGGCCAGTGCACTGTGCAGCGTGGCGAGGTCGGTGGTGCGGAGTTGCGTCTGGATGATCTTGAGCGACGTGCCCTTGAACTGAATCGGTGAATCTTTTGCCATGCCTGCTGCGGTGTTGCTGAAAGGGTCCCGATTATCCCACAGGCAGGTGACTGGAAAATGAAAATTGGCTGTTTTCGGGTGTCGACCGCAACAGGCAAGTCGCGATTGCTGTCGGCACGCAGGAGCCAGTCGAAATACAGGAATCGCCCGGAAATCCCGGTCCGCCTGCGGGTAAACCCCTATGCAAAGTTACTTGTGATGCCATCCAATCTGAATTCCGGCCGTGCAATAATTCTACAATCGTGAATCAATTGCAGTATCGACCATTCCGGATGGTGAGAGGGCTTGTGCCGGTAAATGCAATCGACATTCGCCACCGGATAACGTCAAAGCCTCCAGGAGAAACGATGAGTGATTTCATTCTGGAAACGCGCGGTCTGACCAAGGACTTCAAGGGTTTTACCGCGGTTTCCGATGTCAATCTCAAGGTCCGGCGCGGCCACATCCACGCGCTGATCGGCCCGAACGGAGCGGGCAAGACGACGGTATTCAATCTCGTCACCAAATTCCTGCCGCCTACGGCCGGCACCATCTGGTTCAAGGGTGAGGACATCACCCGCGAAGCGCCCGCCGTCACGGCGCGTCGCGGTTTTGTCCGCTCCTTTCAGATTTCGGCGACCTTCCCGCACCTGACGGTGCTGGAAAACGTACGTATCGGGCTGCAGCGCAAGCTGGGCACCGAATTCCATTTCTGGAAATCGGAAAAAAGCCTGAATAAACTCAACGACGAGGCGATGGCGCTGCTCGAGGCGGTCGACCTCACCAGCTTTGCCGAAACGGTGACGGCGGAAATGCCTTATGGCCGCAAGCGGGCACTGGAGATTGCCACGACGCTGGCGCTGGAGCCGGACATGATGCTGCTCGACGAGCCGACGCAGGGCATGGGGCACGAGGACATCGCGCGCGTCGTCGAACTGATCCGCAAGGTGTCGGCCAACCGTACCATCCTGATGGTTGAGCACAATCTCTCGGTAGTGGCCAATCTGTGCGACCGGATCACCGTGCTGACGCGCGGCAGCGTGCTGGCCGAGGGGACTTATGAAGAAGTCTCGAAGAATCCGAAGGTGCTCGAAGCCTACGTCGGTTCCGACAACATGAACGACGCGCACCACTGAGCGGAAAACGACCATGACCAGTGCTTTCAAACCGAAACCCGAATTTCTGCGCCTTACCGACCTGCACGCCTTCTACGGCGAATCGCACATCCTGCACGGGATCGATCTGAGCGTCAGCAAGGGCGAATGCATTACGCTGCTGGGCCGCAATGGCTCGGGACGGACGACCACGCTGAAATCGATCATGGGTCTGGTCGGCCGGCGGACCGGCTCGATCATGCTCAACGGCAACGAAATCATCAACGTGCCGACGCACAAGATTGCCCACCACGGCGTCGGCTATTGCCCCGAAGAGCGGGCCATTTTTGCCTCGCTCAGCGCCGAAGAGAACCTGACCCTGCCGCCGATTATCGCCAGCGGCGGCATGTCGGTGGATGAGCTTTACGCGATGTTCCCGAATCTCAGCGAACGTCGCAATAGCCCCGGCGGCAAACTCTCCGGTGGAGAGCAGCAGATGCTGGCGATGGCGCGCATCCTGCGCACGGGGGCCAAGCTCCTGTTGCTCGACGAGATTACCGAAGGCTTGGCCCCGGTGATCGTCAAGAAGCTGGGGGAGGTCATTACCGAGCTCAAGAAACGCGGCTTTACCATCATTTTGGTAGAACAAAATTTCCGTTTCGCGGCACCGCTGGCCGACCGCCATTACGTGCTCGAACATGGAGAAATAATTGCCACCATCACCCAGGAAGAACTCCCGGGCAAGATGGACTGGCTGCATCACAGGCTCGGCGTTTAACCCGGCTTGCCAACCCTCAGGAGGAGTCACCCATGCAACTGAAAAAATTTACAACAACTGCTTGTGCCGCCGCTCTGGCCGCGCTGTCTTTTGGCGCCCAGGCCCAGATTTCCGGTGGTTCGGTAAAGATTGGCGTTCTGACCGATCTCTCCGGCACCTATTCCGACCTCGCCGGCTCCGGTGCCGTATTGGCCACCAAGATGGCCATCGATGACTTCATCGCCAACGAAAAGCCCAATTTCAAGATCGAAATGGTGACGGCCGACCACCAGAACAAGGCCGACATCGCCTCCAACAAGGCGCGTGAATGGATCGAACGGGAAAACGTCGATACCGTCACGGAACTGGTCACCACTTCCACGGCGCTGGCAGTGATGAAAGTCGCCAAGGAAAAGGACCGCGTCGTAATCATGAACGGCCCCGCGTCTACCCCGATTACCAACGAGCAGTGCAACGACGTCTCGGTGCACTACACCTACGACACCTATGCGCTGGCCAACGGAACCGCCAGGGCGGTGACGCAACAGGGCGGCAAGAACTGGTTCTTCCTGACCGCCGACTACGCCTTCGGCCAGGCTCTGGAGAAGGATGCCGCCGCGGTGGTCGTCGCCAATGGCGGCAAGGTGGTCGGTTCGGTGCGCCATCCCTTCCCGGGCTCCGATTTCTCCTCGTTCCTGCTCAAGGCCCAGGCCTCCGGTGCCCAGGTGATCGGCCTGGCCAACGCCGGCGCCGACACCACCAATGCCATCAAGCAGGCGGCCGAATTCGGCATCACGCCCAAGCAGTCGCTGGCCGGCCTGCTGATGTTCATCACCGACATCCACTCCCTCGGCCTCAAGCCGACGCAGGGCATGTTCCTGACCACCGGCTTCTACTGGGATCGCACCGACGAGACCCGCGCCTGGTCGAAGCGCTTCTTCGACAAGCAGAAGAAGATGCCGACCATGGTGCAGGCCGGCCAGTACTCGTCGATCTATCACTACCTGAAGGCGGTCAAGGCGGCTGGCACCGACGATACGACCAAGGTCATGGCGATGATGCGGAAAACGCCGATCAACGATTTCTTCGCCAAGGGCGGCCAGATTCGCGACGACGGCCGCATGGTCCATGACATGTATCTGGTGCAGGTGAAGAAGCCGGCCGACTCAAAGTATCCGTGGGACTACTACACGATCAAGGCCACCATCCCTGCCGCCGAGGCCTTCCAGTCTCTGGCGCAGTCACGCTGCCCGTTGATCAAGAAGTAAGCAGAGTCACCGCAATGCCCGGCGCGGACTTCGTTCGCGCCGGGTCTGGAGTCTTCCATGGAAATTTTCGGAATACCGACCGCCTTGCTCGGCAGCCAGTTGCTGGTGGGGCTGATCAATGGCTCGTTCTACGCCATTCTCAGTCTCGGGCTGGCCATCATCTTCGGCCTGTTGAACATCATCAATTTCGCCCACGGCGCGCAATACATGATGGGGGCCTTCGTCGCCTGGATCGCGCTGACCCGCTTCGGCATCAATTACTGGGTGTCGCTGATCGCGGCGCCGCTGATCGTCGGCATTGTCGGCGTCTTGATCGAACGCCTGATGCTGCGCCGCCTGTACAAGCTGGATCACCTCTACGGACTGTTGCTGACCTTTGGCCTGGCGCTGATCTTCGAAGGCATCTTCCGTGACCAGTTCGGCATTTCCGGCGAAAGCTACGAGGTTCCCGAACTGCTGTCCGGCGGCGTCAATCTCGGCTTCATGTTCCTGCCCATCTATCGCGGCTGGGTGATCATCGCTTCGCTGACCGTCTGCTTCGGCACTTGGTACATGATCGAACGGACCAAACTGGGCGCCTACCTGCGCGCCGGCACCGAAAATTCGCAGATCGTGCAGGCGCTGGGCATCAACGTGCCGCTGCTGATCACCTTCACCTACGGTTACGGCGTGGCCTTGGCGGCCTTCGCCGGCGTGCTGGCGGCACCGATCTTCCAGGTCAATCCGTTGATGGGCTCCAACCTGATCATCGTCGTCTTTGCCGTGGTCGTGATCGGCGGCATGGGCTCGATCATGGGCTCGATCCTGACCGGCCTCGGACTCGGCCTGATCGAGGGGCTGACCAAGGTGTTCTATCCGGAAGCCTCCAGCGTGGTGGTTTTCGTGATCATGGTCATCGTTCTGCTGGTGCGGCCGGCAGGTCTCTTCGGCAAGTCCTGACGCGGCAAAGGGAAATCCACATGAACTCGTCTGAAACTTTTCTGGAGTCGAAGCTGCCGCTGCTGTTCGCCGCGCTGTTCGTCCTCGGTCTGATCGCACCGTTTGCGGTCTACCCCACTTTTTTGATGAAAATCCTCTGCTACGGCCTGTTCGCCTGCGCCTTCAACCTGCTGCTCGGTTTTGCCGGGCTGCTCTCCTTCGGCCACGCCGCGTTTCTCGGTACGGCCGGCTACGTTTGCGGACTGATGGTGCGCGATGTAGGGGTGACGCCGGAAGTCGGCATCCTCGCCGGCACGGTGTCGGCCGGCTTGCTTGGCTGGCTGTTCGGCTGGCTGGCCATCAAGCGCACCGGCATCTACTTCGCGATGATCACCCTGGCCCTGGCGCAGATGGTTTTCTTCCTCGCCATCCAGATCAAGGAGACGGGCGGTGAGGACGGCCTGCAGGGCGTCCCGCGCGGCCACCTGTTCGGCCTGCTCGATCTCTCCGACAACATCGCCATGTATTACCTGGTGTTCGCCATCTTCTGCGTCGGGTTCTTCATCATCTACCGCACCATCCATTCCCCGTTCGGGCAGATTCTCAAGGCCATCCGCGAGAACGAGCCGCGCGCCATTTCGCTCGGCTATGACGTCAACAAGTTCAAGCTGATCGCCTTCATCATCTCCGCCGCCCTGGCCGGCATGGCGGGGGCGACCAAGACGCTGGTCTTCCAACTCGCCTCGCTGAGCGACGTGCACTGGCACGCCTCGGGCGAAGTGGTGCTGATGACCCTGCTCGGCGGCTTGGGCACCATACTCGGTCCGCTCGTCGGGGCTGCGACCATCGTCGCGCTGCAGACCCAGCTGGCGGATTCCGTCGGCTCCTGGGTGACGGTCATCATGGGCGCGATTTTCGTGCTGTGCGTGCTGAGCTTCCGGCGCGGCATGGTGGGAGAACTGCAGGCGCTCATCAAACGATCGGGCGTCAACTGACCCCCTTTTTCTGCAGCATCGATAGCCGCATGACTCAAATGGCCTTTGCGATTCGTATCAAGGAAATATTGCCGGCGCCCCGGCAGAATCGCCGCTGATTGCCATTCCGGCAAGCCATTCAAGGAGCCAAAGATGCAAACGATTCATGCCTGCAACCACACCACCGCGGAAGCCCTGTACCCGTTCGATGCGCGCGGTATCGCCAAGCGTTTCCGCCACGCCGCCATCTTCGGCGCGCTGGATGCGCTGCAGCCCGGCGAAACCATGCGTTTCTGCAATGACCACGACCCGCTGCCGCTGCTCGCCCAGCTGCAGGCCCGCTACGGTGCCAGCTTGACTATCGAATACAAACAGCGCGAACCGGGCGCAATCGTGATCGACTTCGCCGTCGTCGCCTGATTGATCCTTACCGCGAGCCTGACCCTTCTCGCTCTGCTGGGCAGCGCCGTTCTGGCGCTGAGCGGGGTCGGTTCGCAGCTGGCGGTGGCGCATCTGGCGTTCGCCGTCGGCATCGTGCCGCTGATCTTCGCGGCCATGAGCCATTTCGTGCCGGTGCTGACGCGCACCGGCGATCCCGGGCGCCTGATCGCCCGGCTGCCGGGCGCCGCGCAACTGGCAGGCTTGGTTGCCGTCGTTGCCATGCAGGGCGTGCTGCCTTACTGGCTATTGCATGCGGCGGCTGCGGTCGACCTCGTTCTGGCCGCCTTTCTGCTCAACTGGATAGCCGCCCGGGCACGCGCCGCGCTGGGTTCGCCGCACCCGGGCTGGCGTTGGTATGGCGCGGCGCTCGGCTGCCTGATGCTGGCTCTGCTGGCAGTGCTGCTGATCCCCGTGCTGCCCTCGTACTGGAAGGCACTACGGGTTTTTCACCTGCACCTGAATACCCTCGGGCTGGTCGGGCTGGCGGCATTCGGCACCTTGCCGGTATTGCTGCCGACGGCGCTCGGCAAACCTGACCCGGAAGCCGGCAGCTGGCTGCGCCGCCGTCTGTGGCTGGTGGCCGGCGGGGCGCTGGTGATCGCCACCGGCGCCGCGGTCATCTGGCCCTTTGCGGCGCCGGGTGCCGCGCTGATGCTGGTAGCGGCGCTCGGGCTGGTCGGCCAGTGGGGACGGCGCTTCGGATTCAAGGTCATGCTGGCCGATGGCGTTGCCACTTCGCTGCTGGCCGCCGTGGCCGGCTTGCTGGTGACGCTGGCGGCCGGGGTGGCGCATGGGGCAGGGTTGCTGCCGCCGTATCCGACCTTGCTTGCCTGGGTTGCAGGCTTCCTGTTGCCGCTGGTCACCGGAGCGTTGAGTCAGCTGCTGCCGGTCTGGCGCTGGTCGGGCCCGGCGCTGCCGGCGCGTCACATCATGCGGCAAAAGCTCGCCGCCTCGGGCAGCCTGCGGGCGGCTCTCTTTCTCGCAGCGGCGCTGGCGTTGCTCGGTGGTTTCGCACTCGCGGCCGTGCTTCTGGTGGCTAGCGCCTTGCTGCTCTTCATTGCCGGCCTGCTGCAAGCCGTGCGCGTGTCGCGGTCGACGCGGTAAAATCACGTTTTTCGCTTTTCAGGGCTTCACCATGCGCTATCTCTCGACCCGCGGTCACGCCGCGCCCCAGGCTTTCTGCGACATCCTCCTCGGCGGCCTGGCGCCGGATGGCGGCCTCTACCTGCCGGAAAGCTACCCGCAGATCAGCCGCGCTGAACTCGATGCCTGGCGCCAGCTGTCGTATGCCGATCTCGCCTACGAGATTCTCTCCAAGTTCATTGCCGACATTCCGCCGGCCGACCTCAAAGCGCTGGTCGCCAAGACCTACACCGCCGAGGTCTATTGCCATACCCGCAACGGCGGCGATGCTGCCCAGATCACGCCGCTGACCAAGCTGGAAGATGGTCTCTACACCCAGGAACTGTCGAACGGCCCGACGCTGGCCTTCAAAGACATGGCCATGCAGTTGCTCGGCAACCTGTTCGAGTACGTGCTCGACAAGCGCAACGAGTCTATCAACATCCTCGGCGCCACCTCCGGCGACACCGGCTCGGCAGCCGAATACGCCATGCGCGGCAAGCACAACGTCAAGGTCTTCATGCTCTCGCCGGACGGCAAGATGAGCGCCTTCCAGCGCGCCCAGATGTACTCGCTGCAAGATGCAAACATCTTCAACATCGCCGTCACCGGCCTGTTCGATGATGCGCAGGACATCGTCAAGGCGGTCTCCAACGATGCCGCCTTCAAAGCCAGGTACAAGATCGGCGCGGTCAATTCGATCAACTGGGCGCGCGTCGCGGCGCAAATCGTCTATTACTTCCAGGGCTATTTCCTGGCCACCCAATCGAACGAAGAGCAGGTCGCCTTCGCCGTGCCATCGGGCAACTTCGGCAACATCTGCGCCGGCCATATCGCCCGCCAGATGGGCTTGCCCATTGCCCAGCTGGTGCTGGCCACCAACGAGAACGACGTTCTCGACGAGTTTTTCCGCACCGGCGTCTATCGCCCGCGCAGCACGGCGGAAACCAGCATCACCTCCAGCCCGTCGATGGATATTTCCAAGGCCTCCAATTTCGAGCGCTTCGTATTCGATCTGGTCGGCCGCGATCCGGCCATCGTCAGCGAACTGTGGGCCAAGGTCGACAAGGGCGAGGCGTTCGACCTGTCGGCTACGGTCCACTGGCAAAAAATGCCGAAATTCGGTTTCGTCTCCGGCAAGAGCACGCACGCCGACCGTATCAGGACCATCCGCTTTGCGCAGGGCCGCTACAACGTCATGCTCGATACCCACACGGCAGATGGCCTGAAGGTGGCGCTCGAGCATCGCCTGCCGAACATCCCGATGATTGTCCTGGAAACTGCCCAGCCGGCCAAGTTCGAGGAAACCATCCGCGAGGCGCTGGGCAGCGAGCCGGTACGTCCGGCCGATCTGGCCGGCATCGAGATGCTGCCGCAGCGTGTCGTGGTGATGGCGCCGGATGTCGACGCGGTCAAGCAGTTCGTCATGGCGCATGTGTGAGTTTTTCCGACTACGAGGCTTTCTGGTCGGCCCGCTATCGCGATGCGGGCGACGATTATCTGTTCGGCACGGCACCCAACAAGTTCCTGTCCTCCCAAGCGGCGCATTTTGGCGACGGGATGAGCGTTCTCTCGGTGGCCGACGGCGAAGGGCGGAATTCGGTCTGGCTGGCGGAGCAGGGCTGCGCGGTGACGGCCACCGAAATCTCGCCGGTGGCGCTGGAAAAGGCGGCAAGATTGGCACGTGGCCGGCATATCGCGGTCGACTTCGTGGCGGCCGATGTTTTCAACTGGGAATGGCCGGATGCGGCCTTCGATGCCGTGGTCGGCATCTTCATCCAGTTTGCCGGGCCGGCCGAGCGGCCGCGAATGCTGGAAGGGATGAAGCAGGCGGTTAAACCCGGCGGGCTGATGTTTCTGCAGGGTTACACACCGAAACAGCTTGATTATCGGACCGGCGGCCCGTCAGCCGTGGAAAACCTCTATACCGAGGCCTTGTTGCGGGAAACGTTTGCCGATTGGGAAATCGTGCTGCTGCGCGAACACGAAGACCTGATAGAGGAAGGCAAGGCTCACGCAGGTCGCTCGGCGTTGATCGACTTGGTGGCGCGCAAACCTACAGGTAGATGACCGCCGGGAAAACGGCACCGGCCAGCGCCAGTACCAGCCATTCGAGGTTGTGCCGGGCAAGGAAGCCGGTGAAGTGCAGAACCAGAATGACGATGGCGATTACATAAAACAGCGCAAACAACATTTGAAACTCCCCTGGGTGATCGTTGTCTTCTTTCGACGTGTTGCCGATTATGTCCAAAAATGCCGCGGACGCCTAGCCGGTAAGGGCTAGTCCATGAAGCGCATCGACAGATCGAGCGCCTTGACGTCCTTGGTCAGCGCGCCGACGGAGATCCGGTCGACCCCGGTTTCGGCGATGCCGCGTATCGTTTCCAGGCTGACGTTGCCTGATGCTTCGAGCACCGCGCGGCCGGCATTGATGG
The DNA here is from genome assembly GCA_002440665.1 of Dechloromonas sp. UBA6271. Lineage (GTDB taxonomy): Bacteria > Pseudomonadota > Gammaproteobacteria > Burkholderiales > Rhodocyclaceae > Azonexus. The sequence continues at coordinate 50,114 of DJUX01000047.1, forward strand.
CCGCCGCTTCGCGCATCATGGCGAGCGTGAAGTTGTCGAGCAGGAGCATCGTCGCGCCGGATGCCAGCGCAATGTTCAACTCATCAAGCGATTCGACCTCGACCTGGATGAACTTGCAGCGGTCGCCGGCCGCTGCGGCGGCAACTCGGGCCGCAGCCATCGCTTCGGGAATGCCGCCGGCGGCGTGGATATGGTTTTCCTTGATCAGGATGGCATCCCACAAGGCAAAGCGGTGGTTGCCGCCGCCGCCGAAACGTACCGCGTATTTTTGCGCGATGCGCAGGCCGGGCAGGGTCTTGCGCGTGTCGACCACCTGCGCTTTGGTACCGGCAATCGCATCGGCGTAGGTGCGGGCCTTGCTGGCGACGGCGGAAAGCAATTGCAGGAAGTTCAGCGCGCTGCGTTCGGCCGAGAGCAGGGCGCGGGCATTGGCGCGGATTGCGCAGAGCACCTGGTTGGGCGCGATCAGGTCGCCATCGGCCGCATGCCAGACAACTTCCGCCGCCGGGTCGAGCACCTTTACGCAGCGGTCGAACCAGGCGCGGCCGCAGAGTACCCCGGCTTCGCGCGAGATGACGGTGGCGCGGGCGATGCGGTCGGCGGGCACAAGGCCAGCGGTGAGATCGCCGGGGCCGATATCCTCGGCCAGGGCGGCATCGACGTTGCGGATAATTTCGGCGGCGAGCGGGTAATCGAATTCGATGGACATGGAAGCGGCTGAGAGGCTAAACGGGGAATTGTACTGGTTGGTGAATCGGCATGGACAAAAACGGCTTCAACCGGCCTTGCCCGCAGCGACCCATTCGTTGAATAGCTGGCGGGCGGCGTCGATGACCTCACCGGCGGTCAGGCCGATCGGGCCGACGCCCAGGGCGACCAGCCGGTCGGCAGCCGCACCATGCAGATGGACGCCGGCGAGCAGTGCGGGAACGGCCGGCCAGCCCTGGGCGAGGAGGGCGACGATCAGGCCGCTCAGCACATCGCCCATGCCGGCCGTGGCCATGCCGGGATTGCCGGTGGAATTGACCCACCAGCGGCCGTCGACCGCAGCGATCACGGTGCCGCAGCCTTTCAGCGCGACGTGACAGTGATAGCGCTCGGCGATTTCCTGCGCCGCCGCGATACGGTCGGCCTGGACCTCGGCGGCGCTGAAGTCGAGCAGGCGCGCCGCTTCGGCCGGGTGCGGTGTCAGGATGGCGGGATTGCCGCGGCTGGCCAGCGCGACCTGCAGGTTGCCTTCGCTGGCCACCAGATTGAGCGCATCGGCGTCGAGCAGCAGCGGCAGTTCACCGGCGATGGCCGTTTCCAGCAATTCGATCGCCTCCAGGCTGCTGCCGAGGCCCGGGCCGCAGGCCAGCGCCGTCAGGTCGGCCTGCCACAGGGCCGCTGGGCGGCGCAGCATCAACTCGGGTTGCTGCAGGTCGCAGGCGGGCGGCTGCGGGTCGAGCAGCCCGAGATAGACGCGGCCAGCACCCAGTTTGAGCGCGGCCCGGCCGGCGAGGAAGGCGGCGCCGACCATCGATTGCGCGCCGCCGAGGATGCCGGCGCTGCCGTAGCTGCCCTTGTGGCTGTTCAGCAGGCGCGGCGCGAGGTGGGATGAAAAATCGGCAAGGCTTACCCTGTGGCCATCGGCCGGCACTTCGGACTCCGGCGTCAGGGCGAGCTCGGCAACGCGGGTTTCGCCGCAATGATCGGGGCCTTCGGCGGTCAGCAGGCCCGGCTTGGCGGCGATGAAGGTCATGGTGTGGCTGGCACGGATGCAGGGCTGAAACGCCTGACCGCTGTCGGCATTCAGCCCGGAGGGGCAGTCGAGCGCCAGCAGCGAGCAGCCATCACGAGTTGCCAGCTGGTTGGCCGTTGCTATCCATTCTGCGTAATGACCTGCCGGCGCACGGGTGAGGCCGATGCCGAACAGCCCGTCGATGATTAGCGACCATTGGCCGTCGGCGGGAATGCTGTTGCCGGTCGTGCCGCCAGCTTCGGAAAAGCGTCGGTAGGCTGCTGCTGCATCGGCCGGCAGGCTGAGCGGATCGCCGGCGAAGACGACGCAGGTTTCGAAAAACTGTTCGCGTAACAGGCGGGCGGCTTCGAAGGCATCGCCGCCGTTGTTCCCAGGGCCGGCGAGGACGAGCACCGGCCGTTCGCGCTGGATGGCAAGTTCTGCCGCCCATGCCGCAGCGGCGGCACCGGCACGCTGCATCAGCGGTTCGCTGGCGTGCGCCGCTTCGATCCGGCGCAGGCTGGTACTGCGGTACAGGGCGTTATCCATGAACCGATTCTAGCGCCAAAGCTGCCGCGCGAGCCGAATGGTGGTGGCGTGGATGGCGACGGTATCGTCGATCTGCCGCGCGTAGCCGCCGGCCATGGCGATGGCGACCGGAATGCCACGCGCCCGGGAATGCGCGAATACCTGACGGTCGCGATCGGCCAGCCCGGCGAAACTCAGTCCGAGGCGGCCGAGGCGGTCGTCGTGGTAGGGGTCGGCGCCGGCCAGATAGATGACGAGGTCCGGGCGGGCGAGGTCGAAGGCGGTGGCGAGGCCGTCGCAGAGATGGGCCAGGTAGGCTTCGTCGCCGCAGCCGTCGGGTAGTTCGATGTCGAGATCGCTGTTTTCCTTGGTGAAGGGGAAATTGCGCGCACCGTGGATGGAAAAGGTGAAGATGCTGCCATCACCGGCCAGGATGCTGGCCGTGCCGTTGCCCTGGTGGACGTCGCAATCGACGATCAGGATGCGCTCGGCGCGACCTTCGGCCTGCATGGCGCGGGCGGCGACGGCGGCATCGTTGAAGACGCAGAAGCCTTCGCCGCGGTCGCGGAAAGCATGATGGGTGCCGCCAGCCAGGTTGGCCGCCACGCTGCCGATAGTTAGCGCCGACCGGCAGGCGCAGATGGTGGCCCCGGCCGAACGGCGCGAGCGTTCGACCATGCCGGCGCTCCACGGGAAGCCGATGGCTTTTTGGGCCTTTTCGGACAGTTGACCGCAACAGACCTGCCGGATGTAGTCGGGGTCATGAGCGCGGGCCAATTCCGTGTCGCTGGCGGCGTGTGGCAGATGGAAGTCGCCGATGGAAAACTCGCCGCTGGCGAGCAACGCCTCACGCAATCGTGAATACTTTTCCATCGGGAAGCGATGTCCGGCCGGCAGCGGCAGGACGAAGACATCGGTGTAGAAAAGCTGCACGGCCGATGTCTTTGTTTGCGATCAGTTCAGTGCGGCCGACAGCTTGCGGCGGAATTCGCGGATCAGGTCGTCGTACTGCTCGCTGCCGCCAAGCGCTTCGAAGAGTTGCAGCAGCGCCTTGCGGCCGGCGCCTTCGTCGAACAAGCGGTCGCGGACGGCGACTTCCAGCGCGGCTTCCATCGCTTCGCGGAAACGGCTTTGAGCAGCATAGGCGCGGGAGAGTTCGAGACGGGCGGCGTGGTCGGTCGGGTTGGCGGCCAGCCGGGCTTCGATTTCGCCGGTATCGGCGGCGCCGGCAGCCAGTGCCAGGCGGGCGCGCAGGGCGTTGGCACGGTCGGGTTCGTTGGTGTATTCGCCGGCCAGCAGTTGCTTGGCTTCATCGTTGCGGCCGAGTTGCAGCAGGACGTCGATGGCGTCGAGCTGGACGGCCTGGTCGTCCGGCTTGGCTTTACTGGCCTCGACCAGCCTGGCCAGCGCTTCCTCCAGCTTGCCTTCGGCGACCAGCGCCGCGGCTTCCTCGCGCAGGTTGCCGCCGGGGCCGACGGGCAGGGCGATGCGGTCGAGAAATTCGCGGATCTGGCCTTCGGGCAACACGCCGTTGAATTCGTCGACCAACTGGCCCTGAAACAGCACCTTGACCGAGGGAATGCTGCGCACGCCGAAGTGCTGGGCGAGTTCGGGGTTTTCGTCGGAATTGACCATCGCCAGCAGGAAGCGGCCCTTGTATTCCTCGGCCAGCTTTTCCAGCATCGGCTTGAGGACCTTGCAGGGCTCGCACCACGGCGCCCAGAAGTCGACGACGACCGGCACGGTTTCGGCCGGCAACAGCACCTTGGCTTCGAAATCCTGGATGGAAACGTCAAACGCGAATTCGGACATGAGGGAATACCGGTGATTGGATTGAGGCGGATTATAGATGATGCCAGTTTGAGGAATTATCCCCTTTCGGCTATCATTCGGCTTTCCCGCAGCCTGTCTTTCCATGACCAAATTCGTTTTCGTTACAGGCGGTGTCGTGTCCTCATTGGGCAAAGGCATCGCCGCCGCGTCGCTGGGGGCCATTCTGGAATCCCGCGGCATTAAAGTCACCCACCTCAAGCTCGACCCCTACATCAACGTCGACCCCGGCACGATGAGTCCTTTCCAGCACGGCGAGGTTTTCGTCACCGAGGACGGCGCCGAGACCGACCTCGATCTGGGGCATTACGAGCGCTTCACCAGCGCCCGCATGACCAAGCGCAACAACTTCACGACTGGCCAGATCTACGACACGGTGATCAAGAAGGAGCGCCGCGGCGAGTATCTCGGCAAGACGGTGCAGGTCATCCCGCACATCACCGACGAGATCAAGACCAAGATCAAGGCCGGTGCCGAGGGCGCCGATGTGGCCATCGTCGAGGTCGGCGGCACGGTCGGCGATATCGAGTCGCTGCCGTTCCTTGAAGCCATTCGCCAGATGGGTATCGAGGAAGGCCGCAACAATGTCTGCTACATGCACCTGACGCTGCTGCCCTACATCCCGACTGCCGGCGAACTGAAGACCAAGCCGACCCAGCACTCGGTCAAGGAACTGCGCGAAATCGGTATCCAGCCGGACATCCTGCTCTGCCGAGCTGACCGTTCGATCCCGGTCGAAGAACGGCGCAAGATCGCGCTGTTCTGCAACGTGATGCCGGAAGCGGTCATCGAGTGCCTCGACGCCGATTCGATCTACAAGATTCCGGCGATGCTGCACGAGCAGATGATCGACGAAATCGTCTGTCACAAGCTGGGCATCCTGGCCAAAGCTGCCGACCTCTCGATCTGGAACAAACTGGTCGAAGCGCTGGAAAATCCACAACACAAGGTGACGGTCGCCTTTGTCGGCAAATATGTCGATCTGACCGAGTCCTACAAGTCGCTGATCGAAGCGATCAAGCATGCCGGGCTTCATACCCGCAGCCAGATCGATATCATCTATCTTGATTCGGAAGACATCGAGAAGCATGGTTGCGGCGTGTTGAAGGGCGTCGATGCCATCCTGGTGCCGGGCGGCTTCGGTCGACGCGGCACGGAAGGCAAGATTGCCGCCATCCGCTACGCCCGCGAGAACAAGGTGCCTTACCTCGGCATCTGCCTCGGCATGCAGCTCGCCGTCGTCGAATTCGCCCGCGACGTGGCCGGCATGGCCGGCGCGCATTCCACCGAATTCGTGCACGACACGCCGTACCCGGTGATCGGTCTCATTACCGAATGGCTGGACGCTTCCGGCAAGGTCGAGAAGCGCGGCGAGGACTCTGACCTCGGCGGCACCATGCGTCTCGGTGCCCAGGTCTGCAAGCTGGCCGAAGGTTCGCTGGCCCGTGAAGTTTACGGCGCGGCCGAGATCACCGAGCGCCACCGTCATCGCTATGAAGTGAATAACACGCTGCTTGCCCAGCTCGAAGAGAAGGGCCTGAAAGTTGCCGGCCGTGCACCGGGCACCGATCTTTGCGAAATGGTCGAACTGCCGGCTGATGTCCATCCGTGGTTCGTCGGTTGCCAGTTCCACCCGGAATTTACCTCCAATCCGCGTCAGGGCCACCCGCTGTTTACTTCCTACGTGAAGGCGGCGCTGGCCAATCAACAGGCCAAGGGCAAATGAAACTCTGTGGTTTCGAGGCTGGTCTTGACCAGCCTTTTTTCCTGATCGCCGGCCCCTGTACGGCCGAATCCGAGCAACTGTGTCTCGACGTCGCCGGCTACATGAAGGAAGTCTGCGGTCGACTCGGCATTCCCTACATTTTCAAGGCCTCCTACGACAAGGCTAACCGCAGTTCCGGCAAGTCGGTGCGTGGGCTGGGCCTGGACGAAGGCCTGCGCATCTTCTCGGAAGTACAGCGCCAGATCGGCGTGCCGGTGCTGACCGACGTCCATGGCATCGATGAGGTTCCGCTGGTGGCTGCAGTGGTAGATGTGCTGCAGACGCCGGCTTTCCTGTGCCGACAGACCGATTTCATCCACGCCGTGGCCTCCTGCGGCAAGCCGGTGAATATCAAGAAGGGCCAGTTCCTGGCGCCGGGCGACATGAAGAACGTCGTCGACAAGGCGCGTGAAGTGAATAACGGCGCCGACAACCTGATGGTCTGCGAGCGCGGCGCTTCCTTTGGCTACAACAATCTGGTTTCCGACATGCGCAGCCTGGCGATCATGCGCGAGACCGGCTGTCCGGTCGTCTTCGATGCGACGCACAGCGTCCAGTTGCCGGGCGGGCAGGGCACGACTTCCGGCGGTCAGCGCGAATTCGTTCCGGTGCTGGCTCGGGCGGCGGTGGCGGTCGGTATCTCCGGCCTGTTCATGGAAACCCACCCGTGCCCGGAAAAAGCATGGTCGGACGGCCCGAACAGTTGGCCGCTTGACCGTATGGAAGGCCTGCTGACGACCCTGGTTGCACTCGACTGGGCGGTGAAGGCCGCCGGGTTCGAAGAGCTGAAGTGATCGTTGCCAATTCTTATAATTAAGTTTAAGTAGTTATTTCAATCTGTTGATAACAAGGAATAAATATGAGTTCAATCGTTGATGTTGTTGCACGAGAGATCCTCGATTCCCGTGGCAATCCCACCGTTGAAGCTGATGTGCTGCTGGAGAGCGGTGTCATGGGCCGGGCAGCGGTTCCCTCCGGTGCTTCCACCGGCTCCCGCGAAGCCATCGAACTGCGCGATGGCGATGCCGGCCGCTATCTTGGCAAGGGCGTGATGCAGGCGGTCGAGAACGTCAATACCGAGATTTCCGAAGCCATCATCGGCCTCGACGCCCAGGAACAAGCGTTCATCGATCAGACCATGATCGACCTCGACGGCACCGACAACAAGTCGCGTCTCGGCGCCAACGCCATCCTGGCCGTCTCGATGGCGGTCGCCAAGGCCGCCGCCGAGGAGTCCGGCCTGCCGCTCTACCGCTACTTTGGTGGCATGAGCCCGATGCAGATGCCAGTGCCGATGATGAACATCATCAACGGTGGTGAACATGCCAACAACAGTCTGGACATCCAGGAATTCATGGTGATGCCGGTCGGCGCTTCCAGCTTCCGTGAAGCGCTGCGCTGCGGCGCCGAGATCTTCCACGCGTTGAAGAAGCTGCTCGACAAGAAGGGCCATTCGACCGCCGTCGGCGACGAAGGCGGTTTTGCGCCAAACCTCGGCAGCCATGCCGAAGCGCTGCAGATCATCATGCAGGCCATCGAAACTGCTGGCTACGTGCCGGGCAAGGATGTGTTGCTGGCCCTCGACTGCGCCGCTTCCGAGTTCTACAAGGATGGCAAGTACCACCTGTCCGGCGAAGGCCTGCAACTGACCTCGGCCCAATTCACCGATTACCTGGCCAATCTGGCCGACCAGTTCCCGATCGTTTCGATCGAGGACGGCATGTCCGAAGCCGACTGGGATGGCTGGAAGCTGCTGACCGAGCGCCTCGGCGACAAGGTGCAGATCGTCGGCGACGACATCTTCGTGACCAACACCCGCATCTTCAAGGAAGGCATCCGGCAGGGCATCGGCAATTCGATCCTGATCAAGATCAACCAGATCGGTACGCTGTCCGAGACCTTCGCTGCGGTCGAAATGGCCAAGCGCGCCGGTTACACCGCGGTGATTTCGCATCGCTCCGGCGAAACCGAAGACAGCACCATCGCCGACATCGCCGTCGGCCTCAACGCCGGCCAGATCAAGACCGGTTCGCTGTCGCGTTCCGACCGCATCGCCAAGTACAACCAGCTCATCCGCATCGAGGAAGATCTGGGTGATACCGCTTCCTACCCGGGTCGCGAAACCTTCTACAACCTGCGCTGATAGCACTCGATGCGCTGGCTGACGGTCGGCCTCATTGCCCTCATCGCCCTGCTGCAATACCCGCTCTGGCTGGGTAAGGGCGGCTGGCTGAAGGTGTGGGAGTACGACCGTCAACTGCAGCAACAGAAGGAAGTCACCCGCAAGCTGGAGATCAGGAACGCGGGCCTCGATGCCGAGGTCCGTGACCTGAAACAGGGTTATGACGCCATCGAGGAGCGTGCCCGCTTCGAGTTGGGCATGATCCGCCAGGACGAAACCTTCGTGCAGATCCCGGAAAAAGTTCCCGGAAAATAGGGCAAATAAAGGCGTCGACCGCAACAGGTGCCTCCGTTAGAATCGCTCACAGAAAGACCCCACGCAGAGCGCTTCAGGAGAACAACATGCTGCTCAAGGTTGGAGAAAAAGCCCCGGCGTTTTCATTGCCCGATGCCGACATGGAGACTGTCGATCTGGCGACTTACCACGGCAAGAATCATATTGTTCTTTTCTTTTATGCCAAGGATGGAACGCCTTGCTGCACCAAGGAAGCGACTGATTTTTCCGATCACGAAGAGGATTTTCATAAGGAAGATTGTGTCCTGTTCGGCATCAGCCGCGACGAATGCCTGAAACATGCGGAGTTCCGCGACAAGGAAGGGATCGGCACCGAGTTGCTGTCGGACATCGAGGGGATCGTCTGCAAGCAATACGGCGTCTGGCAGGCAAGGGAAGTGGATGGTCACCGGAAGTTCGGCATCGCCCGTTCCACGTTTATCATCGACAAGTCGGGCGTGATCCGTCATGCCCTCTACAACGTTAATTACAAGGGCCACGCACTGGAAGTGCTGCGCCTCGTCAAGGAACTGAATTCATGAACATGCAGGTTGCCAAAAATTCCGTCATCACCCTCGACTATCACGTGACCGACCCCGATGGCGAAGTGGTGGACGAAGGGCGCGAGCCGCTCGTTTACCTGCATGGCGGTTACGAGGACATCTTCCCGAAAATCGAGGAAGCCTTGCAGGGTAAGGGAATCGGCGAGTCGGTCAAGGTCAAGCTGCAGCCGGATGAAGCCTTCGGCGATTACGACGCCGAACTGGTGCAGGTCGAGCCGCGCAAGGATTTTCCCAAGGAACTCCAGGTTGGCATGCAGTTCGAGGGGGGGCCGGAAGAAGGCGGCGACGACGAGGATTTCATCATCTATCGCGTGACCGAGATCGCCGACGACAAGGTGGTGCTCGACGGCAACCACCCGCTGTCAGGCATGGCGCTGGTGTTCACCTGCACGGTGACGGCGATCCGCCCGGCCAGCGCCGAAGAACTGGAGCACGGCCATGTTCATACCGGCGATGAAGACGAGGAAGGCTGTCACTGAGCCCTGGGTGGCCAGGGATAGGTTTCGAATCTGAACAGCGTGGGTGAGTCGGTATCGATGATCCCGCGCGTCCAGCCCATCAACGGATAGCCGAACGTCTCGACGCGGGTGAAGTTGGTGATTTTTTTTCCGTTGCCGTCGCGCATCGGTTGATCGATGCGGCTCCGGTGGCTATCGCCATGAACCGCAACGACTTGTCCCGGAAAGCCTAGTGTTTCCTGGCGTAGGGTTTCGAGGAAATCCCGAAAGCCGCGAGGCGGCACGCCTTCCGAGAAGTGCTTGAAGCCGGGGTTGGCCTGGAAGAGCAGGACGATTCCCGCCAGTTTTTCGCGCCGGGCCAGCGCGAAGCTTTCCTTCAGCCAATCGAGCACGACCGGATTGCGGTCGACAAATTCACGCCGGGGTTCGGCGCGCATGCCGTAATTGTTGTCATCGCCCGGCAGGTTGAGCGTGACGAACAATACCGGGCCGACGCGGAACTGCGAGTGTTCGATGTAGGCGCCGGCCTGGCGTTCCAACGCAATTTTTTTCCGGCCCAGCGAATCTGGCTGTTGCCAGAACAGGGTACGCAGGTAGGCGAGACGTTCGAGCGGGTCGTAAGCGCCGTTCGAAACGCGTCCGCAATCGGTCCATTCGTTGTCGCCGGGAACGAAAATGAAGGGCGCGGGATTGCCGTCGAAGAGTTGCTGCCGGTCCTTGAATACCGCGTCGTCGCAACGGCTCTGTCCGTTCTTGATATCCCCGATGTGGACGACGAAGTCCACGTGGCTCTCGGCAATGGCATAGAGCATGCGCGGCAACTCGCGGCGTTCGCTGTCGGAATAGGGGGTGTCGCCGATCAACGCAAAACGCCAGGTTTCGGCGCCGGCCAGTGCGGCCCAGCCGAGCAGCAGCACGGTCAGGCAGCGTTTCACTTGAGCAGGGCCTTCAGTGCGTACAGGGCGTCGAGCGCTGCGCGCGGCGTCAGGCTGTCCGGGTCGAGGGCGGTGAGTTGCTCGATGGCTGGATGGGGCTCGGCTTCGGCCGGCTCAGGGTCGCCCTGAGCGAAAAGGTCAGGCTGCAGCGGGTCGACCGCAGCCCGTTGCTCGAACTCGCGCAACTGCTTGCGGGCAGCACGGACGACGGTGTTCGGAATGCCGGCCAGCGCGGCGACCTGGATGCCGTAGCTCTGGTTGGCCGGGCCTTCTTCGACGGCGTGCAGGAAGACGATGCGGTCGTTGTGTTCGACGGCGTCGAGATGAACGTTGGCCAGTTCGGAGTATTCGTGCGAGAGCCGGGTCAGTTCGAAGTAATGCGTGGCGAACAGCGTCAGGCAGCGGTTTTTGTCGATCAGGTGGCGCAGGATGGCGAAGGCCAGCGCCATGCCGTCGAAGGTCGAGGTGCCGCGGCCGATTTCGTCCATCAGCACCAGGCTGTTCGGCGTCGCGTGATGCAGGATGGCGGCGGCTTCGGTCATCTCGACCATGAAGGTCGAACGTCCGGAAGCGAGATCGTCGGAGGCGCCGATGCGGGTGAAGATGCGGTCTAGCGGGCCGAGGACGACGCGATCGGCCGGCACGTAGCTGCCGATGTGGGCGAGCAGGGCGATCAGCGCCACCTGCCGCATGTAGGTCGATTTACCGCCCATGTTGGGGCCGGTGATCAGCAGCAGGCGGCGGTTCTCGGCAAGGAGGCAGTCGTTGGCGATGAAGGTCTCGGCGCTGTTGGCCATTTCGCCTTCGACGACCGGGTGACGGCCGCCGGTTACGGTCAACCCGGTTTCCGGGGCAAATTCCGGTTTGCTCCAGTTGCGCTTCAAGGCGGTGTCGGCGAAGCAGGCCAGCAGGTCGAGCTGGGCGACGGCACGGGCGATGGTCTGCAGGGTCGGCACCGCCGGCAGCAGTTCGTCGAGGATCACCTCGTAGAGCAGCTTCTCGCGGGCCAGCGAGCGTTCCTGCGCCGACAGTGCCTTGTCCTCGAAGGCCTTCAGTTCCGGCGTGATGTAACGCTCGGCGTTCTTCAGTGTCTGGCGCCGGCGGTAATCGTCGGGAATCTTGTCGGTGTGGGCATGCGTGACCTCGATGTAGAAGCCATGCACCTTGTTGTATTCGACCTTGAGGCTGGCGATTCCGGTGCGTTCGCGCTCGCGGACCTCCATGTCGACCAGGTAGGCGCCGCAGTTGTCGTTGAGCGAGCGCAGCTCGTCGAGTTCGGCATCGTAGCCAGGCGCGATGGCGCCACCATCGCGGATCTGGGCCGCCGGTTCGGCGGCGATGGCGCGGACCAGCAGATCTAGCGCCGATAGCGGCGTTTCCAGATGGGCGTGGAGTTCGTCGAGCAGCAGGGTGGTGGCGCCGGTGAACGGCGCGCGCAACGAGCTCAGACGGGCCAGCGATTCGCGCAGGCTGGCCAGATCGCGTGGCCGAGCGTTGCGCAAGGCGATACGGCCGGCGATGCGCTCGATGTCAGCAATCCCCTTGAGTTCGCGGCGGACTTCGCCGGCCATCCGGCCATAGTCTTCCAGCAAGGCTTCGACCGCACCATGGCGGGCGGCGGGAATGTCGCGTTCGCGCAGCGGGTGGTGCAGCGTGTGGCGCAGCAGGCGTGAACCCATGCTCGTCACGCAATTGTCGAGCAGCGAAAACAGCGTCGGCGAGGGTTGGCCACGCAGGGTTTCGGTCAATTCCAGGTTGCGCCGGGTGGCGAGGTCGAGGCCGAGGTAGGCGCCTTCGAGTTCCACGGTCAACGCCCGCAAATGCGGCAATTTCCCGGACTGCGTGGCCTGCGCGTATTGCAGTAGCGCACCGGCGGCGGCGATCGATGGCCTGAGTCCTTCGGCGCCAAAACCGGCCAGCGAAGCGACCTGGAATTGTTCGCATAACAGGCGCCGGGCCGAGTCGAATTCGAAATACCAGTCCGGCTGGCGGGTGCGCGCCGCATCCCGGGCAAAATCCGGCGACCAGGATTCCGGGTAGAGAATTTCGGCCGGGCGGATGCGTTCCAGCGTCGCCGGAATCTGCTCAACCGGTATTTCGGTCAGGATGAACTCGCCGCTGGCCAAGTTCAGCCGCGCCAGCCCGGCGGTATTGCGCGCGGTGGTGATAGCCAGCAGCCAGATGTCCTGCTTGTCGTCGATCAGCGCCGCATCGGTCAGCGTGCCGGGCGTGACGATGCGCGACACCGCACGCTCGACCGGCCCCTTGCTCGTCGCCGGGTCGCCGATCTGTTCGCAGATCACCACCGATTCACCGGATTTGACCAGCTTGGCGAGATACGGCTCGAGCGAGTGGAAAGGCACGCCGGCCATCTTGATCGGCACCCCGGCCGACTGACCGCGCGTGGTCAGCGTGATGTCGAGCAAGCGCGCTGCCTTCTCGGCATCCTCGTAGAACAACTCGTAGAAATCGCCCATCCGGTAGAAAAGCAACGTATTCGGATGGCCCGCCTTGAGCGCGAAATACTGCTGCATCATCGGTGTATGTTTGGAGAGGTCGGGTGATTCGATGGCCATTGATTCAGGACGACTGGATGGGGCGGCAGGGGCGCAATTGTCCCATCAACGGGCGGCGCCTGTCACCGCTGCCGGTTGGTCGGCCAGCAGTTCGATCAGTTGTGGACCGCCAGATTGAATAGCCTGGCGCAGGGTGCTGCGGAATGCGTCATTGCTGTCAGCTTTTGCGTAACCGAGGCTGAAGGTTAGCGCGGCATGTTCGAAACTGATTTGCTGTGGCGTGCGCCAGCCCTGTTCGAATTCAGGCAGGGCGATCTGGGGCAGAAAATCGAAAATACCCCCTCCGCCATTGTTGACCGCAACAATGATCGCATCGCGTCCTCGCGCCAGCGCCAGTCCACCGAGATCGTGCTGGCAGGTGAGGTCGCCAAGGAGGGCGACGACGCGGCCATGGACGGCGGCGATGCCCAGCGCGCTAGAGATATTGCCGTCGATGCCGCTGGCGCCGCGGTTGCCGTAGAAGGCCAGGGGTTTTTCGCCACTGCCGGAAGCGCTGTCCAGTTGGCGGATGGCCAGCGAGTTGCCGACGAACAGCGGCGTGTTGGCAGGCAACTCGTCGAGCAGCGCTGCAATGTGTCCCGTGGTCGCGTTGTCTGGTCGTGCCGCAGCGTCAATGTCCATGAAACTTTTCAGCCAGCCGGCAGGCGCGGCAGCGGGGGCCGCCGCCAGCAGTGCCCGGCATGCGGCGAGGGGATCGGAGCGCAGCAAATGGGTAAGGCGGTGCGTCGGATCGCTCCAGCGCGGCCAGGGTTCGACCAGAACATGGATGGCCGAGCTGCTGGTGACGTAGGTTTGCAGGTGGCGGGTGACCGGAAAGGCGCCGACGCGCAAAACCCAATCAGGCCGGCGCGCTTCGGCTGCCTTAGGGTCGGCCAGCCAGAGGTTGTAGCGGACGCAGAGATGCGAGCGGTCATGCGGACCGAAGCGCAGGTTGGACAGCGGCTCAGCGAGAATCGGGCAGGCCAGGTGGGAGGCGAGTGCGGTCAACGCCTCGGCAAGGCCGTTTTCCATCGGCAGTTCGCCGCAGACGATGATGCCTGGCCGGCCGGAGATGGTTTGGCTCAGCGCGCGAATATCATCTTCGCTCGGTCGTAATTCGGGACGGGAAACGACAATTTTTCCCGGCGGGCCAGGTATTGAAGTTGCAGTTGCCGGCAGCAGTGGTTCGCGGAACGGCTGGTTGATGTGCACCGGCCCAGGATGCGGCCAGCAGGCCTGTTCACATGCCCGGGCGGTGAGATGCTGGAGATAGGCCGGGTCGAAACCATCCTCCGGTGTGCCGAGGAGGTGGCTGGCGCGGACATGTGAGCCGAAGAGTCCGCGTTGATCGATGGTCTGGTTGGCGCCGCAGCCGTGCAGTTCCGGCGGCCGGTCGGCGGATATCGCGATCAGCGGTACGCCGGCCTGGCTGGCTTCGATGACGGCCGGCAGCCAGTTGGCCGGGGCCGTGCCGGAAGTGGCGAGCAGCAGCGCCGGGCGGCGGCTGGCCTTGGCGATGCCGAGCGCGAAAAATGCTGCGCTGCGCTCGTCGACCGCAACCGTGCAATCCAGTCCGGGCTGGCGGAGCATGGCCAGGGCTAGGGGCGTCGAGCGGGAGCCAGGAGAAATCACCGCATGTTTGACCCCGGCGGCGGCGAAGCTGGCGACCATCGTCTGCGACCAGAGAAAGTTGAGTGTGCCGGTGTCGGTCATTTGGGGCGATTCTGAACAAAATACTGGATTGTAGTGGGAAGCGCGCCGCGCACCTGCCCGAAATGGGCGCGCTATGCTATGATGCGCGCCGTTCTGAGGTGTTCCGGCCAGCCGGGATACCAATCAGTGGAGTGGTAGTTCAGTTGGTTAGAATACCGGCCTGTCACGCCGGGGGTCGCGGGTTCGAGTCCCGTCCACTCCGCCAACCATTTCGTAAGTCATTGTTCTGGAATGAAATGGCTCCAGGCAGTGGCTTTCAATGGCAGCCACGATACACCGGGCTGGTACACCGCTGTCTAAAACGGACGGTCGCGTGACACAACAGACACGGCTTCACAAGCGCGGTAATGTCTATTGCTTTCGCGCCAGGATTCCCCAAAGCATCCAGCATCTCTACGCTCCACAGACTGAAATCAAGTTCAGCCTGAGGACAGCTTCCCTCAAGGAAGCCAAGGCCCTGGTCAATCAGTTCTCGGTAAGGTACGACGCCGAATTCGATTTGCAGCAACAGGCGCTGGAGTCGCGGGGAGCCTTGACCACCGGCACCATGCCGAGCAGCGCGATGCCGTATGCCAATCATTACGTCAGATTGTCCGAAGGTATTGGCGCGCGAGCGGCACGAACGGATGCTGGAGCAAGCTGCGCGACACGGTTCTCGGCGGCAGCTTCCTTGGCATTGCCGCCGTTCCTTGCTTTCATGAAACTCAGTGAATGAATACTCCTACCCTTTTTGGGGGGGAACGAACGGCTCTTCATCAGCTATCTTTCGTTGGTACTGGAAACCAACAACGATTCGAGGAGACAAACATGTCCGTTGACCAAGTCAAAGTTACGCCTTCAGCCTATACCTACCCGCTGCTGATCAAGCAATTGCTGCACACACCGATGGCGACTGCGGCGGATCAGGAAATCGTCTATCGCGATTCGCACCGCATGACTTATCGCGATCTGTTCGCCCGCATTGGCCGCCTGGCCAACACGCTGTCGGGCCTTGGCGTCGGACAGGGGGACACGGTTGCCGTCATGGACTGGGACAGCCACCGTTACCTGGAGTGTTTCTTCGGTGTGCCGATGATGGGTGCCGTGCTGCAGATGGTGAATGTCCGCCTGTCGCCGGAGCAGGTTCTGTACACGCTCAACCACGCCAAGGCCGATGTCATTTTGGTCAATGCGGAATTCGTACCCTTGCTGGCGATCATCAAGGACCAGCTGGAAACGGTGAAGAAGTTCGTCCTGATCAGCGACGAGGGCGGTGACATGGCCTCGTTCAAGATCCCGTTCGCCGGCGAATACGAGGCGCTGCTCGGCCAGGCATCCTCGCAGTACAACTTCCCCGACTTCGACGAGAACACCCGCGCCACGACCTTCTACACCACCGGCACCACCGGCCTGCCGAAGGGCGTCTACTTCAGCCATCGCCAGCTGGTGCTGCACACCCTGGCCGTCGCCACCCAACTCTGCGCCTCGACCGAACAGGGCCGCCTGCATCGCGGCGACGTCTACATGCCGATCACGCCGATGTTCCACGTTCATGCCTGGGGCCTGCCCTACATCGCTACCATGCTCGGCCTGAAGCAGGTCTATCCCGGCCGTTATGCGCCGGATACGCTGGCTCAGTACATTCGCGACGAGAAGGTGACCTTCTCGCACTGCGTGCCGACCATCCTGCATATGTTGCTTTCCAGCGCAGCCGCCAAGGACGTCGATTTCTCCAACTGGAAGGTCATCATCGGCGGCGCAGCCTTCCCCAAGGGCATGGCAGCCATGGCTCTGGCCCGCGGTATCGACGTCTTCGCCGGCTATGGCATGTCTGAAACCTGCCCGATCCTGACCATCGCCCGCGTCCCGCCCGAGGTGGCGGCGGACGATGCCGAAGGCCAGGCTGAAGAGCGCATCCGCACCGGCTACCCGGCGCCGCTGGTCGACCTGCGCACGGTCGACGGCGACCTGCTCGACATGCCGCGCGACGGCAAGAGCCCGGGCGAAATAGTCGTCCGCACGCCGTGGGTGACCATGGGCTACCTGCACAATCCGGCAGCTTCCGAAGACCTGTGGGCTGGCGGCTACCTGCACACCGGCGACATCGGTGTGATCGATGCCAAGGGCTGCCTGCAGGTCACCGACCGCATGAAGGACGTCATCAAGACCGGCGGTGAATGGATTTCCTCGCTCGAACTGGAAAGCATCATCTCCGACCATCCGGCAGTCAACGAAGTAGCGGTGGTCGGCATCAAGGACGACAAGTGGGGCGAGCGTCCGCTGCCGCTGATCGTGCTCAAGGAAGGCCAGTCGGCCACCCTCGAGGATATCAAGCGCCACGTTCAGAAGCATGCCGACGCCGGCCATATCTCCCGCTACGCGATTCCCGACCAGGTGCGTTTCGTCGATAGCCTGGCCAAGACCAGCGTCGGAAAACTCAACAAAAAGGTCATGCGCGAACAGATCGTCGGCTGATCGATAAAACCATCAGGAGATTTTTGTGAGAAAACTGCAGGTAAAGAAAGCTGCCGTCCTCGGCGCCGGTGTCATGGGCGCGCAGATTGCGGCGCACCTGGCGAATGCCAACGTCCCGGTGGTGCTGTTCGACCTTCCCGCGAAGGAAGGCGACAAGAACGGCATCGTGAAGAAGGCCCTCGACGGCCTCAGGAAACTCGACCCGGCCCCGCTG
>DJUX01000023.1 GCA_002440665.1 Dechloromonas sp. UBA6271
CACCAAGTAAGCCTCCGCGCTTTATCAAAAGCCCTGCTTCGGCAGGGCTTTTTCTTTTATAGTTTTGAAATCAACTTTCCGGGCTGAATCATGCTCAACGCCGACCCTGCCGAACTGGACAAATTCGGAGAACTCGCCCACCGCTGGTGGGACCCGAACAGCGAGTTCAAACCCCTGCACGACATCAACCCGCTGCGCCTCGACTGGATCGACGACGCCATTAGCTTGCGTGGCAAACGCGTTGTCGATGTCGGCTGTGGTGGCGGCCTGCTCTCGGAAGGCATGGCCGTCCGCGGCGCCGAAGTCACCGGCATCGATCTGTCGGAGAAACCCCTCGGTGTCGCCAAGCTGCACCTGCTGGAAAGCGGGCAGAAAGTCGACTATCGCAAGGTGGCGGTGGAACAACTGGCCACCGAGATGCCCGGCGCCTTCGACGCTGTGACCTGCCTGGAAATGCTCGAGCACGTACCCGATCCAGCCAGTATCGTGGCTGCCTGCGCGCGCCTGGTCAAACCGGGCGGCCAGGTCTTTTTCTCGACCATCAACCGCAACCCGAAGGCTTATCTGTTCGCGGTCATCGGCGCCGAATACCTGCTGCAGATGCTGCCCAAGGGTACACATGACTTTGCCCGGTTCATCAAGCCTTCCGAACTGACGCGCTGGTGCAAGCAGGCCGGCCTGGAGCCCGATGAACTGATCGGCATGACCTATAACCCCTTGACCCGGCACTATGCGCTGGGCCGCGATACCGACGTCAATTACCTGGTACGCGCCACGCGCAATGTTTGAGGCAGTACTTTTCGACCTTGACGGCACGCTGGCGGATACAGCGCCCGACCTGTGCGGGACTGTCAATATTTTGCTTGCTGAAGAAGGTCGACCGCAACAACCATTTTCCAGCCTGCGCCCGCATACGTCGCAAGGTGTGCGCGGGCTGCTTGGCCAGGGATTCGGCATCGATAGCGCGCATCGCGAATACGAACGCCTGGCTAGCCGCTTTCTTGAAATCTACGCCGGCCAGTTGTGCGATCTTTCGCGGCTCTTCGATGGCATTCCCGACTTGCTCGACGCACTGGAGTCGCGCGGCGTCGCCTGGGGTATTGTCACCAACAAGCGCGCGCGTTACACCGAACCGCTGGTCGCAGCACTCGGCCTGACGCTGCGCACCCGCTGCGTGGTCAGCGGCGACACCACCGCGGCAGCCAAGCCGTCGCCGCTGCCCATCCTGCACGCCTGCCAAATCCTCCGCTGCGTCCCGCAGCGCACGCTTTACGTCGGCGACGACCGGCGCGACATCGTCGCCGGCCAGGCCGCCGGCACCAAGACCGCGGCCGTCTCCTACGGCTACCTCGGCGATAGCGGCCCGATCCAAACCTGGGGTGCCGACTTCATCGCCGACCATCCGGCCGCCCTAGCCGACTACCTGTTCAATTCAACCGCGCCGAGATAAGCAGGTTGCGCGGGGTCAGGCGGCGTTCGCAAAAGCGACCGAGTCTCACCGAATAGCCATCGTTCTCCAGCCGGATAGCCAGATCCAGCGCCAGCCAGACCTCGAGCGGGCGCCGAAACGCATTGCGTACGATCGACAGCCGCATGACCTCGTGCTGGCGCTGCCAGCCGCGCCGCTCCAGTTCATCCATGAGTTTCTCTGCCGGCAGCGCCAGCATCTCCCGGTGTACCATCAGCGCCATGAAATCGGTGAAGCGGCCACGCATCCAGGCGGATGGCACCGGCTTGAAGCTGCGGTATTCGTCGGCGCCGCTTGACTGACGCCGCCACGCGTCAAAGCCCAGTTTCCAGGCCATTTCCCGGTCCCGCTGACGCACCTGGCGTGGCGCCGCGGTAACCGATTCCGTGACCGCGAGGCGAGCGTCATCCGCGGTAACGCGCGTGAGCAATGGCCCCGAAAGGGATTGATAGTCTCCTTCCAGCCCACGGTAATAGCAGCAGGGCGCCACATCCAGTGCAACCATGCAGCGTGCCGCGGCCTGATCTACCAGTGAGCGATGCAGGTGACCGCAGGCATGCAGTGCGACCGTATGCCTCCCGTTTGGCAGAGATCGACCCAGTTGGGTCACATCGGCTTCGACAAAGCGTTGGGCGGCGCCTGATCGTCCGGCCAGAAATTCGCCGTCGGCACACAGCATCCTGTCGATTTCGAGCGTCGTCACGTCGACCTGCCAGTGCAAGGCGAGCAGGCGCCCGAGATGCCCCTTGCCGCCGCACCAGTCGATGACCGGCTGGCCACTGCAGGCAGTGCTGGCGGCGAAGGCCTCGATCTGCGCCCGCTTGCGCCCGGGGATTTCCCACGCCCAGAACCGGCCTTGGTCCGGCAAAGCGGTCGACGAACAGTCCGCCACTCGGACCAGATCGGGCAGCGCCGCGAGATCGCCGATGTGACGGGCAACAAAATGTGTCGCAGCTTCGCCATCGTCGGCAAGGCGCACCAGTTCACCATCGTCAAGCGCGAGCAACTCGGCCGTCAACGCCGGCCATTGCTCACACCAAGCGGGACGGATTTCGCGAAACGGCTGGGCGTGCCATAACGGCCGAAAGGCCGCCAGCACCGCGTCCAGCGTTCCCTGACGCTGCGCCAGGGTCATTTGACGGCTACCCGTCGCTCCCGACGCCGGTAGCCGACCAAAGCCGGAATGATCGCCAGCAAGATCACCGCCAGCCCCAGCCCGAGAGGCCAGAGTACCGGCCGGTTCCATTCGCGGCGTGCCCTGGCGCGGTCGACGGCGTCGATGCGCTGATATTTCAGAATATTGTTGCCAACATCGTTCGGCTTCCGGTTCTTCAGCCAGCGATGACCAAGGGTGTAGCTTTTCGGGTGGAGGCCGAAGTCCCACGGCGCGTCCTGATGCAGGATACGGTTCATCTGGCGGACGATCTGCAAACGCTCCGGCGTGTTGTCCATATTCTTCATTCGCGCAAACAGGCGGTCGAATTCCGGATTGGCGTAATTCGAGGAATTTTCGCCGCCGTGCGCAACCCGCGTTTCCGCGCCGTGCAGCAGGAAGAAGAAGTTCTCGGGGTCCGGGTAATCGGCATTCCAGCCCAGATAGTAGAGTTGGACGTTGCCCTTGCGGATCTTGTCCTGAAAGCGGTTGAAGTCGGTCGAGCGAATGACCAGTTGCACGTCGATCTTGGCGAACTGCCGGGTCAGCCAGTCGAGCCGCGACTTCTCACCCATGCCGCCGCCGGTGGTGTCGAGATAGATGACCAGCGGTTCGCCGGTCTTCTCGTCACGGCCATTCGGGTAGCCGGCCTCGCTGATCAGCCGCCTGGCAACCTCGACTGGCTTCCGCCGCGCCTTGCCGTCCACCCAGTCATAAACGACGCCGTTCATTCCCTCCTCGCCCCCCTCGTAGCCGAAGATGCCTGGCGGCAGCGGGCTCTGGGCGGGTATGCCGCGGCCGTTCTGGAAAATCGAGATGTACTCTTCCTGGTCGACGGCAATCGAGATGGCCTGCCGGAGTTTGGTGGCCCGTTCGTTCAGTCCGCCAACCACCGGATCGAGCATATTGAAGCCCATGTAGAAGGTGGAGGTCTTGACCGAGGTCAGCAGGCGTATTCCCTTGTCCCGCATTTCGTCGGTGAGCGCCACATTGCCACCGACATTGACACGCACCGCCTGGTCGAAACTGTCCGAGGAAATTCCCGAGGCATCGTAGTAGCCCTGCAGGAACTTGTTCCAGTACGGAATCGCTTCCTTTTCGCGGGTGAACACGGCCTGATCGAGCAGCGGCAAAGGCTTGCCGCAATCCTCCAGCAGGCCGGCTTCGCGGTCACCCGCCTCGCCTTCGCAGGGATAGGTCTGGCGGCCGCCGAAATTGGGGTTGCGCGAGAGCACCATGCGGCGGTTCGGGTCGTTTTCGGTCAGCATGAACGGCCCGGTGCCGACCGGCCACCAGTCGAGCGTCAGGTTCTTGGCGGACATGCCTGGCTGGGCATAGAAACGATCCACCTCGCGCGGCACCGGAGCAAAGAACGGCATCGCCAGCCAGAAGAGAAACTGCGGATACTTGCCCTTGATGCGAATGCGCCAGGTGTGGCGATCGACCTTCTCGACTCCGGACAACGGATAGGCGTCGAGATCGAGCCAGTCGGTCGCCGGCATGTCGCGCGCCGCGCTTTGCAGGGTTTCACCGAGTTCCTTCAGACCGACGATCTTGTCGGCCATCATGCCAAAAATGGGCGAATGCAGGCGCGGGTGGGCAAGCCGCTTGATCTGGTAGATGTAGTCGTCGGCAGTCAGCTCGCGCGTACCCGTTTGCGTAAAATCGGCGATCTTCTGCCGTCCCTCGGCAGCATTTTTGCCCAAAAAAAGCGGTTGACCGCGACTATCGACGGCAAACGCCGGGTGCGGCTGGTAGCGGATACCGGGCTTCAAGCGGAGTTCGTAAACGCTCTCGGCGATCGTGTCGAGGGGTGCATCAGCCGGCAACTCCCGCCCTTCGGCATCGAGAAAACGCGGCCGCGGCACCTCTTCGAGCGTTGCGGGAATCAGCTCGTAGGGTCGCTTCAGGTAGTGATACTGGAGCGGCGGCTCGTAGATCTGGCCGGTAAAGGTGATTTCGTCCTCGGTGTAGGACTGCGCCGGGTCGAGATGCTTGGGCCGGTCGGTAAAGGCGGCATAGAGAACGTTGTGCTCGGCATCGGCTGCCGGGTACGGATCGTTCCATGCTTGGGCGCAACCGGCCAGCAATACGACGAGGGCGAACTGAATCAAGGTTTTCCGCATGGTGCGAAGTGTAACAACTTGACCGCATCCCTGCCCATTGCCCACAATGCCCGAAAACCAGATGCAAAGGCAAAGTCATGCTCGATACCAAACTCCCCGACTTCACGCTGCCGGCCACCAGCGACCAGCAATTCAGCCTGTCGGCGCAGGCCGGCAAGGTCGTCGTCATTTATTTCTACCCCAAGGACAGCACGCCGGGCTGCACCACCGAGGCACAGCAGTTCCGCGATCTCTACGACCGCTTTGTTGCGGTCGACGCCGTAATTCTCGGCATTTCCAGGGACAGCGTGAAATCGCACGAGAACTTCAAGACCAAGCAGGCATTGCCCTTCGAGCTCGGCTCCGATGTCGACGAGACCGCCTGCACCCTGTTCTCTGTCATGAAAATGAAAAACATGTATGGGAAACAGCATAGAGGCATCGAGCGCAGCACCTTCGTCATCGATCGCAACGGCGTCCTGCGCCGCGAATGGCGTGGCGTGAAGGTACCGGGACATGCCCAGGAAGTTCTGGATTTCGTCAGTAGCCTCTAAACCCCCTCCAAACCCCAGCCAAAGGCCCATTTCATGCCGCGCAAGCCCGCAGCCATCAAGAAGCCCGCCGTTACCAAGATTTTCGTCCTCGATACCAACGTGCTGATGCACGACCCCAGCTGCCTTTTCCGCTTCGAGGAACATGACATCTTCCTGCCGATCATGACGCTGGAGGAACTCGACAACAACAAGAAGGGCATGTCGGAAATTGCCCGCAATGCCCGCCAGACCTCGCGCATGCTGGATGAAATGCTGGCGCACGATGGCGTCGATATCGACGAGGGCATCGACCTCTACGGCCCGTCGGCCAAGCTGGCGAGTGGCCGCCTTTACCTGCAGACCGAGGCGATCAGCGCCGAGTTGCCGCAGGGCCTGCCGACCTCGAAGGTCGACAACCAGATCCTGTCGGTCGTCATCCACCTTCAGAAAAAATTTCCCAAGCGCCCGGTCATCCTGGTGTCGAAAGACATCAACATGCGCATCAAGTCGCGCGCGCTCAACCTGCTCGCCGAGGATTACTTCAACGACAAGGTGCTTGAGGATACCGACATCCTCTACACCGGCACCCGCGCCCTGCCCGACAATTTCTGGGACAAGCACGCTCAGGGCATGGAATCCTGGAAGAAGGAAGCCAAAACCTATTACCGCGTCAAGGGGCCGCTCTGCCCACAGTTCCTGGTGAACGAATTCGTCTGGCTGGAAACCGAGGGCTTCACCGCCATCGTCAAGGAAACTGCCGGCAAGACTGCCGTCCTGGAAACGCTGGTCGATTACACACACCCTAAAAATGCCGTCTGGGGCATCACCGCGCGCAACCGCGAACAGAATTTCGCGCTGAATCTGCTGATGAACCCGGAAATCGACTTCGTCACCCTGCTCGGCCAGGCCGGCACCGGCAAGACGCTGCTGACGCTGGCGGCGGGCCTGACCCAGGTGCTCGAAAGCAAGCTGTTCGCCGAGATCATCATGACCCGCGTCACGGTGCCGGTTGGCGAGGATATCGGCTTCCTGCCCGGCACCGAGGAAGAAAAGATGGCCCCGTGGATGGGCGCCCTCGAAGACAACCTCGACGTTCTCACCCATATCGATGAAAGCAGTGGTCCCTACGGCGGCGAATGGGGCAAGGCGGCGACCCATGACATCATCCGCTCGCGGATCAAGGTCAAGTCGCTGAATTTCATGCGCGGCCGCACCTTCCTGAAAAAGTACCTGATCATCGATGAGGCGCAGAACCTGACCCCGAAGCAGATGAAGACGCTGGTGACCCGTGCCGGCCCCGGCACCAAGGTCGTCTGCCTCGGCAACATCGCGCAGATCGACACGCCCTACCTGACCGAAGGCAGTTCCGGCCTGACCTACGTGGTCGACCGTTTCAAGGGCTGGTCACATTCCGGTCACATTACGTTACAACGCGGCGAACGCTCCCGTCTGGCTGACCACGCAGCCGAAGTGCTATAATTTACCTAAATAATTCAAGGGGCCGTGTCACTGACACGGCCCTTTCGTTTCAGCCACGGGCTGTCTCTGCCGGAGGAACCATTGAAACGCCGAGATTTTCTAGCTTCTGCCGCTGCACTATCGCTGTTTTCTGCCGAGGCGCTAGCCGCCAAGAAAAAAACCGATGCCAAACCGACATCAAAACCTGCCGCCAAACCCGCGTCAGGAAAACCTTCGGCTGGCCGCCATTCGGCAAAGCCTTCCGCCACATCGACACAGTCGCATGGCCCGGTCGCTCATACCGCCGAAGATCCGATTACCGAGAAGCCCCCACAAGGCACCTCAGCCACTCGCCTGCCCCCGGTCAAGGCCCCCGAACCGCCCGCCGACTGGCGAACCTATGAAATCGTCACGACCGTCAAGCTGAAAGGTATCAGCGGTCAAACACGCCTGTGGCTGCCCCTGCCACTCAACCAGGACACGCTCTATCAGCGCACCCTCGGCCATAGCTGGAGCGGCAACCCGGAAATGGCGAGCATGCGCCGCCTGCCCGATGGCGATCTGGAGGTGTTTCATTCGGAATGGTCCGATGGCAGCGACGCCAAATTCCAGATAAAGACGCTGGTAACCACGGCAGACCGCCATTTCGACGTCGCCAAACGGACCGTCGCGCCGGAGCGCGAGGACATTCTTCGCCGCAACCTGCAAGCCTCGCAGCTGATTCCCAATGACGGCCTGGCCCACCAACTGGGTGAAAGAATCATCGGGAGGATCAAGGATCCGGTGGCGCAGGGCAAGGCCATCTATGACTGGGTCGTGGAAAATTCGATTTACGATCCCGCGCTGCCCGGCGGCGGCACCGGCGATGTGCGACAGCAACTGATCCGCGGCCAGTACGGTGGCCGCTCGGCCGACATCAACGGCCTGTTCGTGGCAATCTGCCGCGCCATCGGCATCCCGGCCCGTTGCGTTTTCGGGTTGCGCGTCGGTCCGTCGCGCCTTTTCCGCAGCCTCGGCCTGACCAGCGACGATGCAACCCGTGGACAGCATGTCCGCGCAGAATTCTACGTTCCCGGCTTTGGCTGGATTCCCGTCGACCCCAGCGATGTCCGGCGCGCGGTCGCCATGGAGGGGTTGTCGGACCGCGACAGCAAGTTGCTTTCGTTGAAAAAGGTCCTGTTCGGCGTCTGGGAGATGAACTGGATTGCCTTCAACGTCGGCACGGATGTGGTGTTGCCGGGCCGGCAGAACGCCTTGCCTTTCCTGCTACTGCCCCAACTCGAATCACGGGAGGGGAAACGGGACGGAACCAACCCGGCCGCATTCGAGTTCACCATCAACTCCCGCCGCGTGGAACTCTAGAACTTTCCCGCCAGCGGTCAGTAGTCCGACCTGCTGCTGCCAGAACCGCCGCCGGCCAGACTCTCGAAGCGCGTGTACTCGCCGAGGAAGGCCAGCCTGACCGTCCCGGTCGGGCCGTTTCGCTGCTTGCCGATGATGACTTCGGCGATCCCCTTGTCCGGCGTATCCTGCTTGTAATATTCCTCGCGGTACATCATCAGGATCACGTCGGCGTCCTGCTCGATGGCGCCCGATTCGCGCAAGTCCGACATCATCGGGCGCTTGTCGGTCCGTTCCTCGACCTTCCGCGAGAGTTGCGACAGCGCCACGATCGGCACCTGCAGTTCCTTGGCCAGCGATTTGATCGAGCGGGAAATCTCCGACACTTCCGTCGCCCGGTTTTCTCCCTGCCGACTGCCGCTCATCAACTGGATGTAGTCGATCACTAGCAACCCGAGCTTGCCACCGTACTGGCGCGCCAGACGCCGGGCACGAGCGCGCAGGTTGGCCGGCGTAAGGCCGCCGGTTTCGTCGATGTAGATCGGCGCTTCGTGCAACTTGCCCAGTGCAAACGACAGGCGCGACCATTCATCGTCATTGAGACGTCCGGTGCGCACCCGATGCGAGTCGAGGCGCCCGATCGACGCCAGCATGCGCATCGCCAGTTGCGTGCCGCCCATTTCCATCGAGAAGACCCCGACCGGCAAACCGGAATCCACCGCAACGTTCTCGGCAATATTCAGCGCGAAAGCCGTCTTGCCCATCGATGGACGGCCGGCGACGATAATTAGGTCGCCTGGCTGGAAGCCCGAAGTCTTTTGATCGAGATCGACAAAACCTGTCGGCACGCCGGTAATGTCCGAAGGATTGTCGCGATCGTGCAGTTCCTGAATCCGTTCGACGACCTGCGTCAACAGTGGATTGATATGGACAAAGCCCTCGTTGTGTCCGGCCCCCGCTTCGGCAATCTTGAATATTTTCGATTCTGCTTCGTCGAGCAGTGTCTCGGCATCGCGCCCAAGCGGATTCAGCGCGTCAGCGGCAATTTCGTCGGCAGTCGCCACCAGTTGCCGAAGCACTGCCCGTTCGCGAACGATCTCGGCATAACGCCGGATATTGGCAGCGGAAGGCGTATTGGCGGCCAGTTCGCCAAGGTAGGCGAGTCCGCCGGTCTGATCTCCTTCCCCTGCTGCATCCAGCGCTTCAGCCACGGTTACGACGTCGGCCGGCTTGGCACGCTCGAGAAGGTTACGAATCTGCCGGAATATACGCCGATGCTCGTCGCGATAAAAATCGGTATCGGTAACCAGGTCACCCATGCGGTCCCAAGCTTGATTGTCGAGCAGCAAGCCCCCCAGAACTGACTGCTCAGCCTCAATGGAATGCGGCGGGACACGCAACTGATCGAGGGTGGAATCCGTAATTCTGGGTTTCTGCGGGCGCTGATTCATGGGGACCAAGTTTAAATTAAAAAGGCCCCGCAACTGCGAGGCCTTTTGTCGTGAGGTGCGGCCGGAATTACTCGGCAACGACCGCCACGGTAATGTTGGCCAGCACATCGGTGTGCAGGGCAACGTCGAGCGGGAATTCGCCGATGGCCTTGAGCGGACCTTCCGGCATGCGGATGGCAGCCTTGTCGACATCGAAGCCGGCAACTTTCAGCGCATCGGCGATGTCGGCATTGCCGACCGAACCGAACAGGCGACCATCCATGCCGGCCTTGCGGGCGACGGAAACGGACAGACCGGCCATCTTGTCGGCAACGCCTTGAGCAGCGGCCAGCTTGTCAGCGGCGATTTTTTCCAGTTCGACGCGACGCGCTTCGAATTCAGCCATGGCAGCCGGCGTGGCGCGCTTGGCCATGCGCTTCGGGATCAGGAAGTTGCGGGCGTAGCCATCCTTGACCTTGACGATATCGCCGAGGTTACCGAGGTTAACCACCTTTTCGAGCAGAATGATTTGCATGTTTCGTCTCCCCGCTTATTGATGGTTATCGGTGTAAGGCAGCAGTGCCAGGAAGCGGGCGCGCTTGATCGCGGTACCCAGCTGGCGCTGATAGCCGGCCTTGGTGCCGGTCAGACGAGCCGGCATGATCTTGGCGTTTTCCTGGATGAATTCCTTCAGGACATCCACATCTTTGTAGTCGATCTGTTCGACTTTTTCTGCTGTGAAGCGGCAGAATTTGCGGCGCTTGAAGAGACCACCGCCACGCTTCTTTTTCTTGTCGTCATCCTTCTTCTTGAAGAATCGAGCCATTTTCGTTTCCTTCCAAAAATTCTATTGAATTCACATGCAGCACGGGCGTTTTGCTGTTGCGGCTTCGAGCAGCGAGAAATCCAGTCAGCCTGACTGCCCCGCCGAGGGGTGCTGCCTGGAGCCAGCGGGCGGATTCACCCAAGGCCAGAACAGCGATTTCCACTTCCACCAGACGCTCTGTACCACTTTCAATCTGCGAGGAGCTGTGTTGCAGCCGCCCTTCGCTGACTGGTGCACCGGCCGGGGTATAGCGCAAGGCTTTGCGCTCGACCAGCAGACCGGAAAGTTCGATACAGTTCAGCCGTTAATTCCCGTACAAATGTGTTTTAGGCAGCGGCAACCGGTTCGACCGGTGCAGCAGCAGGCACATCACCACCCATCAGGGACTTCGACTTCTCTTCCTTCATCATCGGGGAAGGAGTCGTCACGGCGGCCTTCATCTTGACGATGAGGTGGCGCAGGACGGCGTCGTTGAACTTGAAGGAATGCTCGAGTTCGCTCAGCGTTTCGCCGTCGCACTCGATGTTCATCATGACGTAGTGAGCCTTGTGGATCTTCTGGATCGGGTAAGCCAGCTGACGGCGGCCCCAGTCTTCCAGACGATGGATCGCACCGCTCTTGGCAGTGACGATGGCGCGATAGCGCTCGACCATGCCGGGCACCTGCTCGCTTTGGTCCGGATGGACGATAAATACGATTTCGTAATGGCGCATGCAAACTCCTTTTGGGATATACCCTCCGCCATGCGTTCGCGGTAGGGCAAGGTTGAAAAGCCCGCGATTATAACAACAATCGCGGGCTTCCGGGTAAAAGAGGATGGATTTCTAGAAGCTATCGTCGGCCATTTCCAGCGCACCGACGGCGCCGTTAACCACTGACTCGGCAAGACCAGTGGCCTGAGTCAGGAAATGATCTGCAAAGAAGCGTGCCGTCACCAGCTTGGCCGACCAGAACGGGTCGGAATCCCCACCGGCAATCTTCGCCCGGGCAATCACCGCCGCCCGGCCCATCTGCCAGCCGCCGGCAACGATGCCGAGCAGATGGAGAAAAGGCACAGCGCCGACATGGGCCGCCTTGGGATCAGTGGAAAAATTGGCAACGATCCAGGAAACTGCCTTTTCCAGGGCGTCGACCGCAACCGACTGGCGGGCGCCGATACCGGCGAGCTCGCCATCGAGTTGTGCCGTCGCGGCACGCATGTCGGCAATCACGGCAAGAATGGTTACCCCCTTCTCGCGGGCTATCTTGCGGCCAATCAGGTCGTTGGCCTGAATCGCCGTTGTGCCTTCGTAAATGGTGGTGATGCGGGCATCACGGAGATGCTGCGCAGCGCCGGTTTCTTCGATGAAGCCCATGCCACCATGCACCTGGACACCGAGCGAAGCGATATCGATGGCACTTTCCGTACTCCAGCCCTTGACCACCGGGATCATCAGGTCGGCAAAAGCCTGCCCTTTCTTGCGCGAAGTTTCGTCCGGGTTCTGATGGGCATTATCCTGTGCTGCTGCGGTGACATAGGCGAGTGCGCGCATGGCTTCGATGCGCGCACGCATGGACATCAACATGCGGCGCACATCCGGGTGCTTGATGATCGGTACTTTCGGGCCGCCGCGGACACCGACTTCGGTGCCCTGCACGCGATCCTTCGCATAGGCGACAGCACGTTGATACGCACGCTCGGCATCGCCCAAGCCCTCGAGGCCCACATTGAATCGGGCGGCGTTCATCATGATGAACATGTACTCGAGGCCACGATTCTCTTCGCCGACCAAGGTACCGATCGCCCCGCCATGATCGCCAAAGGCGAGCACTGCCGTCGGGCTGCCGTGGATGCCCAGCTTGTGTTCGATGGAAACGCAATAGACATCGTTGCGTTCGCCCGGCGTCCCGTCAGCCTTGAGCAGGAACTTCGGCACGACGAACAACGAGATGCCCTTGACACCTTCCGGCGCATTGGGCGTCCGCGCCAGCACGAGATGGACGATGTTGTCCGTCATGTCGTGCTCACCGTAGGTGATGAAAATCTTCTGGCCGAAAATCCTGTAGCTGCCGTCGCCCACTGGCTCGGCCCGGCTACGCACGGCAGCCAGGTCGGAGCCGGCCGAAGGTTCGGTCAGATTCATCGTCCCGGTCGATTCGCCGGACACGAGGTTCGGCAAGTAGGCAGCCTTTTGCTCGTCGGTACCGGCAATCATCAGCGCCTCGATGGCCCCCTGGGTCAGCATCGGGCACAACGAGAAGGCGTGGTTGGATGCCTTCCACATTTCACTGACCGCTGTAGACAGCAGGCGGGGCAAGCCCTGACCGCCAAATTCCGGATCGCACCCGAGACCATTCCAGCCATTGTCGACGAACTGGCGATAAGCCTCCTTGAAGCCGGGAGAGGTAGTGACAACGGTGTCTTTCCACTTGGCGCCATCCCTGTCGCCCACCCGATTGAGCGGCGACAATACCTCACCGGAAAATCTGGCTGCCTCGTGCAGGATGGCATCGACCACGTCAGGCGAAGCCTCTTCACAGCCTGGCAAGGAAACGACCTGTTCAAGACCGGCCAGCTCCTGCATTACAAACCGCATGTCCTGCAATGGGGCAATGTATTCGCTCATGATGCTTTGACGTCGCTTTCCATCTTGTTGGAAATTTCCTTGAGTTCGATCAGGAACAGGATGTCACTGACGACCGACAGTGAGAAACCGAGGCGCGTACCGCCACGGTTGTCGCGCAGCAACTGGTTGAGATACTCGATGACGTCGCCCGCCGGCCAGCGCGCGAGCACTTGCTCCGTGATCGCCGGCATGCCTTCGATGCCCTCGACCCGAGCGCCATCCAGCCGGCTTGCCGATTCCGTATCGAGCACCACATCTACCACACCCGGACTCTGGGGTTCGGCAGCCGGATCCCATTTCTGAACTTCCACATTGAAATTCTTGTTCAGTTCGCGGGCTACCTTTTCGAACTCGTGACGCATACCTGCCATACGGTAAACATCCATCAGTCGTATCCAGGGCTTCAGCGCCTCCTGCGGATTGGCATCGATGTATTCCTGCAACGCTTGGGCAGCCCCCTTCACGCGACCGAACGAAAGCATGATTTCAGCCAGTTCCATGACCGGATTGGCCTCGAAATGCTCGTCGACCGTAGCAGCCGAAATCGACATTACCGAGTCGTGCCTGGATGGCGGCACCACCGAGCGTGCTATCGGTGCCACCGGCGGTGTTCCCGCGGCATAGACATCGAGCTTCAGCGGCATGGCCATCGCAGCCGGGTCCACCTGCAAATCGACGCCACCGCGTTCCTCGTGTTCATCCTTGCGCGGCGGGTCAACCTCGAAGTCCTGAAGCCCTCGCTGGCGTTCCTGATAACCCCGCCAGCCGAACCAGGCAGCGACGACCAACAGCGCCCCGATCAATGCGCCAAAAAGATTCCAGTTGGAGCCGCCGGAACTCGTGCCGGCAGCCGGCGCCTTGGGGGCCTGATCGGCTACCGGCGCAGGCGGTACTGCCTGGGCTTCAGGCTGCGCCGTTGCCGGAATGGCGGCGGCCTGCTCGATTTTCTGGGCAAGGTCACCGGCGCGCTGTTGGAGCTCGCCAACCGTCGCCTCCATGCTTTTGATTTTATCAGCCGCCGCTAGGTTGGCGACCTGCTGCTCCGCCGAAGCCGGTACTTTGCCCGGATCCCCCAAACTGCCCGCAACCGGAAGCGCCTGGGCCGGCGCTGCAGTTACAGCGGGCAAAGTCCTTGCCGCGGGACGAGCCGGCCTGATCCGTTCGCGCTGCTCCGGGGCTGAGGCCGAACTACGGGGTGCCTCACTTGGCTCCATTGCCCGCAGCGAGCGGCCAGTGAGCGGCGACGCCATGACTATGTATTCGCGAACGACATCCTGACCACAAGCCACGTGTAAGGCCACCGCAAGCACCGGATCGCTGAGCGGCGCATCTGAAACGATCTCGAGAACCGGTGGATTTCCTTTGCGAACCTTGAATGTCGCACGTTTCAACCAGGGAAGATTGTCGTCACCGGCGGGCCGCTGCAGGCGAAAACAGGCAGGATCGAGCGAACTCTTGCCGGCGCCAAGGATATCGACCTCGAACCGCGGCCGGTCGCCAAGCGCTGGACTACCTCTTAACTCCCCGAGGCCAATGGCCGTCGCTTCACCCGAGAGGGCAACCAAGGCAGCAACCAGGGAAAAGCGAAATGCAAAATAGTTCACCTACTCACACCCCAATGACATGAAATCAGCCGAATTGTAGCCCTTATTTATTGGCGAGATAACTGGCGTCGTCAAAAGTGCCGACCCAGTTGGGACGGTAAACCACAAAGAGTGTCATCACCATCCCCGACAACCAGGCTTCGGAAAACCCGAGCAGGAGAAGGTACGGCAAATATTCTGCCGCCAGATAGTCCCACGCATACACGCCGGCCACCATCAGCAGCAGCGTTGCAGCGATACCGACGCCGATGACCGTTAGCGCCGCAGCGAAAAATCCATTGACGAAAACATAGACAAAAAAATGCCGCGGCAGGAACCGTAAAGCAAGGCGATACATGGCCTGACTCAACGCCACACCGACGCCAGCCATCAGCAACGCGTTGATCGCGTATGCGAAGAAGCCATCGGCGCCATTCAGGCTTATGCCAAGAAGCACCAGCGAGAGGCCGACAAACGCGAGGTGCGGGCCGAAGCTGAGCGTAAAGACCGTCGCACCGAGCAGATGCATCGACAGCCCCGGCCTAACCCCCGCCTTCAGGCTCCAGATCACTGTCAGCAACACGATCATTCCGAGCCAGACGTTGAGTTGCTCGGAATCCCTTAACCTGCTCCAATGTGCCTTGAAAAGACTGCGGGCGAAAAGCGGCACCCAGACGACCCACGCCGCCCAGTACCACCCTTCACCCAGCAATGTATCCGGCAGATTCACACGGCTATTCTAGCCGACGGCATTCACCAGTTGCGGCACGGTTTCAAACAGATCAGCCACCAGACCATAATCCGCCACCTGGAAGATCGGCGCATCCGGATCCTTGTTGATGGCGACGATGACCTTGGACTCCTTCATCCCGGCCAGATGCTGGATGGCGCCCGAGATGCCGACCGCGATGTAGAGCTGCGGGGCGACGATCTTGCCGGTCTGGCCGACCTGATAGTCGTTCGGCACAAAGCCGGCATCGACGGCGGCCCGACTTGCACCAAGCGCCGCACCGAGCTTGTCGGCAAGCGGTTCGAGCAGGGTGTGGTAGTTCTCGCCACTGCCCAGACCCCGACCACCGGAAACGATGATCTTGGCGGCACCGAGTTCAGGACGCTCGGACTTGGTCAGTTCTCTGTTCGTGAGAGTGCTTTGGGCGGTGTCGTTGGCGGCGGCGATGCTTTCGATTTTCGCGGCATTTTCCCGGTTGACCGCATCAAACGCCGTGGTGCGCACGGTGATCACCTTGACGGTATCAGCACTCTTGACGGTGGCCAGGGCAT
>DJUX01000020.1 GCA_002440665.1 Dechloromonas sp. UBA6271
CGGTGTCCTGCACGCCGATCAGCACGCGGCCGCCGGGCACGCTGTCCACCTGGCAGGCGATCCGCCCTCCGGCCGGGGTGAACTTCAATCTGGGTTAAATTCCCCGCCATGCCGTATGCAAGCGACCAATACTGAATCCGGGGCCAGATCATTTCCAGCAATTTCGCCTTCCTCGCCGAGCATGACCCCGTTTTCCTGCAACTGGCGATCACCGCCGAGCAGGTCTTTGCTGCCGATCCGAACACCACGCTGATCAAGCTGCGCCAACTGGGCGAGGCACTGGCTCAGGACATCGCCGCCCGCAGTGGCATCGAATTCACCAGCGAAACCACCCAGGCCGACCTGCTCTTCCGGCTCAACCGCGAAATCCGCCTCGATCCCACCATCCGCGAGATGTTTCACATCCTGCGAATCGAAGGCAACAAGGCCACCCACCAGTTCCGCACCCGGCACACGGAAGCGATGGATGGCCTCAAGCTGGCCCGCACCCTCGCCGTCTGGTTTCACCAATCCTTCGGAAAAACCGGTGTCAGCTTCCGCCCCGGCCCTTTCCAGCCCCCAGCTGACCCCAGCCTTGTAGTGCGCCAGCTGCAAAGCGAAATAGACCAACTGCGCGCCGAAGTCGGCAGCCAAAACGCCGCCCTCGAAAGCAAATAGCAACTCGCCGACCTGATCGCCCGCGAAAAAGAAGAATACGCCGCCCTTGCCGGGCAAATGGACGCCGAAGCACGTACCTACCAGAGCCTGGCCGAAGAACAAGCGGCTACGCTGGATCGCGTCAAACAGGAATTCGAGCAGCGCCTGCAAACCCTGCAAAGCCAACTCGACGCCAGCCAGAAAACCACGCAGCTGGTCACTCAAAGCACTCAGGCCGCCAGCCGCCAACTGGTTCTCAACGAAGAACTCACCCGCATCCTGATCGACCAGCAGTTGATCGAAGCCGGCTGGCAGGCCAATACGCAGGAACTCACCTACGCCAAAGGCGCCCGCCCGGAAAGAGGCAAAAACCTCGCCATCGCCGAATGGCCAACCCTCGGCAACGAAGCCGCCGACTACCTGCTGTTCGCCGGCCTAACGCCCATCGCCGTCGTCGAAGCCAAGCGCGAAAACACCAACGTCGCCGGCAAGATTCCGCAAGCCGAACGCTACTCACGCGGCTACCGCCAATTGGCCGATGCCCAACCCGCCTGGCAACACGAAGGCCGTACTGCCAGTTGGCCCGACGCCCAGGGCAGCCATTTCGAAATTCCCTTTGTTTATTCCAGCAACAGCCGGCCCTACCTGCAGCAACTGGCGGAACAAAGCGGCATCTGGTTCCGCGATGTACGCAGCCCGGCCAATCTGGCCAAGCCGCTGATGGATTTCCACACCCCGGCCGGCCTGCTCGACCAGCTCACCCGCAGCAAAGCCGCCGCCGAAGCCAAATTGCAGCAGGAAGGTTTCGCCTACCTGCACCTGCGCAACTATCAGGAACGCGCCATTCAGGCCGTCGAAACCGCGCTTGCCGCCGGGCAGTCCAATTGCCTGCTGGCGATGGCCACCGGCACCGGCAAGACGCGCACCATCATCGGCCTGATGTACCGCTTCCTGAAAGCCGAGCGTTTCCGCCGCATTCTTTTCCTCGTCGACCGCAGCGCCCTCGGCCAGCAGGCGCAGGAAAATTTCGACGAAGCTGCGCTCGAACAAAACCTGCCGCTCTCCAAGGCCTACAACATCGCCGAAATGGGCGACATGGCGGCGGAGGCCGAAACCCGCATCCAGGTCGCCACCGTGCAGGCCATGGTCAAGCGTATTTTTCAGAGCGACACCCCGCCCGGCATCGACGAATTCGACTGCATCATCATCGACGAAGCCCACCGCGGCTACACGCTCGACCAGGAAATGTCCGAAGGCGAACTGCAGGTCCGCGACCAGGCCCAGTACCTCTCGACCTACCGCCGCGTCCTCGACTACTTCGACGCCGCCAAGATCGCCCTGACCGCCACGCCGGCCAAGCACACCAGCGACATCTTCGGCCGCCCGGTCTACACCTACTCCTACCGCGAAGCCGTCGCCGACGACTGGCTGATCGACCACGAACCGCCGATCCGCTACGAGACCCTGCTCAGCAAGCACGGCATCAAGTTCGCCAAGGGCGAGCAGGTCAGCGCCATCGACCTCGGCACTGGCGAAATCGAGCAATCCGAACTCGAAGACGAACTGAAATTCGACGTCGAAAGCTTCAACCGCCGCGTCATCAACGAAGACTTCAACCGCGTCATCTGCGAACAACTGGTCGAAGAAATCGATCCGTTCAGCGAAGAAAAAACCCTGATCTTCTGCGCCACCGACCTCCACGCCGACATGGTCAAGCGCCTGCTCGACGCTGCCTTCAAGGAAAAATACGGCGACGAATACGCCGAAGCCGCCGTCCGCAAGATCACCGGCCAGTCCGACAAGATCAAACAACTCATCGCCCGCTATAAAAACGAGCGCTACCCGAGCATTGCCATCACCGTCGACCTGCTGACCACCGGCATCGACGTCCCCGCCATCAGCCACATCGTTTTCATGCGCCGCGTCCGTTCGCGCATCCTCTACGAACAGATGATCGGCCGCGCCACCCGCCGCTGCGACGACATCGGCAAGACTGTTTTCAAGATTTACGACCCGGTCGATATCTACCAGGCGCTCGAAGCGGTCAACACCATGCAGCCGCTGGTCAAAGACCCGAACATCACGCTCGAACAACTGGTTGGCGAACTCGACAACCCGGCCAGCTTCACCGCCCCCGGCAGCCGTGTCGGCACGCACCACGCCCACGATGTCCTCGACGCCATCAGCCAGAAGCTCATGCGCGTCCTGCGCAGCGCCACGCACCAGGCCGAAAAGAAGCCCGAGCTCAAAACCCGGCTCGACGAACTCGAACAACACTGGGGCGTCGCCCCGGCCATCCTCCACAAACACCTGCGCGAGCTGGGGCCAAATGCTGCGGTCGACTGGCTAAAACAGCAAAAAACGCTCATCGCCCAGGTCGAAGGCATCCGGCTGATGATCGGCAGCACCTACAAGCCCATCATCTCCGGCCACAAGGACGAACTGCTCGCCCGCGAACAAAGCTACGGCAGTTACAGCAAACCCGAAGACTACCTCGACAGCTTCAACCACTTCATCCACCAGCAGCTCAACCAGTCCACCGCCTTGAGTGTCGTAGTCAATCGCCCGAAAGACCTCTCCCGAGAGCAACTGCGTGAAGTCCGCCTGCTCCTCGATGAACACGGCTACTCCGAAGCCCGCCTGCAAACCGCCTGGCGCAACCGCAGCAACCAGGACATCGCCGCCAGCATCATCGGCTACATCCGCCAGGCCGCGCTGGGCGAAGCCCTGCTCCCCTTCGAGCAACGCGTCGCCCAGGCCATGCAACGCATTTTCAGTCTCACCGTCTGGACACCCGTGCAACGCAAATGGCTCGACCGCCTCGCCAAGCAACTGCACCACGAAGTCGTCATCGACCAGCAATTCGTCAACCGCGCCTTCGCCACCGATGGCGGCGCCAAGCGGCTCGACGCCATGCTCGGCGGCAAGCTGGACAACGTGCTCGAAGCGCTTGCCGATGGCCTGTGGCCGAATGCGGCCTGACTTGACGCCTGAACCTGGCATGCTATTCTGAATTACCACAAATGTAGCAAGAGGCTCCCATGTCGACCACCACATCAATCCGAATAGACCAAGCGCTCTACGATCTGGCCAAAACCGACGCTGCCGCCGAACACCGGACCATCGCCGGCCAGGTTGAATACTGGGCAAAACTCGGGCGCGCCGCCCTGGACAACCCAGACCTGCCGGTGAGCTTCATCGCCGAATCCTTTGCCGCAATGGCCGAGCCACGCGAACAAAGTACCCCCTTCGTACCAAGGAGCCGTTCGGCATGAGCTACGGCGTTCGCCAGACGCGCCGCTTTGCCAGGCAGTACAAGAAACTTCACGACAACATAGCGGCCGATGTCGATTTGGCCGTCGAAGAAATCGCCGCCAACCCCAATGTTGGAGAACGGAAAAAAGGCGATCTGGCCAGCTTGCTGGTCCACAAATTCCGCAGCCAGGGCCAACTCTACTTGCTCGGCTACACGCTTGATGACGAAGTCCGGCTGGTCTATCTGGAAGCACTTGGCCCGCACGAAAATTTCTACCGCGATCTTAAAGGCAGGTGAATCCATGAAACCCTCAGAAGCTCTAAAAGCCAACAGGGAAGCGATCCGGCAAGTGGTGGCAGCCCATCGCGCCAGCAACCCGCGCGTTTTTGGTTCGGTGATCCACGGTGAAGACACCGAAGACAGCGATCTCGACATCCTGATCGACCCAACACCGGAGACCACGCTTTTCGATATTGGCGCCATCCGGCACGAAT
Source organism: Dechloromonas sp. UBA6271 (assembly GCA_002440665.1). Classification (GTDB taxonomy): domain Bacteria; phylum Pseudomonadota; class Gammaproteobacteria; order Burkholderiales; family Rhodocyclaceae; genus Azonexus. The sequence goes on from DJUX01000020.1 coordinate 4,387, forward strand.
TGCTGCAACTGCTCGGCATGCCGGTGGACGTTGTAACGCCCAAGGCACTACCGGAAAAATTCCGGGCCGCCATCCTTGCCGAAGCCAGACAGGTATAAAACCCCGGCAGCGCCGGCAAGACGTAATACGCAGAAAAATCCAATCGGCTCACCACCCACCAGAATCAATCCCGGTCCTCACCTCAAGTACCGGCCAAAACTGAAATAGCACCCCCATGAGCAACAACGAAATCGTCCAGAAACTCTGGAACCTCTGTGACGTCCTGCGTGACGACGGCATCAACTACGCCGACTACGTCACCGAACTGGTCCTGCTCCTCTTCATCAAGATGGAACACGAAAACGCCCAGAGCGGCGTCATGCTCGGCCACAAGCTGCCCGAAGGCGCCCGCTGGCCGGACATCGCCAAGCTCGACGGCCCCAACCTGCTCACCTACTACAAGGCCACGCTGCTCAGCCTCTCGCAAAGCACCGACCCGCTCATTTCCGCCATCTACGCCGACGCGCAGACCCGCATGAAAGAGCCGCGCCACCTCAGGCAACTGATCAGCGCCATCGACAGCATCGACTGGTACTCCGCCCAGCGCGACGGCCTCGGCGACCTCTACGAAGGCCTGCTCGAAAAGAACGCCACCGAAACCAAGTCGGGAGCCGGGCAATACTTCACACCACGGCCCTTGATCGACAGCATCGTCGCCCTGATCAACCCGCAAGCCGGCGAAACCGTGCAAGACCCGGCCGCCGGCACTGCCGGCTTCCTGATCGCCGCCGACGCCTGGATCAAGGCCAAGACCGACAACCTCTACGACCTCAACGAAAAGCAGCGCACCTTCCAGCGCAACAAAGCCTTCATCGGCATGGAACTCGTCCCCGGCACCCGCCGCCTGGCGCTCATGAACTGCCTGCTGCACGGCATGGAAGGCGACGAACAAGGCGTCATCCACCTCGGCAACACGCTGGGTGATGCGGGAAAAAACCGGCTGCCCAAAAGCGACATCATCCTCAGCAACCCGCCCTTCGGCACCGCCAAGGGCGGCGGCGGCCCGACCCGCGACGACTTCACGCACAGCACCAGCAACAAGCAACTCGCCTTCGTCCAGCATATTGTCCGGCACCTCAAGGATGGTGGCCGCGCCGCAGTCGTCCTGCCCGACAACGTGCTGTTCGAAGCCGGCGTCGGTGCCGACATCCGGCGCGACCTCATGGACAAATGCAACCTCCACACCCTGCTGCGCCTGCCCACCGGCATCTTCTACGCCCAGGGCGTCAAAACCAATGTGCTGTTCTTCGACACAGTCAGCCAGCACGCCACCGGCAGCACCAAGGAAGTCCGCGTCTACGACCTGCGCGCCAACATGCCCCGCTTCGGCAAACGGACCCCGCTCACCCGATCACATTTCGCCGAATTCGAAGCCTCCTTCGCTCCCCTCGCCCCAGCGGGGAGAGGGGCTGGGGGTGAGGGGGTTAGCTGCGGTCAACGCCAGGATCAAGGCGAAACCAGCCGCTACCGCAGCTTCAGCCGCGAATGAATCAGGGAACGCGCCGACAGCCTCGACATCGCCTGGCTAAAAGACGACAACGCCGAAGACGCCGCTGACCTGCCGGAACCCGCCGTGCTGGCGCAGGAAGCGATGGGCGAACTGGAGGGGGCGCTGGCGGAACTGCAGGCGATATTGGCAGAGTTGGGTGAAGGGGAATGATCAGCCACACCAAACGTGACCGTGCCCGCGAACTGCGCGTTAACGCCACGCCTTTCGAGCAGACTTTTTGGCAGACAGTCCGCGGGCATCGCTTTGCTGGTTTCAAGTTTCGCCGCCAACAAGTCATTGGCCCGTTTATCGTCGATTTTGTTTGCCTGTCGGCAAAGCTCGTTGTTGAACTTGATGGCAGCCAGCACGCGGAGGCAGTTGCCTACGATCAACAGCGCGATGCCTGGCTCAATGGTGAAGGCTATTGGATATTTCGCGTCTGGAACCACGAATGGACACAGCAGCAAGATGCGGTACTTGAACGGCTTTGGGAAATGCTGAACACTGCGGCGCCCTCTCCCCAACCCCTCCCCCCGGACGGGGGAGGGGCTAAAACCGCAGCCACCACTCCCCTCTCCCTCCAGGGGAGAGGGGCCGGGGGTGAGGGTGCGGCGGCAAACGCCGCAGAATGAACATTGACATATCCCAATTTGGGACTAAACTTCAGCCATGAACATCGTCGCGGTCCGGTTTCTCCGCGCCTTCTGGGAAGAACATCCAGACGCCGAGCAGGCACTCAAGTCCTGGGTTGATGAAGCCAAAAAGGCAGTCTGGAAGCAACCGGCCGAGATCAAGGAACAGTACCGCAGCGCCAGCATCCTCAAAAACCGCCGTGTCGCGTTCAACGTCAAGGGCAATGACTACCGTCTGATTGTCTCTGTGGCTTACCAATACCAGGCGGTTTACGTGAAATTCATCGGCACCCACAAGGAATACGACGCCATTGATGCCGAAACCGTCGAGATGGAGATTTAAACCATGGAAATTCGCCCCATTCGTACTGAAGAAGACTACAAACAGTCGCTCCGCGAAGTCTCCGCCTACTTTGACAACGAACCGCAACCGGGCTCGCCGGATGGAGATCGTTTTGAAATCCTTCTCACCCTGGTGGCCGCTTACGAAAGCAAGCACTACCCGGTCGAGTTGCCCGACCCGGTCGAGGCCATCAAATTCCGCATGGAACAAGCCGGCCTCACGGCAAAAGACCTGGTGCCAGCCATAGGCCAACTCAACCGCGTCTATGAAATCCTCAACCGCAAACGCCCGCTGACGCTGAAGATGATCTGGAACCTGCATGAAAAACTCGGCATTCCGGCGGAAAGTCTGATTCGGCCACCTAGCGGGCCTTTGGTTGCATGAGCGGGCTGCCTACCGGCTGGGCAGAAACATCGCTTGGCAAGCTAATCGAACTCAAATACGGCAAGGCACTCCCTGACCGAGAGCGTTCCGGCAATGGTTTTCCGGTCTTCGGCTCTAACGGAGTTGTGGGCTATCACGACACCGCGCTGAGCGCTGGTGCCACCGTGGTCATTGGACGAAAAGGCTCTGTAGGCGAAGTGAACCTCAGTGAGATTCCTTGCTCGCCTATTGATACGACTTACTACATCGACACTTTCCCCGGCAATCAATATAAACCCAGATTGTCCATT
>DJUX01000018.1 GCA_002440665.1 Dechloromonas sp. UBA6271
CCGATGACCTATTGTTTCTACCTGCTCAGAACATTGGGTCTTGCTGACATGAATACCGATGCTGCCGTGCCAGGACTGAATCGGAACAACGTCTATCGCCTTCCTGTCGCCCTGCCAATGGGCGATGTTTTGAAAGCATTTGACGGTGTGACGAAGGTAATCCGTGAAAGCATTTTCAGAAATCAGCAACAAGCCCAAACCCTCGCCACCCTCCGTGACACCCTGCTCCCCCGTCTGATCTCCGGCCAGTTGCGCCTGCCGGAAGCCGGGGCGATGGCGGCTGAAGCGGCGTAGCTTCGAATTTCCACTACGCACCATTCAGGTCTCTGGGGACTGATGGCGTGCCAATTGCCCACTTTTTATACATGTCGTGGCTGACGTGTATAAAAAATGCCGTTTTCTATACATATCACTGGCGGTTTCCTTGTAACCCATCTTGCATTACGTAGTCGATAAGGCTACAGTCGAAGCCAATGGAGCTACGATCATGTTGATGGAGCTGTTGTTCGGGAGTTATCGCCAGCGGGTGTTGAGCCTGTTGTTGCTGCACCCCGACTCAAGTTATTACGTGCGGGAACTGGCGCGCCTGACCGGCACCAGCGCGGGCACCCTGCACAAGGAGCTGACCCGTCTGGCGCAGGCCGGATTGCTGCTGCGTCAGGAGCAGGGTAACCAAGTGCGTTACCAGGCCAACCGAGCATGTCCGGTTTTCCCCGAGCTGGCGGGCTTGTTTCGCAAGACCAGCGGCTTGGTGGATGTCTTGGCCGATGCGCTGCGCCCCTTGTCCGGCGATATTTCGTTGGCCTTCGTGTTTGGCTCGTTGGCGCGTGGTGACGAGCAACCCGGCAGCGATGTGGACCTGATGCTGATCGGCTCGCCGGCCTTCGCCGAAGTCGTGAAGGCGTTGTATCCGGCGCAGGAAACCTTGCAGCGCGAAATCAATCCGGCGATCTATAGCGCTCAGGAGGTGGCCAAGCACATTGCGGCGGACGAGCCTTTCATCCGTGAGCTTCTCGCCAAACCCAAACTTTTCGTGATCGGAACCGAGCATGACCTTGGAAAACTTGCTGGCGATTCACAAGCTGCAATCGTTTGAGGCGAGCGCGGTTGGCGTGCAACGCCTGCTGGCTGCCGCCGGCCGTAACCTGGCGGATGCCGGCATTGCGGCGCTGAGTTCGGAGAACCGTTTCGATGCGGCCTACAAGGCCATCATGCAATGCGCGATGATTGGCTTGTGGGCCAATGGCTATCGGACTTCTACCAGCCAGCCCGGCCATCACCAAACCGCCTTGCAGGTCTTGCCCAAGACGCTGGGGTTGGAGCGGGATGTGGTCATCGTGCTGGATGCCCTGCGCAAGCAACGAAATCTGAACGACTACGAGGGCGATCCCGTTAGCGATAGTGCCGTGGCTGAGTGCTGCAAGCAGGCAGCTTTGCTGCTTGAACATACGCAGGCGTGGTTACGCAAAAATCGACCGGATTTGCTGGCGAGCAAGGCGGAGTCATGACCGAAGACCAACTGGAACAGGAAGCCCTCGGCTGGCTGGCCGGGGTGGGCTATACGCCGCTGTATGGCCCGGAGATCGCCTGCGACGGGAGCAGGCCGGAACGTGCCGACTATCGGCAGGTGGTTCTGGAAAATCGCCTGATTTCTGCGGTCGACCGCAACAACCCCGCGATTCCGGTGGTGGCGCGCGCGGATGCGGTAAAGCAGGTGCTCGACCTAGGGATTCCCGCGCTGCTTGCGGCCAACCGGCGTTTTCATCAGCTGCTGGTGAGCGGCGTGCCGGTGGAATACCAGAAGGATGGTGAAACGCGCGGTGACTTCGTCCGGCTGATTGATTGGGCCAACCCGGACAGCAACGAGTGGCTGGCGATCAACCAGTTTTCGATCAAGGGGCCACACCACACCCGGCGGCCGGACATCATTCTTTTTGTAAATGGCCTGCCGCTGGTGCTGCTGGAGCTGAAGAACCCGGCCGACGAGAAGGCCGATATCTGGAAGGCCTACGACCAGATTCAGACCTACAAGGAACAGATCCCCGATGTGTTCCAGTACAACGAATTGCTGGTCATTTCGGACGGCAGCGAGGCACGGCTGGGTTCGCTCTCCAGCAACGCCGAGCGCTTCATGCAGTGGCGGACGATTGATGGCCTGACGCTCGACCCGCTGGGCCAGTTCAACGAGCTGGAAACGCTGACTCGCGGCGTGCTGGCGCCGGCCCAACTGCTCGACTATCTGCGCTTTTTCGTGCTGTTCGAGGATGACGGCGGGCTGGTCAAAAAGATTGCCGGCTATCACCAGTTCCATGCGGTGCGGGCGGCGATCAATCAGGTGGTGGCGGCGTCGCGCCCCGGTGGCACGCATAAGGGCGGCGTCGTCTGGCATACGCAGGGCAGCGGCAAGAGCATCACGATGACCTGCTTTGCTGCGCGGGTGATGCAGGAAACGGTGATGGAGAATCCGACCATTGTCGTCATCACCGACCGCAATGATCTGGATGGGCAGTTGTTCGGGGTGTTTTCGCTGGCCCAGGATTTGTTGCGCGAGCAGCCGGTGCAGGCCAATACCCGGCAGGATTTGCGCGCCAAGCTGGGCAACCGGCCGTCGGGCGGCATCGTCTTCGCGACCATTCAGAAATTCATGCCGGGCGAGGATGAGGACAGCTTCCCGGTGCTGTCCGAGCGCAGCAACATCGTGGTGATTGCCGACGAGGCGCACCGGACGCAATACGGCTTCGAGGCCAAATTGAAAATCGGCCGAAATTTCCGGTTGACCGCAGCAGATGCAGCTAACGACGGGCAGGCACTGATGGCCGCTGAGCCGGCCGCGACTTATCAGGTGGGTTACGCCCAACACCTGCGCGACGCGCTGCCCAATGCCACCTTCGTGGCTTTCACCGGCACACCGGTATCGTCGGAGGACCGCGACACCCGCGCCGTGTTCGGTGATTACATCCACGTCTACGACATGCAGCAGGCCAAGGAGGATGGGGCGACGGTCGCCATCTACTTTGAGTCGCGCCTGGCCAAGCTGTCGCTGAAGCAGGAAGAGTTGCCGCAAATCGACGACGAGGTCGACGAACTGGCCGAGGACGAGGAAGACAGCCAGAAGGCCCAACTGAAGAGCAAATGGGCGGCGCTGGAAAAGGTGGTCGGGGCCGAGCCGCGCATTGCCAGCGTGGCCGGCGATCTGGTTGCTCACTTCGAGGAGCGCAACAAGGCGCAGCGCGGCAAGGCGATGGTCGTTGTCATGAGCCGCGAGATCTGCGTCCATCTCTACAACGAGATCGTCAAGCTGCGGCCGGAATGGCACGACGCCGATCCGGGAAAGGGCGCCATCAAGATCGTGATGACCGGTTCGGCCAGCGACAAGGCGCTGCTGCGGCCGCACATCTACAGCGGCCAGGTCAAGAAACGGATGGAGAAGCGTTTCAAGGACCCGGCTGACCCGCTGCAAATCGTCATCGTGCGCGACATGTGGTTGACCGGCTTCGATGCGCCCTGCGTCCATACACTCTACGTCGACAAGCCGATGAAGGGCCACAATCTGATGCAGGCCATTGCGCGGGTGAACCGGGTGTTCAAGGACAAGCAGGGCGGGCTGGTGGTGGACTACATCGGCATCGCCAACGAACTGAAAAGCGCCTTGCGGGAATACACCAACAGCAACGGACGTGGCCGGCCGACAGTAGATGCCGCCGAAGCCTATGCCGTGCTGGAAGAAAAACTCGACATCCTGCGTGGGCTGCTGCATGGCTTCGACTACAGTGATTTCCTGACTGCCGGCCACAAGCGTCTGGCCGGTGCCGCCAACCATGTGTTGGGGCTGAAGGACGGCAAGAAGCGCTTCGCTGATACGGCACTGGCCATGAGCAAGGCCTTTACGCTGTGCTGCACGCTGGATGAAGCGAAGGCGGTGCGTGAAGAAGTGGCTTTCCATCAGGCGGTGAAGGTCATCCTGACCAAGCGTGATCTGAGTCAGAAAAAGCGCAGCGACGAAGAGAAGGAACTGGCGATCCGCCAGATCATCGGTTCGGCGGTGGTTTCGGAAGAGGTGGTCGATGTCTTCGATGCGGTCGGGCTGGACAAGCCGAACATCGGCATCCTCGACGATGATTTCCTGGCCGATGTCCGCAACCTGCCGGAGCGGAATCTGGCGGTTGAGCTACTGGAGCGGCTGCTTGAAGGCGAGATCAAGAGCAAGTTCGCCAGCAATGTCGTGCAGGAACGGAAGTTTTCCGAGCTGCTGAGCAACGTCATCAAGCGCTACCAGAACAGGGCTATTGAAACTGCCCAGGTCATCGAAGAGTTGATCGAGATGGCCAGGAAGTTTCGGACCGCTGCGAATCGTGGCGAAGAGTTGGGGCTGAACGACGACGAGGTTCGTTTCTACGATGCGCTGGCCGACAACGAATCGGCGGTCCGTGAACTATCGGATGAAACGCTGAAGAAGATTGCCCACGAGCTGACTGAGAATTTGCGCCAGAACATCACGGTGGATTGGTCAGCCCGGGAGAGCGTCCGCGCCAAGCTGCGGCTGATGGTCAAGCGCATCCTGCGCAAGTACAAGTACCCGCCAGATCAGCAAGAGGCGGCCGTGGAACTGGTATTGCAGCAGGCCGAGGCGCTGGGCGACAGCTGGACTTAGGCTTCGCCCTCTTCGGCAGAGAGCTTCTTGCGCATGCGCCGGGTGCCCCAGGCGACGACGCCGGCGATCACCGGGATCGAAATCGCGGTGATCACGTCGGTGTTCAGGTGGTGCAGGTCCTTGGTGCCCTTGGCCAGGTATTGCACCAGTTGCGAGCCGTAGTAGGTCAGGACGACGACCGACAGGCCTTCGACGGTTTCCTGCAGACGCAACTGCAGCTTGGCGCGGCTGTTCATCTGGCCGAGCAGTTCCTGGTTCTGGCGTTCGAGTTCGATGTCGACACGGGTGCGCAGCAACTGGCTGTTGCGCGCGACGCGGGCGGAGAGTTCTTCCTGGCGGCGGCTGATCGCCTCGCAGGTGTTCATCGCCGGCAGCAGGCGGCGCTGCATGAATTCGTAGAAGGTCGGCAGGCCGGAAATGCGCGCTTCGCGCAGTTCCTCGATGCGCTGCATGACGAGGCCGTGGTAAGCGTGAGCAGCGCCGAAGCGGAAGGTGGTGCGCGCCACCGAATGTTCGACTTCGGCGGCGAGGGCGGATAGCGTCGCCAGCACGCCGCGCTCGTCGTCCGGCGACTTGGCCTGGCCGATGCTGTCCATCAGTTCGGCCAGCTGCTTTTCACCCTTGTACAGCCAGCGGCTGACTTCCTTGGCGACCGGCAGGCCGAGCAGCGCCATCATCCGGTAGGTTTCGATTTCGACCAGGCGCTGCACGGTGCGGCCGGTCTGGCGCTGGGTCATGCTGGCGTTGAGCACCAGGAAGCGCGAGAAGCCGTTGTCGATCTTGAAATCGGTAAAAATCCATGCCGCATCATCGGCGACCTTGGCGGCGACCATCGTGCGGCCGCTCGGCGACAGGTTGGAGAGCACCGATTCCGGGCTGATTTCGTCGGTCGACCGCAACTCGACGTGGGTGGCGACCATCAGCTTGCCGGGGATGCCGATCAACCAGTCCGGATGCACGGCATCGAAGGCGGTGACGTCCGGGTGCAGTTCCTCGCCGCTCGCCAGCGGGCGGAAGAAGGTGTAGCTGGAAAACTCGGTGTGCAGCTCCCAGCGCATGCGGAAGGCGCCGGTCTCCAGCATCATGTGCGAATCGGAGCTGTCGATCGAATTGCAGACCTGGCCCTGGCAGAGCTTGGCTAGGTTGTCGCGTTCGGCCTGGGCCGTCGTTGCGCTGTGCTTGAAGACCAGGTGCGAGACGAGCATCGCCCCGACCAGCGGTACCGGCGGCCGGGCGTGGAATTCGTTGTTCAGGCGCTGGCGGAGCGGGTGCTCTTCCAGTCCGGCGAGCGTCAGGCGAGGATGCATGATCGGAGTAGGCGGGGTCATTGTTGCGGTGCACCAGATTGTAGCGTATCAAAGTCAGGATGCCGTGCGCGATACGAGATAGCGCCCGAATTCCTGTTCCAGTCCGGGCGCCGCCTGTTCGAGCAGGAACTGGCGGAACTGCTGACCGGCCGGCAGCAGGCGCTTCGCATTCATGTGTACGACGTACCAGATCCGTTCGATCGGCGTGCCGATCACGTCGAGCAGGCTGACCTCGCCGGTTTTCAGTTCAAGCGGCAGGGTGTGCAGCGACAGCAGGCTGACACCCATGCCGGCCATCACCGCCTGCTTGATCGTTTCATTGCTGCCCATGCTGATCGTGCGGGCCGGGGTGAACAAATGGTTCTTGAACATCTCCTCGGCCACTCGGCGCGAGCCGGAGCCTTCCTCGCGCAGCAGGAAGGTGTCGTGGCGCAGCTCCTGCAGATCGAAGCGGCGGGCAGCGCGCAGCGGGTGGTCGGCGGGGCCGATCAGCACGTAGGGATGGCTGGCCATCGGCTCGGCATGGGCATCGATCTCGACCGGAATGCGGCCCATCACGGCGAGGTCGATGGCGTTGTCCTGAAGTTTCTGCAGCAGTGCTTCTCGGTTGCCGACGGTGAACTGGACTTCGACCCCGGGATGCTGCTGGGCGAACTGCGCCAGCAGCCGCGGCATGAAGTATTTGGCGGTGCTCACCAGGCCGACCGACAGCTGGCCGACTTCGGCGCCGAGCAGGGCCTGCAGGTTGGCTTCGGCGTCCTTGATCTCGCCGAGCACGCGCAGCGCATGATGGACCAGCAGTTCGCCTGCCTCGGTCAGCGCGACGCCGCGCCCCATGCGCTCGAACAGCGGCAGGCCGACGTTGTCCTCGAGCTGCTTGAGCTGCATCGAGACGGCCGGCGGCGTCAGATGCAGTTCCTCGGCGGCGCGGGCGTAGCTCAGGTGGCGCGCGGCGACGACGAAGATCTGCAACTGGCGCAGGGTCAGGGTACGGACAAAGTTCATGGCGGGCTGAATGGCGCGGCGGTCGGGTTCAGGTTTTGCTGAATGTAGGCGGGCATCGGCGCCTCGTCAATCAGCGCGTCAGGTTCAGATAGACCATCGGCAATTGCTCGGGCAGGCGTTCGATGCGGTCGAGCACGCGCCAGTTCCGGCCGAAGATGTCGCCGACGTAGGCATCGGCCTTGGGGTCGAGACTCAGGCAGAAAGTGGTGACGCCTGCGGTCGACAGCTCGGCGACGGCCTTTTTCGTGTCGGCGATCAGGTGTTGCGGATCGGCGACGTCGATGTCGGCCGGTTCGCCGTCGGTCAGCACGAGCAGGATGCGCTTTTCGCTCTTGCGCCCGGCCAGCGTGTGGCCGGCATGGCGGATGGCGGCGCCCATGCGCGTCGACCAGCCGGCCTCGACGGCGGCCAGCCGCGCCTTGACCGCATCGTCCCAGCCTTCGGAAAAGCCCTTGATGTGGTGGTAGCGGACCTCGTGCCGGGTGTTTGAATGAAAGCCTGCGATGGCGCAGGCGTCGCCGAGCTGCTCGATCGCCCAGCCGAGCAGGGCGACCGCTTCTCGTGCGGTGTCGAGAATGGTCTGGTCGCTGCCGGCCAGTATTTCGTTGAGCGACTGCGACAGGTCGATCAGCAGCAGCACGCTGATGTCGCGGCCGTTGGTGCGGTGGCTGACGTTGATGCGCGGCTCGGGCAGGTGGCCGCTCTGCCAGTCGACCAGCGCGCGGACGGCGACGTCGAGATCGAGTTCGCTGCCTTCTTCCTGATAGCGCAGGCGCACGCGGTCCTGCGGCTTGAGCAGGTCGAGCAGGCGCTTCAGCTGGCGGGCGAGGATGGCGTGTTTTTCCAGCAGACGGTCGATGTTGGCGGCGCGGCCGGCCGGGTGCAGGGCCTCGTAGACGGCGCTCCAGTCCGGCCGGTAGTTCTGCGTCGCCAGATCCCATTCCGGGTAGTGGCGCGGCGGCAGGCCGAGCGGCTCGTCATCCGCCGCGGCGGGCGGCGGCGCGAAACTTTCCTCCTCGTCGCCGGCCTCGATGAAGGTCCACAGGTGGCGGTTGTCATCGCGGTAGTCGACTTCGGTGCCGGCGAAATGGACATTGGCGAACTGGTCGCTGGGGCGCCGGCTGTGCGCTGCGTAGGACAGGGCCAGATCGGCGACGGCGCGGGTCGAGGCCTCGCTGTCGTCCAGCAAGCTGTGAAAGCGGCTCGCGAACTCGGCGAGCAGCGGGTCGCCGTAGCCATGCGCCGGATCGAGGCAGGCGCGCGACAGGCAGGTCAGGCGGTGGCGCAGGCAGTTCTCGCTGGCCGGGTCGCAGGCGTCCGCGTCCGGCTGCGGGTGCAGCGCCAGCAATAGTGGTTGCAGGCCGGGAAAGCGGCGCAGCAGCAGGGCATCGACACGGGCGTCTTCCAGCGTCTCGACGGCCAGGCGCTGCAGCGGGCTCCAGTTATCGGCGACCAGCGGCTGGCTCCAGCGGCGGTGCCCGGCGAGGTGGGCGAGCATGGCGCGGTAGCGGTCGAGGCCGGAAATTCCGCCCCTGTCTTCCAGCGCGTCGGGCAGGCGCATGCCGTCCGGCGCCAGGTAGGGATGCAGGCGCACCTCGGCGAAGGCGGTGGAGTAGGGCACCAGCAGGCTATCGTCCTGCCACAGGGCGGCCAGCGTCAGGTTCAGGCGGCGCTCGACGTCGGCGAACAGCGTGCCCTCGCGTTCGCGTTGCAGGATGGCGCGGCTGTCGGGCGAGGCCAGCGCGAAGTAGGCGCGCTGGTTGTCCGGGTGATCGCCATAGAGCCGGATGCCGTCATCGATCCAGCGCTTGAGTCCGGCCAGCGAGACGACGCCGAGCAGGCGCGGGGCCTGGCCGAGGAAGTCGGGCAGCGACGGGCTCGGCTCGGTGACGTGATGGCCGTGGATCGAGCCGGACGTGCGCGTCGCCAGATCGAGCGCCAGCGTCAGGTAGTGCTGCAATGCCTCGGCCGTGCGCAGGCGTTCGGCCACCGCGCCCAGCGTTTGCAGCAGCGGCGTGATGGCGGGGCCGTTCGGCGATTTCTGCAGGCTGCGGATGGCGGCCATGACCGGCGGCAGCGTCGCCGACTGGGCGAGGCCGGTGCCGGCGACGACGTCCGGCCAGTGTTCGAGGAAGGCGAGCAGGGGTTCGGCACCGCGTCCGAGCTTGCCGATGACGCGGGCGGCTTCGAGGAAATCGGGCAGCTCGTCGCCAGCGATGATCCGTTTGGCGGCCGCGTAGCATTCGTCGAAGACATCGGCGACCGCCGCAAAGCCGCAGTCGAGCGCGCCCCAGGCGGCCTGCGACTCGGGGTTGGCCATCAGCCGCTGGCGGGAATCGGCGATGCTGCGTATGCCGGGAACGGCCATGGCCGGAATTATCCGAAGACGGCGGTGATGGCGTGATCCAGCGTATCGATCACGTCGGCATCGTCGGTGATCGGGCGCACCATCGCCATCCGGCAGGCGTCGACCGGCGACACCCCATGGCCGATCAACGTCGCCGCGTAGACGATCAGTCGCGTCGAGATGCCTTCGTCGAGCCCGTGGCCCTTGAGGCGGCGGCCGGCGTGGGCGACCTCGACCAATCTGGCCGCCATTTCGCGGTCGACCGCAGCTTCCGTGGCGACGATGCCGGCTTCGAGCGCGGCGTCCGGGTAGTCGAACTGGAAGGCGCTGAAGCGCTGCTTGGTCGATTGCTTGAGATCCTTCATCAGGCTCTGGTAGCCGGGGTTGTAGGAAATGACCAGCTGAAAGTCGGGATGCGCCTCCACCAGTTCGCCCTTCTTGTCGAGCGGCAGGTTGCGCCGGTGGTCGGTCAGCGGGTGGATGACGACTAGCGTGTCCTGCCGCGCCTCGACGATCTCGTCGAGGTAGCAGATGGCGCCGAGACGCGCCGCCAGCGTCAGCGGGCCGTCCTGCCAGCGTGTACCGTTGGCGTCGAGCAGGAAGCGGCCGACCAGATCGGAGGCTGTCATGTCCTCGTTGCAGGCGACGCTGATCAGCGGCTTGCCCAGCTTCCAGGCCATGTATTCGACGAAGCGCGACTTGCCGCAGCCGGTCGGCCCCTTGAGCATGACCGGCAGGCGGGCGGCGTAGGCGGCTTCGTAAAGCGCGACCTCGTTGCCTTGCGGCTGATAGAAAGGTTCGCGGCGAACCTTGTAGGCCTCGGCGTTGGACATGTCATCTTCCCTTTCAACGGCTGATGTGAAAAACCCCGCCGCAGCGGGGTCGACCGCAGCAATTACTTATGCACGCCCAGTTTTTCGCGCCAGCCCGGATAAATCTGGTCGGCATCCTTGGGGAAGGAAACGAAGGCGCGGGCGAATTCCGGATGTTCCTTGGCCCATTCGATCGGGTCGGCCTTGGCCTGCCAGCACTCGTAGGCCTGACGCAGCGACTTGGCCCCGGCCGCCGGTGAATCGATATGGCCGTAAGCGCCGCCACCGGCGGTGTTGATGACGTTGCCGTGACCGAGATTCTCGAAGAAGCCGGGCAGGCGCAGCGCGTTCATGCCGCCGGAAATGATCGGCGTCGTCGGCTTCATGCCGTACCACTCCTGGTGATAGGCCGGGCCAGTGTAGCTGTCGCGCTCGATGATGTAGGCGATGGCGCGGTCATCCTTGTCGCCTTCCATCTTGCCGTAGCCCATGGTGCCGACGTGGATGCCCGAAGCCCCCTGCAGGCGCGACATCTTGGCCAGCACGTAGGCGGTGTAGCCGCGCTTGGCCGAGGGCGAGGTGACGGCGCCGTGGCCGGCGCGGTGGTAGTGCAGGTACTGGCCGGGGAACTGGCGGCGGGCGGTGGTCACCATGCCCGGGCCGCCGACGTAGCCGTCGACCAGGAAAGCCACCTTGTCGGCGTCCGGCCCGAAGGTTTCGAGGATGTACTCGCCGCGGGCGACCATTTCGTAATGGTCGTCGGCGGTGATGTTGGCCGAGAAGATCTTGGCCTCGCCGGTTTCGTCCATCGCCCGCTTCATGGCGTCGTACACCAGCGGCATCACCTTCTTCATCGGCGCGAAAACCTGGTTGCCCTGCGGCTCGTCGTTCTTGATGAAGTCGCCGCCCAGCCAGAACTGGTAGGCGGCGGCGGCGAACGGTTCCGGGCGCAGGCCGAGCTTCGGCTTGATGATGGTGCCGGCGACGTAGCCACCATTCTGGATCGGCCGGCCGAGAATGCGCCAGAGGTCGGAAATATCCTTTGAAGGGCCATCGAACAACTCGATGGCGCGGCGCGGCATGTAGAAGTCGTACATCTTGGCGTGCTCGATGTCGCCCATGCCCTGGTTGTTGCCGATGGTCAGCGTCAGGAAGGAAACCAGCATCATGCGGCCATCGCAGACGTTGCGGTCGAAAAGGTCGATCGGGTAGGCGATGCGCATTTCCTCGGTTGCCTCGTCGATCAGGTACACCAGCGCATCGACGCCCTTGGTGAATTCGTCGGTGGTACAGACTTCGACGTTAGTGCCGGTCGACGATTCGGCGGCGAAGTGGGCGGCGGCTTCCAGATAGCCGTGGCCGGCCTTCGGCTTCATCTTGTAGGCCACCAGAATGTGGCGGCCGCCGGCGATCAGGTCTTCTTCTCTGAGGCTGAGGTCGGCGTAGCGGTTCGATTGATCCATCGTTGTCTCCTTGATTGTTCGGCAGGGCTATGCGATGGACTGAATATTAGGAAGGTCTATTGATAAATAATAGTCACGTATTTTTATGTGAATGTTCAGGGATGGTTGATTTGTTTGGTGGGGCGATGGGGCGTGACGGGCAGGAGTTGCCGTTCGACTTGTTGAACATATCGGTCAGCAATCTAGTCGTTACCAGCCCCTCAGCGGAAATCACCCACTGAGGAAAGCAGCCGTTCAACGTTCGAACTGGTGGGAGTCCCTTCCCTTACAGCGGTTCCATTCCGGATTTCTTGACGGCGGCGGCCACTTCCGGTTGCCGCAGAACCTTCAAAAAAGCCCGAGCCGCTTCAGGTTGTGGCGCCTGACTGTGTGCCGCACCGGAGTAGATGGTGTAACGCTGAAGTTCCGCCGGTAGTGGCCCGAGGAACTGAATGCCACTCACATGGATAAGTTCGCTAACCTGTTGGAATCCAAGCTCGGCCTCGCCGGAGGCCAGGAGCTCACCAATTTGTACTCCAGAAGGAGGTTGCTTCACTTTGACCTTGATCTGCTCGCCAACCTCCAATCTGTCAAAGAGGTCAGACAGGTAGCGCCCACTGGTGCCCGATGAAATCACAATGGACTTGGCTGCCAGCAGCGTAGATTTGAGTCCTTCAATGGTGGACACATCGGGGCGTGGCACGGAGGGAGCGACCGCTATACCGATGAGAGACTTGGCAAAGTCGGTTCGGCTGCCCGGTGACAACTTGCCGTCGGTGGTCAAACGGTCGATGTTCTGGGCCGCATTAACGACTATGTCCACCGTCTCGCCTTCGGTGATCCGTTTCGTGATTGCTTCCGTTCCCGTCCAACTGACGATGACCGTATGGCCCGAGGATTTCTCAAAGATCGCCACCGCTTCTGCAATGGACTCTTTTGCCGCATTGGGCGCCAGAACCAGAACGTCAGCCGCTGCGGCTTGAATGCAGGCTATGGCGCTGCCAGCACACAGCCCGCGCATCACCAGAGCTACGACTAAACCAGCCTTCACAAATACCTCCGTTGATTAGTGAAGCCACTTTCGATGGGTGCTCCTGCGGGGGGCTGAGGTGCTGAAATTTTGGAGCCTAATAGACGATATAGACTGGGAAGTCCGCGTATCAATCGATAGCCACAAGCCCTAGCCGTTTGCCCTCGAATTGGCTTGCGAGTGGCGCCTCCGCTTGGCGGCGACAATGACCAGGATGGTCAAACACGCCAAGGCATTGCCAAGAAAGATGAAGGCCATGACGACGTCTGCCAGTTGTACCAGCGCGTAGGCGACCGTTGTTATATGCGACAAAAGGAAAAGACCCCAAGTGACAAATGAAATCGCTGTTGCGCCATTTTCATCACGCGAGGCCTTGAGAATCTGAGGCACATAGGCCAGCACTCGAATCGAGTTAGCCAGCGAAAACCCGGCCACGACCGTTATGGGCAACCACGGATAGGTCGTGCTCAGGTAAGCCCTGATGTCCTCTCCCACAAGTTGGAGAACCATCTGTAATTCCGAGAAATCGCCCATGGAAAGAACGCCCCCCTAAACCCCAACAACGCACCCACTGCGCCAAAACTGAATGGCAGTCAGAAGTCGCCTTGTTTCAAACGCGACCCAAAGCCACCGCTTGATTCACTTGGCGGACAAGTAATCGAGTGCGAGGTTGGTCATTGTAATCACGCCAATTTTGAGCACCCGCTCGTCGATCCAGAATTTCGGCGAGTGATTCGGAAAGACCTTTTCCGGCTGTGTGCCCTCAGGCACGACGCCGAGAAAATAGAAAAATCCCGGCACAACTTTCTGATAGGCCGAAAAATCTTCCGAGGCGGTGACTTTCGGATTCAGGAATACCCTGCCGTCACCCAATGTGGCCCGAAGCGACTTCCCGCCGAATTCGCTAAGCTTTTCGTCGTTGCTCATGACGTCATACTGCGGCGTGATTTTGACTTCCGCGGTGGCCCCGGCACTAATGGCGATGCCCTGAGCTGTCTCGGCAATCCGGCGGTGGATGTCCTTGCGCATCCCCTGGTCGAATGTTCGGATGATGCCGCTCATCTCGACCGAATCGGGAATGATGTTTGCGCGGTTGCCACCTTTGATGGTGCCAATCGTAATTAGCGAAGGCTCCAGCAATATGTTGACCTGGCGGCTTTCAATCGTCTGCAACCCAAGGACCACTTGCGATGCGACCACGATGGGATCAACGCCCAGCCACGGAAGCGCTGCATGGGTCTGTTTTCCCCTGATCGTTATTTTCAGATCATCCCCGCTTGCCATCATCGGGCCGCTGCGGTAGCCGGCGCGGCCCAATGGGGTTCGACTATTTACGTGCAGACCGAAAATCGCTTCGGGTCTGGGGTCATTCAATACCCCCTCCTTGACCATCAATTCCGCGCCGCCCTCTTCGCCCGGGGGCATTCCCTCTTCAGCCGGCTGGAAAATGAATTTCACGGTTCCGTGAAGCCGATCCTTTTTCGCGGCGAGTATTTCTGCAACCCCCATAAGGATCGCGGTATGCGCGTCATGCCCACAGACATGTGCAGCGCCAACCTCCTGGCCCATCCAGATGGTCTTGGCCTTCGATGAGAAAGGAAAATCCGTTTCCTCGGTGACCGGCAAGGCATCCATGTCGGCACGCAGCGCGATGACAGGCCCGGGAAGTTCGCCCTTGAGCACGCCGACAACGCCGGTGTGAGCGACACCGGTCTTTACATCGAGGCCGAGGCTTGCCAGATGCTTGGCGACCAGCTTGGCGGTGTGAAATTCGCGATTGCCCAATTCCGGGTTCTGGTGAATCTCCCGGCGCCAAGCGATAACTTTCTGTTCCTGGGCAGCGGCAAGCTGTTCGATATTTTGCCGATCGGACGAAATGCTTTGTGCGAGAACCGGCCGGCCTGTTAGTAACACCATTGCGCTAGTCAGGACGACCAGAGCCCAGATAATCGACTTTGGAGTGACTTTCAAATTCAAAGGCAAAAATACCGGAATCATTTCCTGCCCCCTCGATTGTTGTTGTCGCAGTTCGACGGCGCCTGGCAATTGAAGGTTCAAACTGAGATCAAAAAATATGCGTAGTTGATTGTTTGACCTGGAAACGTAACCGATTCTCTGATGCGTTCGACGGGCCGCTTGATGATCAGCAAGCCGCCTTATCCCTTGAAAACATCCTCAGGGAGCTAAGGGTCGTTAACCGCCTCCCACGGTCAACCGCAAAAAATCCCCGAATTCAGAATTTCCCGGCACGCCATTCCGCCGCGAACACCCGCGTATCCGCATACCACGCCGCAAAATCCGCCGCGAACCCTGCCGCATCGGCAATGAACTCCGCCTCGCCCCCCGCCAGCGGATTCGGCTGGCGGGCACGCTGGCTCATGCGCTGCAGGACGTCGGCGATGCCGGCGAGGCGGGCATAGCTGGCGAGCCAGTCTTCGTTGGCCATCAGGATCATGGCGGGGCGGGCGTGATCGGGCAGGTCGGAGAGGCGGGCGGCGATGTGGCGGTAGATTTGCTCGCAGGTGTCGGCCAGCGGTGGGTGTTGCGGCCAGTCGCGGGCGAGCAGGTGGTCGTAATAGATGTCGACGAGGATGCCGGCGTAGCGGCGGCGGGCGGGCGAGACGCGGTTGCGGCTGCGCTGGAAAGCGGGGTGGGTTTCGGCGTGGCTGTCGATGGCGCGGTGGAGCGCGACGCCGCGCGCGAGGTCGGCCGGCAGCGCGCCGGGCAGCGGGCCCTTGATCCAGTCGCCGACGACACCGCCGACGATGAGCGCCGAGTCGTCGCCGGCCAGCACGGCGTGGGCGAGGAAGTTCATGCTTGGCTCATTGCAGCTTCGGTGCGGGTGGTCGGTGCGGTGCGGCCGATTCGGTGGCGCAGCTTGTCCATGGGTTCCGTTGCGAAAGCCGGGAGCTAAAGTGTAGCGGTTTGCGCGGTCCTGGCGGCGTGCAGGCGCCGGACCAGATCGTCAATCGGGCCGGTCGCCGGCTTCGCGACGGATCGCGATCAGCGCGCCGAGAATGTCGGGGTCGTCCGGGTGGCGCCGATTGGCGGCGTGCAGCACGGCCAGCGCTTCGCCACGCCGGCCGGCGGCATGCAGGGCGATGGCCTGGACGTAGGCGTAGCGCGCGTTGCCCGGCGCCAGCTTGGCGGCGGCGACGAACTCACCGAGCGCGGCATCGTTCTCGTGCTTGCGCACCAGCGTCAGGCCCAGCGCGTGGTGCAGTTCGGCATCTCGCGGCATGATGGTCAGACCCTGGCGCAACACCCTCTCGGCGTCCGTTTCGCGCCCCTGCAGGCGCCAGAGGTCGGCGAGGTTGATGTAGCCCGCGGTGAAACGCGGGTCGAGTCTGATGGCGCGCTCGTAGGCGGCGACCGCCTCGTCGGTCCGGCCTTGTCGCAGGCGCAGGTTGCCGAGATTGACGTTGGTCGCCGGCCAGTCGGACTCCTGCATCAGCGCGGCTTCAAACTCCTGCAGGGCGGCCTGGCGGGCACCCCGCTTGCCATCCGGGAGCTGACTGTCGGGGACGTCGGCAAGAATTTGTGCCGCCTCGATGCGCACGCCACGAACCGGGTCGGCGAGCAAGGGCGCGGCACCCAGCACGCGGTTTGCCACATCGAGCGGCGCGAGCAGGCCGAGCGCCGCGATGCGCACTGACGGATCCTTGTCCTGCAGCAAGGCTCGGGCTGCCGGCAACGTGGCGGGGTTGGCATACGGCTGGGCGAGCGTCGCCGCGGTCGCCCGGACAACCGCCGGCGCCGTCGGGCTGGCCGCCAGTTCGAGCAGGCCGGGCAAGGCCAGCGCGCCGCGCGTTTCACCAGCTTTCAGTGTGGTGCCGTAGTGCGGGCGTTCGCGCCAGGCCTTGCCGTACCACTTGTCCATGACGCTCGCGGCCCATGCCGGCTTCTTGTCAGCGTGGCACTGGGTGCAGGCATTCGGACTGCCGAGCGACTGCGACAGGTCGGGACGCGGGACGCGAAGGCTGTGGTCCTGGCGGGCATGGATCACCATGTAGTTCTGCGTCGGCATATGGCAATTCACACACTGGGCGCCCTTGCCGCCGGCGACATGCCGGTGGTGAGCCGGCGCGTCGAACGCGGCGGCATTGTGGCAGCGCGTGCACAGCGCGTTGCCCTCGGCGCGCAGCTTCAGCGCGTGCGGCTCGTGGCAGTCCATGCAGGTGACGCCGTTCTGGTGCATTTTGCTTTGCAGGAAGGAAGCCCAGACATAGACCTCCTCGCGCTGCTGGCCGTCGGCATGGTAGTTGGGCGCCGTCAGCATGGCCAGGCGGTGGCTGTCTTCGAGCGGAGCGCCGGCCTTGCGTTCTTCGCTCAGCGTCGAGCGGCGGGCGTGGCAGGCGGCGCAGGTGTTCATGCCCGCAGGGTCGGCCGGCTTGTCGCGCACCGCGAAGCGGGCGTCGCCCGCCGGGAATTTCCACGCCTCGTTCCAGCGCGTGGCCAGCGCCGGCAAGCCCTTGTCGCCGTGCGCCGCGTAAGGAGCCCTGGCATCCCGCGCCCAGTCCACGTGCCGGGAGCCCTGGCCGTGACAGGCCTCGCAGGCGACGTTGATTTCGCTGTAGGTCGTCTTGTAGGTGTCGCTGGCCGCGTCGTAGCCCTTCTTCAGGTCGGTCGAATGGCATTCGGCGCATTGCAGCGCCCAGTTCTGGTAGCGGCCGGTCCAGTGCAGCGGGTCCTTGTGGTCGATCTTCTCGCCCGGCTGCAGATGGAACCGGCGCTGGCCGCCCTGGTTCCTGGGCCGGGCATCCCAGGCTATCGGCAGCGCCTGGTAGCGCCCGCCGGGGAAGGCGATCAGGTATTGCTGTAGCGGATACACACCGAAGGTGTAGGCGATCTCGTAGTCGGCGAGCTTGCCGTCGGCGCCGTCGGTGCGGACCATGAACTTGTCGCCGCGCTTGAAGAAGCTGGATTCGACGCCCTGGTGCCGGAACCGGGCGTCGGCGAAGTTGCCGAGCACGCTCGCGGCCGTCGCTTCCTGCATCGCCAGATCGTGGTGCGACCCAGACCACGCCTTGAATTCGCCTTCATGGCAGGTCTTGCACACCTTGGCGCCGACATAGCTGGCGGTTTTGCCTGTTTTTTCGGGGTCGACCGCGACCGCCAAAGTCGAAGCGCTCGTTGAAGCGGGCGGCGCCTTGGTCGCCAAGGCGTACGCAACGAAGCCAGCAACCACCAGCAACAGCGCGATGCCGAGCAGGAGAAGACGGTTGCGTTTTGGCTTCTGATCAACGGCGACAGGCGTCACGGCGACGGCGGGGTTGGCCGCCTTGTTTCGGGTTTTCTTCACCATTGCCTGTTGCCCGCTTCCCGGCTGCTAAGCGCCTACTTGCGGACGAAGTAGATCTCGTAGCGCTGCTTCGCCACGGCCTGATAGTAGCTGCCCTTGAGGCGATCGCTGGCGGGATCGTAAGTGAGTTCGTAGGTCGACCCGCCGTAGCCGCCGGCGCGCAATTCGAGGGCAACGCGCAGCGCCGTTCCCTCCTGCACTGCTTGCGCCCGCGAGAAAGGAAGCGGATTCGGATTGAAGTACATCGCTTCGAGTTGGCCATCCGACCCGATGCTCTTGATGGCGATCGTGTAACCGCCGTCTGGGCGCACCCAGTTGCCCTTAAGTACATTGAGCCCGACGTTCGCCGTGCTCGCCGCGGACGAATCACCCGGCGCCGGCTTCACCCCCTGCGCGCAAGCGGGCCAGGCGCCGCTCAGGATGGCCGCACCAAGGATGGCGGCCAGCATTCCGTTTCGCATTCATCTCTCCAGAACTGGCCGGGTAGACCCGGCCGTTTGCTTGTCGGCTTACTTCGCCGGCGGCGTCACTCCGCGCAGTTCGGCGAAGCGCTGGGCAACCAGCAGCGACCACTTGTCGAATGCCTCCTTGGCATACGACCACTGCTGGAACGAGCTCATGTAGCCGTTCGCCCAGGTCTGGGCGGCGCCAACGGCGCTGGCATCGACATCGGCGGCGTATTTGCGGCCGATCCGTGTATCGCGGCATTCGGCGATGATCTGGCCGTTGCCGCCGTCACGGAACTGCATCTCCATGCCGGTTTCGCCCATGTACGGCGTCGACCCCGCCGGGCGGCCGGTTGCCACGCCGGAACCCGCTTCGGCGACGAAGGCGTAAGGAATGAGCGTGCCGGCCAGGCTGTCGGTGACGGTTGTCGGCACCAGGTCGGTCAGGGCAATGCGGATCACCACGACCCCCGGCCCGGCCTTGTCCACCACCTGCATCTGTGGCTTCAGGGCCTTGACCAGCGAATCATGGAAATAGTCGGTAAGCGTCTTGAGGTCGTTCGGATCGATCGTCTTTTGCTCACCTTCTTTGGCGGACTTCGGCGCTGCCATCGAGACGACGATGCGCGAAACCAGCACCTTTTCGAAGCGCTTCGCATCAAGACGCGGGTCGCGCCAGCACTCGATCCCATTGAGCGCGGCCACCGGCTTCAGGCGCGCGTAGTCGCTCAGGAAACCGCTGCGGGTCAGGCGCGCCGCATCGGTCACGGTCACGCCGGTGCCGCTGCCCAGCGCCGCATCGTAGGTCTGGCAACCTGCCGCTAGGGTGATCGCGCCGGCGATCAGGCAGAAGCCGGCAATCCGCTTGCCGCTTGCGGTTGCTGTGGTCTTGTGGGTCATTGCATTTATTTCCATTGGTTGATTAGGCATGGTTTGCCGGTGATGCGTAATGAATTTCCGGCACATCCCGGGATATTAGTTTGAATCCGACAACTTGAGCAGCGCAGCGTGTTGACGCGCACTGAAAA
>DJUX01000017.1 GCA_002440665.1 Dechloromonas sp. UBA6271
ACATCCTGGTCGGCGGTGGCGGCGTCAATGTCCTGATCGGTGGCAAGGGCGACGACCGCATCAGCGCCGGCAACAAGAATGACCTCATCGACGGTGGGGCGGGCGACGACCTCATCAGCGGCGGGGCGGGCGACAGCCAAATCACCGGGGGCACGGGCAACAACCGCATCGAAGGCGGCAGCGGCAACGAAACCATCTACGCCGGTCTCAACACCGACGACTGGGCAGCGGCCGGCGCCGACACCACCCATCGCGTTGCCGGCAACGCCGGCAACGACACCCTCCACGGCAGCGGGGGCAGCGACACCCTGCTCGGCGGCCTGGGCAATGACCTTCTCTGGGGCGGGAACGCCAACGACAACCTCGATGGGGGCACCGGAGACGACTACCTTGATGGCGGCGATGGCGACGACCGGGTCGACGGCGGCAATGGCAACGACCTGCTGTTTGGCGGCCAGGGACAAGACCTGCTGCAAGGCGCTAGCGGCGACGATGAAATTCAGGGCGAGAAAGGCAACGACACCCTGGACGGTGGCAGCGGCAGCAATCGCCTGTTTGGTGGGTCGGGAGATGATCGCTACCTTATCGCCAGCGGCAGCCTGAACGTCATCGGTGACACGCAAGGCAACGACACCCTGATCTTGGGCGCGGGCATCGACATCGCCAACGTGGTGTCAACAAAATCAAGTACCGGCAATCAGTTAGTCATCGACTACGGCACGGGCAAAACGACGGTCGATAACGGGCTCAACGGCAGTATCGAACGATTCGAGACGGCGAACGGCTCGACGATGACGCTGGGCGCCTTTCTCAATGCCACGCTCAAAACGCCCATGACCGTCTCCGGCAATACCGACGGCGTCCCGGTCACGATTTACGGTGGCAGTGCTGCCGACCATCTGACCGCGGGCCCGGGAGATCGCCTGATCGGTGGCCAGGGAAACGACACCTTGAGCCTGAGCGGCGCCGATGCCACCTTCGACTTTCGGCAGGGCGACGGTCAAGACGCCGTACTGGGCACGAGCGGCGTCAAGCATTTCAGCTTCGTCGAAGATGCCGGAATTCTGGCCGGCTCAGCGCGGCTGGCCAAAGCCGCCCCGGATACGCGCGATTTACTGCTGAGCTACGGCGAGGCCGGCGACACAATATTTATCCAGGACAGCGCATTCAGCATCGATCAGACCTATCGCTTTGCCGATGGCACTGTGCTCACTCAACGACAACTGCTGGAACAGTCGGGCATTGGCCTCGATTGGTTGGGCTCCACCATGGACGAAACCACTGCCGGCACCGCGAATGACGATCGCCTGCTCGGTGCCGGGGGCAACGATGCACTGAATGGTCTGGACGGGAATGATTGGCTGGAAGGGGGCGATGGCCGGGACACCCTCTCGGGCGGCAACGGTGACGACGTTCTGGTGGGTGGTCGCGGCGACGACACGCTGTCGGGCGGTACCGGCGACGACACCTTGATCGGTGGCGCAGGGGCGAATCGACTCGACGGCGGTGCCGGGCACGATGTGTATGTGCTGGAACACGGCACTTACAACGAAATTGTCGATCAGGATCGGGCGGGGGACGAAACGATCCGCTTGCCGGACAACATGCGCCTGGCCGACTTTTACGCGGCTCGACTTGATAACGATCTGATCATGCAAGGCTTGGAGAGAGGGAAAGCTCTGCTCGAGGATATACCCCAAAAATGCTTATCAGGCCGAATGCCACGGTCGACCGGAAAAAATGGGCAAAAACGAAAGGCTTCCGGCCCTTTTGGGATTAAGTCGGCTAACGGCCCATTCTGGAGGCAAACCGCATGAGTGCCTTCCAGATCACGCCCTTTGGCATTGTCATTATTGCGGTTTACTCGTTTGCGATTGGTCTATCTGCGCTGGTGCTCAGTCGCCTGCTGAAAAACCTTCGCTGGCGGTGGCTGCTGCTGGCGCCACCGGCATTGCTACTGATGGCTTTGCCCTGGGGCGAAGAAGCCTGGATTGCCTGGCATTTCAATGAGGCTTGCAAGGAGGCTGGGGTGAAGGTTTATCGGCAAGTGGAGGTTGAGGGGTTTTATGACGGAACCATGGGTACTGGATATTCTTTCATCGAAGATTATGGTTTTAAGTTTATGGAAGAGAAAACCAGTGACGGAAAGATTGCTCATACGGAAAGACCCGATGGGCAATGGAAAACCACGATTCTCGAAAAGCCGTCTGCTCGTTATCACGTCATATATGCCTATCAGCCACGGCCTCATGTTTATGAGCAGCCTATTGGCAGGAGGCTCAAAAAAATCGAGAGCCTCGTTGTTGATAGTCAAACAGGAGAAATACTTGGTCGCGACGTCCTGGTTAAGCGATGGGCGTCTATCGCAGATGCTTTGTGGGCGCAATTCATTGGCAGCACTTTGAGGATATGTCCTGATCCCGATCTTCAGCCGCATATGCTTCCACTGCCTTTTCCACAATCTGTACTGAAGCCGATTTCGAAGCCTTAAGGGAGTGAAAAAATGTTGAATGTGATCGATTACTACGAATATTCCAAGCTTGCCGCCGCTGCCTATACAAAGCTTTCTGCTCTTGATGGTCGCGCCATCGCAGTCGCAGCCAATGGGCAAGAGCGGCTTCCTGAAGCGCTCGCTATTCAAACATTTGTATCTTCTGCGGATAACAATTCAAATCCATGGACAGTACCCACCGGCGGCTACCACGGCAACGACGCCTCGGGCTTCGCCGCAACGCTCTTCCAGCGAGGCGCGGAAAAAGTCCTCGCCATTCGCGGCACCGAACCCAATTCAATCTTCGACGCCTACACCGACCTGCTCAAAGCCGACCTCCAGGAACTCGGCGAATACGGCATGGCCATCTCGCAAACGGTCAGCCTTTACAACTACATCCAGTGTCTGATGGCGCCCAGCGCAAAAAGCGACGTGGTGCAGTTGCAAATTCACACCGGACTTATCGCGCCCACCCCGGCCGAGCGTTCCGGCGACTACGTCACCGCACCGGGTGTGCCGCCAAAATTCATCTGGGTCACCAAGACCTATACCGGCCAAGGCTTGGGCGAACTCATCAAGTACGGCGACAACCTGACGCTGACCGGTCACTCCCTCGGAGGCCACCTGGCCGCCATTGGTGCGCGGCTGTTTCCGACCCTGTTTACCCATGGGGCAGTTACCTTCAATGCGCCGGGATATGACCCACTGGTGGGTATATCGAATTTATTTCCCAATGTGCCGATGCCAACTTCGGGAAAGCAATTGACCGACGAATTCATCAACACCCTGTTTGCCCCCTACCTCGAAGAAACACCAGCGAGTAGCTTTGCCGGTCGGGTAATCACCATCGAGAGCGAAGACGCCATTCCCGGCGACGACTTCGACGGCGTTTCCGGCAACGGCACTGGAACATCGTTTGGCCCGGAAAAATACATCACGACGGAAAAGGTTTCCCATGACATCGGCCATCTGATGGATGGACTCGCCATCCAGGCGCTCATGATCCGCATGAACAATGCGCTTGATGCATCGCAGACCGGCCAGATTGTCGAAGCGGCTAGTGCTTCGAGTGGAGAAAGCTACGAAATCCTTCTCGATAAGCTGACCCGGGCAATTACTGGCCAAACCGTCACTGTCCAACGTACAGAGCCGAGCAGTTCAACAGATGGCGGAACAATCGAAGCCCGCCGCGACTACTACACGAAGTTCGTCGACCTTGAGAAAAAGGTCAAGGCAAACCCCAACCTTCATTTCGAAAGCCTTCTTGGAAAATCGCCTGAGGCCGTTGTTAACTTGGCACGATTTGGCGATATTGATGCCCTGGCCTACCGCTACGCCCTGAAAGAGTTGAACCCCTTCGCCGTCCTCGGCGCCGACTATGGCCTCCACAACCAGAACGGCGAACTCAACCTTGCCAAGGACGGCGGCGAGATCACCGAGCAATACCTCGCCGACCGCGCCCAATTCCTCACCGGCGACCTCGAAGCCAACACCGACGACACCGGCACGGGCAAAGCGCTGCGCACTGACGTCTTCACCACCGACCTGGCCTGGTTCGAAGACGAGGCCAGCGGTCTGAGCCTGCAAGAAAGCAATCCCCTCGGCGTTGGCTCGACCACTACCCGCTACACCTTCGGCGACAGCAACAACGACACCTTGAATGGTGCCGACGCAGCCGACCACCTCTACGGCGGC
>DJUX01000055.1 GCA_002440665.1 Dechloromonas sp. UBA6271
AGTTTTTCAACAACATCGGCCTACCGCTGGTCAGGTGAGCCGGAACTGAGCAATGACCAACTGGCGTGGGTCGCATGACGTCATCAACGATTAAAAGGAGAACCTGTGATGAACGTGAAGCCGGGGGATATTGCCTTCGTGATTGCCGGCGTTCCGGAGAACCTTGGGCGCCTCGTCCGGGTCGACCGCGAGCATGGCCTCGTGGACTACGCGCACAAGGGCTACGGGCACCTGTTCTGCTGGGTGGTGACCCCGTTCGACGGCCTGGTGCGCAATGTCTTCGGGGAGACGGTCGAGATCGGCTACATCCCCGACCTCGCGCTTCGTGCGCTGCCCGAGCCCACGCCCGGGGAACTGATGGACGAGGCGCTCGCCGAACTCGGAGAAGTGATGCGGGATCTGGCCGCGAAGAATCCGGAAGGGTGGAAATAGGCCGCCCGGCGCGGCAGCGGACAAGGCCGGGCAGCAGGGCACCGGGAAGGCTTAAGGGGTGGCCGTCTTCGCCTCCCGTGCGTTCCCCGGGTCCGATCAATCCTCCCCGAAGTCATCCTTAGATGCCAAAGTCTCGAAGGCAGTTTCATGGTCAGTGCGACATGGTTTAAGCTAGAGCTTCCGATCAGGTTAAAACGGCCTGCCACCAAGCATTTCCGGTGCTGAGTAAAGATTGAGCAAGGCATAAAAACCGTGATGAATCATGCTCGTGGGAATTTCGCCAAGCGCTAACCCACAGACTTATCCCCAGAATCAGGGGATAAGCGGTTCGCAAATAGACTAAGCACGCCATCAACTTCGATATACTGTTCGTATGAACAGTATTCGGCGTATTGCTCACCTCGACATGGATGCGTTCTTCGCCTCCGTCGAATTGCTTCGCTACCCGGAACTGCGTGGGCAGCCTGTGGTGGTCGGCGGGCGCAATACCCATCAACCGGTTGTGCAGCCGGACGGTAGCAAGCGGTTTGCCAGATTGCGCGACTATGTCGGGCGCGGCGTGATCACGACGTCGACCTATGAAGCGCGGGCGCTTGGCGTGTTTTCCGGGATGGGGCTGATGAAGTCGGCACAACTGGCGCCGGGAGCCATCTTGCTGCCTGCCAACTTCGACGCCTACCGTGAGTATTCGCGCCGCTTCAAAGCCGCAGTGGCAAGCATCGCGCCGCAAATCGAGGATCGGGGAATCGATGAGATCTACATCGACCTCAGCGCGATCCCTGAAGAATCGAGTGCATTGGCACGGCGCATCAAGCAGGCAGTCCTCGATGCCACCGGCCTGACCTGCTCGATCGGCATCACCCCCAACAAACTGCTCTC
Organism: Dechloromonas sp. UBA6271; assembly: GCA_002440665.1. GTDB lineage: Bacteria > Pseudomonadota > Gammaproteobacteria > Burkholderiales > Rhodocyclaceae > Azonexus. Next base: position 1,312 of record DJUX01000055.1, read on the forward strand.
GAAAATCTGCTCCGACCTGGACAAGCCGAACGGGATCACGATCCTCGGCAGGGAAGAGATCGCCGCCCGAATCTGGCCGTTACCTGCGAAAAAGATCAACGGCATTGGCCCCAAGGCTGCTGAGAGACTGGCACGGTTCGGCATCAACACGATCGGCGAATTGGCGGCGACGCCCGTCGAGTTTCTGGTCAGCAAGTTTGGGCGTACCACCGGCACCTGGCTGCACCGGGTCGCGCATGGTATCGATGACCGGTCCGTGGTCACGGAGTCAGAACCCAAGTCGATCAGCCGGGAAAGTACCTTTGAACGTGATCTGCATGCCCGGCAGGATAGGGCAGCACTGTCGGAGATTTTTACTTCGCTGTGCCTGCGCGTTGCCGATGATCTGAAACGCAAGGGCTACGCCAGCCGAACCATTGGCATCAAGCTGCGTTATGCGGATTTCCATGCCGTGACTCGCGATGTCACGTTGCCGGTCGGCGTGACCGACGCCCGGGAGATTCGCAAGGCCGCCGGGGAGTGCCTGAAGCGGGTGCCATTGGAGCAGCGCATACGGCTGCTTGGGGTGCGGGCCAGCGGCCTGGTCGCGTTGTCGGAGGCGGATGCTGGGGTTGTTCAGGCCGAACTGCCGTTGTATTGATCCGTAGCTCATCTCCAAAGCTACAAGGTGTTGTAGTCGGTTGCCCCGTCGAAGCGCTAACGCCCGCCGGGGGAGAGCATCAACGGGGTACGCTTACCTTCGCTTTGCGCCGCAAATAAGCAGGACTGTCGAACTCCCCGAAGCGGCGTTCCGCATCAGCGAAGATCGCGTGGGCCCGGGCCAGGCGGTCGGCCTCAAAGGTGGCAATGCCGGCGAGGCGGCTGAAGAGGGACTGGAGGTGCTGCATCATGACCGGGCTCCTGGTTGGTTCGCGATGGAGCCATGATGCAGCATGCGGGGCTCATTGAATGAGCCCGAATAAAATCTCGCTATTTCCGGTAGCGGGCGAGGCCGGATTCGAACTCCGCGGCCACGCGGTCCTTGAGCGCTTCCGGCGCGATGACCTCGCAGTCGCTGCCGTACTTCATAATGTCCATGATCAGTTCGCGGTCGTCGGCATAGGGCACCTGGAGCTCGTAGCTGCCATCCTCGAGCGTCTTGCCCTTCTGATTCCGGTGCCAGCGCTCGGAGGCGACCCAGCGCGCCCTCTCCGGCGTGAAGCGCAACACGGCCCAGGTGATCTGGTCGCCCGAGAAGACGCCGTAACCGGATCCCAGCATTTCGTCGAGGCGCTTGTTGGCGACATCCTTCGCCTTCTTGTCGAGGATTTCCGCGTGTTCGATGGCGTCGACCGAGAAGGCGCGCAGGCCGTCGCGCAGGTGGCACCACGCGTCGAGGTACCAGTTATCGCGGTAGTGGTTGAGGCGCTGCGGCGAGACTTCCCGCTCGGTCACCTCGTCGGTGCCCCGGGCGTGGTAGCGGATCACCAGGCGCTTGCGGCGGAGCAGGGCAGAACCGACCGCCTGGAAGTGGTCGAGATGGAACTCGCGGGCGCCGACGGTCTGGATGCGGATGCGGCGCTGCACTTCCTCGGCCGGGTTGTCGGCGGTACCAAGCAGGCCGGTGAGGCGGGCGAGCAGGGGCTGGATCTGCGGGCCGAGCAGGCCGCCGGTGTCGAGATTCGAGAGGAGGTGCTGCATGGTCAGCAGGGCGTGGATTTCCTCGGCAGAGAACCACAAACCTGGCAACTCATACTGCGGGCCGATCCGTTGGCCGGCTTTCTCGAAGCGGTAACCACCCAGATTGCGGTCGAAGATCAAAGGCGCGTGGAGGCGGTCGCGCATGTACGCGATGTCGCGTTTCAGGGTCGCCCAGGAGATGCCGAGGCGCTCCTCAAGTTCGGAACGGGTGACGAAGGCCCGGTTGCCTAGCATCTGGTCGATCTGGTAGATGCGTTCCATGGCGCTCATCGGACTATGACCTCGCCGGGTTCTTGAAGACTTCCCGCTTATGCCAGTCCAGGAAGCTGGATTCGGGGAAGTATTCGCTGGATTGCGGAAGAATCAGGCCTGCGCCCTGGTGAGTCAGGAAACGGGCAGTAGTTTCAGTGTCGCCATTGAGATGCTGGCTGAACACGATCTGGTAGGAGTCCGGCAGAATGGTGAATACGCCAAGGTCGAACACCTTGTGATGCAGCGAACAGAGCGCGATCCCATTGGGTACGATGTCTGGGCCGCTGGCCTGGAACCACTTGATGTGGGCGGCTTCCAGTCCGACGGTCTGGCGCCCGAGACGAAGATCGTGACCGCAGACACCGCAGCGGTACTGGTAAGCCAGCAGCACCTTTTCGCGAAACGCGGGGTCGCGCCGGCGGCGCGGTTCGCCGGAGGGGGGGGTCTGCGCCATAGATGGGCAATCCCGCAGCAGCCAGTACATCGTCACGTATGGATTCTGGGAAATGCGAATCGACGATGCGCCGGGCAATCGCCAGAATCAGCGAAGGGTCGCTTGACAGGGCGTCGCGCAGGGCTGGCGGGAATCCGCCCAGCACATGGCGCTCCCGGAGTTCGGTGAGTGTTGGCGTGGCGCCTGGCGGGCGGGACAGCATGTCCGCCGGTCCGTCGAGTTGCCAGAGACCGTCGGTCTTCAGATGCCAGAAGGGATTATGGCGAGTCTGACTCGATCCATCCGGGCCGAATTCCTCGAGCAACTCCTTGAGGCGGGGTTCGGCAACATTCCAGTCAACCATGGCGGTCTGACCGTTCATAATCCGAGAAAGCGCAAAGAGGACGAGCAGCGGCTTGTGAACAGCGCGCCGGTCACCGCGCTGCCAGACACGCATGCGGTCGAATGCCCGAATGATCTCTTCGCGCGTCATGACCAGTATCGCGCCTGGTCGGGCAGTACCCAGCGTACCCCGCCGCGTGGATCCTCGCTGTCCCCCGCGTAACGTGGGATCAGGTGAATGTGCAGGTGGGGGACGGTTTGCCCCGCTGCCGGTCCGTCATTGATCCCGACATTGTAGGCAGCCGGGGAGCATTCACGCTGCAATGCCGTTTGAGCTTTACACAGAAGACGCATCAGGCTGCCACGCTCCTGGTCGGTGATCGAGAAGAACGAGTCCACGTGTCGCCGTGGAATGATCAGCGTATGACCGGGAGAAACGGGAAAGTTGTCGCGAATCACGAGCGCAAAATCATCCGCGTCGATGATCCGTGACGCTGAAATGTTGCAGAAGGGGCAGGCGTTGACTGCGGTCACCAGACGATCCCGAATTCCTAGGCTAGCTATGTCAATCGTATGCTGGTGATTTTCGCGCAAAATTGGAAGTCGACCGCAAGAATTTCCGGCCAGTTGCGGTCGATCTCAACAAATTGCCTATTTCTGAGAATCGTCCGGCTTGTCGAACTGCGCCTTGCCCTGCGCCGTCTTGCGCCGGAGGAAGCTGGCCTTGGCCGATTCCTCGTCGAGCGACATCGCCAGGAGTTCTTCCTTCGCAGCAAGCCGTGACCCCATCCTGCGGGACGAGTACAGCGCCTCCTTCTTGAAGCGCGCTGCATCCATCGATTTGGCAATTTCGGCCATGTTCGCCAGCACTTCTATCAGCCATGGCTGGTCTGCAAAGCGCTGGCGCGCCTCGGCAAGCAGCCGCTCGATCGCAGCCCAGTCGCCGTATTCGGCGGCCTGGCGGGCCTGTTCGAGCAGCCGGCCGGCATCCAGTTCGGCGCGGCGGGTGACGACCAGAGCATCGGCCAGCAATGCCTCCCAGACCGCCGGAGCAACGGCGTCCAGCGTCAGTGTCGCGTCGATGAACGCGATCGGGATGCCTTCCGGAGTGGCAGCCGTAACGGCGGCTTGGAGTAGGGAAGCGGCACCGGTTGCAGCGAGCCCGGCCGGAATCTCCAGTTCGACCAGCGCCCAGGCCTCGGCCCCGAAGGCGATGTCGGGCAGGCGGATCACCGGCATGACGCCGTCGCCCTCGACCAGGTAGTCGTTGATCAGGCGGATCGTCACCCCCTGCGGCGCAGCCAGCGACAGGCGGACCTGGCGGGCATAGAGGTTGGAGATGAAGTCGAACTCCTCGGCAAAGGGCTCGAGGAGATCGGCAGCGGTGTCGCCGTAGTAGTGGTTGCCGCCGCCGCGCTTGGCCATCTCGACCATCAGATCCTCGTTGAAGTCCCGGCCGAGGCCATAGGTCGACGTCGTCACGCCACGCTCGGCCGCCTGGGCGCACAGCGCGGCAATGCCGGCGGTGTCGGTGATATCACCGACGTTGGCATTGCCGTCGGAAAGCAGGACGACGCGGGCGAGGGCGGCTGCGCCCACATCCGGCAGCAACTCATTAGCGCCTGCCAGCCAGCCGCCGTGCAGGTTGGTAGATCCGCCGGGATGTACGGTCGCCAGCGCGTTGTACAGCGTCCGGCGGTCGCCCACCGGCTGCGCCGGGGCCAGGGTGCGGACGCGGTCATCGAAGACCACCAGCGAAGCCCTGTCGGTCGGTTCCAGCCGGTCGATCATGTGGCGGGCGCAGCGCACGGCTTCGACCAGCGGCGGGCCGGACATCGAGCCGGAACGGTCGATGACCAGGGCGAGGTGGTAGGGCTTGCGTAGCTTGTTCTCTGCCGGGGCTGCATCCGGCGCCTGGACGCGGACGAGCACCTGGAGCTTCTGGGCCATGCCGGCGATCAGGGCAGGCTTGAGCGGCTGGATGAGGATCTGGGGAATGTTGTTGTCGGGCATGGCGGTCTCCTGTTCCTCCGGCACCATTGCCGGCGAGATGGAACAGGATATCCGGCGACTGGCTCACAGGATGCGCCAGTGGCCTGTCGGCCGTTCGCCGCTAGCCGATGCGTTCCAGCAGCTTCGCCGCCGACTTCTCGTGCAGGATCAGGGTCAGGCGCATCATGCTGCGCGTGGCGCCGACGAACAGCTTGCGCACCGCCTTGTCGTCCAGTTCGTCGAAGTCGATCTCGGCGAATATCACCGCCGGGGCGGCCTGGCCCTTGAAGCGATAGACCGATTCGAGCAGCACGTCGCCCTCGCTGTAGACCGGCTGCCCGAACAGGTCGTACTCGCCGGTGAAGCGGCGCAGCGTGGTCTGGCCGAGGCGGTCGTAGGGCATCAGCTGCGAATGCTCGCGGCCGTGGTAGCTGACAATGGCGACGTCGTGCTTCTTGAATCCGGCCGCGTAGCTGTCGCGCACCGCTTCCTTGACCTTGGCGATCAGTCCGGCGCCGTCGGCGTAAGTATGGATGGCGATCTCGTCGGCGGCGATCGGCGAGGCGGCGTCAATCTCCAGGTCGTCCGGGAGCAGGCGGTGCAGCATCTCCACCACCGGGCGCGGGCTGCGGTAGTTGCTCGGCGCATGCAGGGTGACCCAGCCGGGCAGCGGCGTCGGCGGGCGCCCGTAGAGGTTCTGCATCGGGTCCTCCAGCCACAGCAGCCGCGCATCCGGACGGGCGTGGCGGAAGATGAAGTCGCGCCACTTCTCGGAGATGTCCTGGCCTTCGTCGACGATGATCGTGTCGAACAGGAAGGCGGCCGCAATGGGCAGCTCGGCGGCGCGCTTCTGCAACTGATCGAAGGCGTCGGGCAGGGTGAAGTCCGGAGTATCCCCCGCATGGCGCACGCGCTGGTCGCACAGCTGATGGTAGGTGCAGACCAGTCCGCCACTTGGCGCGATGCGGTTGAAGTGGTCGGCCAGCGGGCGGTTGAAGCAGACATAGAGCGGCCGCTTGCCGGCTTCGATCGTCGCCCGGTATTCGGCCAGGGCCAGTTGCGTCTTGCCCGAGCCGGCCGTGCCGGTGACACGCAGCCGGAAGGGCGCGAAGTCGAGGCGCCGCGCCCAGTGGGCAAGGCCGCCGGACACGCGGGTGACCATGTTTTGCGCATGGCCCATCAGCGCGCTGACGTCCGTATCGAGCTGGATCAGGTCGCGCAGGAAGGCGTGGATTTTTGCGGTGGCGGCAGTTTCTTCCCTGGCGGGGAGCAGCTGCTGGATCACGGTGGATAGCTGGTCACGGCGCGGGGCATCGACGATGCGCTCCGGCACGATGCCGGCGGTCTCCGGGCTATGCACCGTGTAGTCGGGGCAGTAGAGGAGCGCGTCGGTATGCACGCTCGGGATGTCGCCGCGGGCGGCCAGCTTGCCCCGCAGGTTGCTGACCATGCGCGAGATCTGCACCACCACGTTCTTCGACTTGCCCGGGTACTGTTTGACCAGCCCCTCGGCGGACTCCTGAAGGAAGCCGCTCTTCTGCTCGATGAGCAGCAGGTCGCCGGCGCGGTTGACCACGGCGAAGTCGACCTCGCCGTAGATCGCGTAGCGCCCGTCCATCGCCGTCCAGTGCACGGCGTGATAGACGGCGTAGTCGTCGGGCAGCCCGCCTTCGAGCAGGCCGAGCGTTTCGATCTCGCGCTGCGCGGCGCCGGTGACGGACAGTTCGCGCCAGCCGTCGGGGATGATGCGGGCCATGGGAATCCTGTCTGGGTGGAAATGCCCAAAGCTTAATGCATTCTCCTTCGGGGCGCATTTCCTGAGCCTCCCGTCGCGCATACTCAAAAGATTCAAACAAGAAAATAAGGGAGACAGCCATGAAAAGAACGAGCGAAACCCATCCCCTGCGCATCGATGCCGTCCCGGTCGGCCACCTCGGTGGCCTGATCGGCATGACCCTGTGCCCGGGCAAGCGCGACGCCCTCGCGCTCTCGGGCGAGTGGGAGCGCGACCTCGACGCCGATTTCGCGGAAGTCGCCGGATGGGGGGCCTCCGTGGTGGTCAGCCTGATGGAGCCCCACGAGTTCTCGATGCTTGGCGTTCCTGATTTTGCCCGGCGCATGCCTGCCGGGATCGAGCATCTCGTCCTGCCCATCGTCGACGGCGGGGTGCCCAGCGGCACCTGGGAGCGCGCCTGGGGGAAGGCCGGACCGAGCCTGCGGGAGAAACTCGCGCTCGGCGGGCGCATCCTCATCCATTGCCGCGGCGGGCTGGGGCGCACCGGCATCGTCGCCGCACGGCTGCTCGTCGAGTTCGGCGAGGAGCCGGCTCAGGCGATGCGTCAGGTGCGCAAGGCGCGCCCCGATGCGATCGAGAACCGCCGCCAGGAGGCGTATGTCCTGCACCAGCGCCCGCTCCAGTCGGCGCTGCCGAGGCCTGCCGTCGCGGTTGACCCCGAAAGACAGGCCAGATTCCGCGGCTGCCTCCTCGCCGGCGCGGCTGGTGACGCGCTCGGCGCCCCGGTGGAGTTCCTTGGCATCGACGAAATCCGCGCCCGTTACGGTCCCGCCGGCATCCGCGACTACGCGCCTTATGCCGGCAGGACGGGCGCCATCACCGACGATACCCAGATGACCCTGTTCACTGCCGAGGGGTTGCTGCGTTCGGCCAACTGCGGGCGGGAGCGCGGCATCGGGCCGGACTTCATCCGGGTGATCGGCAATGCCTACCGGCGCTGGCTGCACACGCAGGGCGAGGGGGGTGCCGGCAAAGACCGGGAATTCCTTTCCGGCTGGCTGATTCGCAACCTTGACCTTTATGCCCGGCGGGCGCCCGGGGTCACCTGTCTCGGTGCGCTGCGTGCCATGGGGCGGGACATCCGCCTTGCCGACAACGACAGCAAGGGCTGCGGCGGCGTCATGCGGGCGGCGCCGGTCGGGTTGTTCGTCTCCGGATGGGAGGGGGCCGGCCCGGATCCCGTGCTTCGGGCTTTCGCGCTGGGTTGCGACAGCGCGGCGCTGACCCATGGCCACCCGGCGGGGCAGCACCCGGCGGGGGTGCTTGCCGTGCTTGTGCTGCGCCTGGTGCAGGGGGCAAGTTTGCCGGAAGCGCTGGCCGCGGCGCGGGCGGTGCTGACGACGGTTCCCGATCATCGCGAAGCGCTGGCGGCGATCGATCTCGCTGCAAAGCTCGCGGGGAAGGGCGGCGAGCCCGACGGACATCTACGCGAACTCGGCGAGGGCTGGGTCGGCGAGGAAGCCCTCGCCATCGCGCTTTATTGCGCCTTGCGTGCGGAGAGCCTGGAGGAGGGCGTGATGCTGGCGGTCAACCTGACCGGTGATTCCGACTCCACCGGCGCCATCGCCGGCAACCTGCTCGGCGCGCTGCACGGGGTTGATGCCATCCCGCAACGCTGGCTTGAAGCACTGGAACTCCGCGAGGCGATCGGGCAGGTGGCCGACGATTTGCTGTCGTGGCCGCAGTGGCCCATCGGTGAGTGCCTGCCGAGTGACCTGGCCGAAGCGGCCGCCGCGGCCTACTGGTGGGACCGCTACCCGGGCAACTGAGCTGGCGCACCCGGTGAGCCCGCAATCACCGACAATGACCATGACAACAATAGAGAGGAGAAAGAGATGACCCACGACATCCGCGACGACAGCCCCGAGACCATTACCGGTACCCGTGCCGCTTCGGCCTATGAGCAGGTGGCGACGTGGATGCAGGCCAACGACATGAGCTACTCCGAGAACCCGGAACAAGGCTGGTTCTCGCTGCGCTACACCTGCGACAACGCCGACTTCCGCATGATCATCGATGTGGCCGACGAACCCAAGGGCCCGAAGCTCTTGGTCCATGCGTACTTCCCGGTGCGCGTTCCCGAAACGCGGCGGGCGGCGGTGGCCGATCTGCTTTCCCGCATCAACCACTCGATCTGGCTCGGCTCCCTGGCAATCGATCACCGTGATGGCGAGGTCAGCGTGCGCACGGCCATGCCGGTCGATGACGGGAGTTTCACCGAGGGGCAGCTCGAACACCTGTTCTTCACCACGCTCAACCTTGCCGACCGCCGCCTGCCAGGCATTTGCGCCGCAGCCTTCGGTGGTGTCCCGGCTGACGTGGCCTTCGAGATGGGCCAGGTGCCGGCGCGGGAGGGCCTGCAATGAGAGTCCGGCTGCCCAGTCTGCTCGTACTGCTGGCCGCAGCAGGCATCGCTGCACCGGTCGTGGCCGAGCAGAAGTACAACCCCTACTCCAGCAAATGGGAGACCGTGCGACCGGGCGCGGAGCTCAAGTACAACCCGCATTCCGGCACCTGGAACTATGCTGCCCCGAATGCCTCTCCCAGGTACAACCCCTACAGCGGGAACTGGGACATGGCTGCTCCGAACGCCACCCAGAAGTACAACCCGTACTCGGCGGAGTGGAAAACCGCCAGCCCGCGTTCGGAACTGAACTACAACCCTCACGGCGGCGACTGGCAGTACACGTCGCCGGGGGCACCGCCGGCGTACAACCCTTACGAAGGAAGGTGGGAGTATCCGAGGTGATGGTGCGTTTCTCGTGAGGGCTGATGATAGCCAATGTCGAGGGCGGGTTTCGGAGTGGAACTGGCGCTTGATGTGTTCAGCCATTGGCAAGAACTCGGCCAACGCTGCCACTGACCGGTTGAATCCAAGGACACTTTGCTGCCAGAGTCTTGCCGGAGGCCCAAACTCGGCATTGGCCGATTTCGTAGACCCCTCGATTATGTTGAGCCACTCAACCCCACCTTGGCAGGTGCTTGTCTCCGAGCCGGATTGGCGCCAACCGAGAGCGGAGGGTCCCCGCCCGTTCTTGGCTCGCTGGCCGCATTCACCGACGGTGCGGCCACGGAGCATCAGGCCACCCCGCAAATTGCTATCGCAAGGCGTTGAATCGGGCAAATGCTTCCGCATTCGCCTTGGCGATATAGCGCACCGGTCCGGCCGATCCCGGCACAAACGGGCCTCCCGTAGTCTTGCGATAGTCGGCGCAAGCGACCGCATGAATTGCCGAATACTGTGCCTCGCCGAGCGGCGGAGCCTGGCCGCGATCGGCGCGAACGAATGCGTTCACGGCCCGCCGGATATGACTCGGGGGCAACCCTTCCGTGTGGGCCGGGCGCTGCTGCATCACCAGACGCAATTGTTCCACCGTCGTACGCCGCGGCCATCCGAATTGCGCGTGGTCCCGGCCCACCTGCCCGATCGCCTCGAAGATGTCGGCGAAACAAAAAGGTTCGCACTGGACAAGCTGCTCGATCACAAAGCCAAGGCGACGGGCCGGGGGGAGGGTAGCCAGAAGCTCGCCCCATGCTCTGCCGGAAGCCGGTGGCTCGGGAGCCGATTCCAGGGGGGCCTCCGCGGGCGGCTTCTGACCGGTTGGGGCAAGTTGCTGCCCCGGGTTTGCGGCACGGGCGCCAAATGGCGCTGCAAGTAGGCTGGTGCCTGCGGCCAGAGCAATTGTGAATTCAACCCAGATTGTCCATTA
>DJUX01000051.1 GCA_002440665.1 Dechloromonas sp. UBA6271
GGCCGGGACCGGGAAAGCGGACGCGTCCGCCCGGTGTGCTGATCTGCAGATCGTCGGCCTGGTTGCGGTCGCGGATGGTCACTGCGAGGGTGCCGCTGGCCAGCAAAAGATCGACGATCTGGTCGTTGACCGTGACGAATTCCGCGCGACTGTTCCCGGCGAGCCGGTAGGCGGTAGAGCCGATCCACACCTCGGCGCGGCTGCGCCGCTCGGTGTCGATGATGGCGCCGCTGCTGATCGGCCAGTTGATCGCCGCCGGGCCGCCCGGGTCCTGGCGGTCGGCGCGGAAGGTGACGTCGCCATCGACCTGCGACAGGCGGCCAACCCGGCCCGGCGGATCGCCGGCAGCCAGCGCCGGCGTCAGAAAGCCGATCAGGGCGGCCAGCCCGAGAAAATAGCGAATACGTGAAAACATCATCAACTCCGTCAGCCGCAGCTGACTGTCTGGGTAATTGGCAAATTGCTTAACGTATTAGAACCCGATCGGATGAATTTCGAGCGCAGAAAATCGTTTCAGGATGTTGCCGTGCGCGGCTTTGGCGCTGAAGACAGGGCGATTGGAGTCGGGAAAACCTGTGATTTTTCAGCGACCTGACGTAAAATCCGCGGTCCCCTACTGCGCCGCAACATCGCCAATTTCATGCTCTATCCCACCCGTTTCGATGTGATCGTCGTCGGCGGCGGTCACGCCGGCACCGAGGCTGCGCTCGCCGCGGCGCGGGCGGGGGCGAACACGCTGCTGCTGACGCATAACCTCGACACGCTGGGGGCGATGAGCTGCAATCCGTCGATCGGCGGCATCGGCAAGGGCCATCTGGTCCGCGAGGTCGATGCGCTGGGCGGCGCGATGGCGGCAGCGACCGACGAGTCTGGCATCCAGTTCCGCATCCTCAACGCCTCGAAAGGCCCGGCCGTCCGCGCCACCCGCGCCCAGGCCGACCGCGTGCTGTACAAGCAGGCGATCCGCAGCTGGCTGGAAAACCAGCCCAACCTGACCATCTTCGCCGAAGCCTGCGACGACCTGATCGTCGACGGCGACCGCGTCGCCGGCGCCATCACGCAATTGGGTATCCGCTTTTTGGCCCAATCCGTGGTGTTGACCGCAGGCACCTTCCTTAACGGCAAGATTCACGTCGGCCTGGAAAATTACACCGGTGGCCGCATGGGCGATCCGCCGTCGGTATCGCTGGCCAGCCGCCTCAAGGAATTGAATCTGCCGCAAGGCCGCCTGAAGACCGGCACGCCGCCGCGCCTGGACGGCAAGACCATCGACTTCTCGGTGATGGTAGAGCAGCATTCGGATGATCCGCTACCGGTCTTTTCCTTCCTCGGTAACGCCGCCCAGCACCCGCGCCAACTGCCGTGCTGGATAACCGAAACCAACGAGAAGACGCACGACATCATCCGCAGCGGGCTGGACCGTTCGCCGATGTACACCGGCGTCATCGAAGGCGTCGGCCCGCGCTACTGCCCGTCGATCGAGGACAAGATCCACCGCTTCGCCGACAAGAACCAGCACAACGTCTTCCTCGAACCGGAAGGCCTGACGACGCACGAGATCTACCCGAACGGCGTCTCGACCAGCCTGCCCTTCGACATCCAGCTGGCGCTGGTGCGCTCGATTCGTGGCCTGGAAAACTGCCACATCCTGCGCCCCGGCTACGCCATCGAATACGATTTCTACGACCCGCGTGGCCTCAAGGACACGCTGGAAACGAAAGCGATCAGCGGCTTGTTCTTCGCCGGCCAGATTAACGGCACGACCGGCTACGAAGAGGCCGCCGCCCAGGGCCTGCTCGCCGGCATCAACGCCGTGCGTTACGTGCGCGACCAAGACGGCTGGTGTCCGAAGCGCAACGAAGCCTACCTCGGCGTGCTGGTCGACGACCTGATTACGCGCGGCGTCTCCGATCCTTACCGGATGTTTACCAGCCGCGCCGAGTACCGTCTCAGCCTGCGTGAAGACAACGCCGACCTGCGCCTGACCGAACAGGGCCGCGAACTGGGACTGATTGACGACGTGCGCTGGGACGCTTTCTGCCGCAAGCGCGATGCGGTTGCTGCCGAGCAGGAACGCCTGAAGGCGACCTGGGTCAATCCGAAAATCCTGCCTGCCGAAGATTCCATCCGTGTCCTTGGCAAGGCCATCGAACACGAATACAACCTGTTCGAGTTGTTGCGCCGCCCGGAAATTTCCTATGGCGAGCTGCTGACGCTACCGGGCGCCGGGGAAGCGCAGACCGACCCGCTGGTCATCGAGCAACTGGAAATTTCGGCCAAGTACCAGGGCTACATCGACCGTCAGGCCGAAGAAGTGGCGCGCTCGGGGTCCTACGAGAGCACCGTGCTGCCAGCCGATCTCGATTATTCAAAGGTCACCGGCCTCTCCAACGAGGTCAAGCAGAAGCTGGCCCTGCACAAGCCGCAAACGATCGGTCAGGCCTCGCGCATTCAGGGCATCACACCGGCGGCGATTTCGCTGCTGCTGATCCACCTGAAACGCTTCAACCTGTCGCAAGCCGCATGAGTGCCATCACGCTCGCCGCCGGACTGACCGAACTTGGACTCGACCTGCCGGATGCCGTCCAGCACAAGTTGCTCGCCTTTCGCGACCTGCTGCTCAAATGGAACAAGACCTACAACCTGACCGCGCTGCGCGATCCGGAACAGGCCATCTCGCACCACCTGCTCGACTCGCTGGCCATCCTGCCCCACGTCGGCGCCGGCCCGCTGCTCGACGTCGGCAGCGGCGGCGGCCTGCCCGGCATTCCGCTGGCCATAGCCCGCCCCGGACTGTCGGTCGGCATGGTCGATACGGTCCAGAAGAAGGCTAGCTTCCTGCAACAGGCATCGATCGAACTGGGCTTGAAGAATGTTACGGTTCACCATGCCCGGGTCGAGGAAATGCAGGGACAATATGCACAAGTCAGCTCGCGCGCCTTTGCCGACCTTGGCCTTTTCGTCAGTCTGACCCGTCATCTGCTGGCGCCGGGTGGCCGCTGGCTGGCGATGAAGGGCTTGCGGCCTGACAACGAAATTGCGGCGCTGCCTACCGACCTCGCGGTCGAAGCGATAATTTCGCTGACCGTGCCGGGACTGGAAGCCGAACGACATTTGATCATTTTGAAAGCTGGGTCATGAGAGCACTTGCCATTACCAACCAGAAAGGCGGCGTCGGCAAGACGACGACGGCGGTCAATCTGGCCGCCTGCCTCGCTGCCGAGGGCCGGCGCGTCCTGCTGATCGACCTTGACCCGCAGGGCAACGCGACGACCGGTGCCGGGATCACCAAGAAGGAAGCGCTGCCGACGGTATACCAGCTGCTGATCGGTGCCGCCACGCTGGCCGAGGTCTGCATCCGGACCGATTTCGGCTTCGACGTGCTGCCGGCGAATCGCGAACTGGCCGGTGCCGAAGTCGAATTGATCGAACTCGATCAACGTGAATACCGGTTGAAAAACGCCCTCCAGGCCGGTCACGCCACCTACGATTTCATCCTGATCGACTGCCCGCCGGCGCTCAACATGCTGACGGTCAACGGTCTGGTCGCCGCCGATTCCGTGCTGATCCCGATGCAGTGCGAGTACTACGCGCTGGAGGGCTTGTCCGACCTCGTGGAAACCCTGCGCAAGGTGCGCACCCACCTGAATTCGCGCCTCGAAATCGAGGGCCTGCTGCGCACCATGTACAACCCGCAGAGTACCTTGACGCAACAGGTTTCCGGCGAACTGGAAAGCCATTTTGGCAGCAAGGTCTACCAGACCATCGTGCCGCGCAACGTGCGGCTGGCCGAAGCACCTTCCTACGGCAAGCCGGTCATCGCCTTCGACAAGAGCTCCAAGGGCGCGCAGGCCTACAGCGCGCTCGCCAAAGAAATTCTCGAAAGGGTCGCCCCATGATCAAGATGAAAGGACTCGGCCGCGGCCTCGATGCGTTGCTTACCGGCAATGACAAGCCGCACGGCGACGAACAGCGCAACTTGCCGGTCGACCGCCTGAAACCGGGCAAATACCAGCCGCGCACGCACATGGACGAAACCTCGCTGGCCGAGCTGGCGGCGTCGATCAAGGCGCAGGGCGTCATGCAGCCGATCCTGGTGCGCGCCATCGACAGCACGCCAGGTGCCGAGCGTTACGAAATCGTGGCCGGCGAGCGTCGCTGGCGTGCCGCGCAACTGGCCGGTCTTAGTGAAGTGCCGGTGCTGGTCCGCAGCATCCCGGACGAACAGGCGCTGGCCATGGCGCTGATTGAAAATATCCAGCGCGAAAACCTCAACCCGCTCGAAGAAGCCCAAGGGCTGCAACGCCTGATCGACGAATTCGGCCTGACCCACCAGCAGGCCGCCGATGCGGTCGGCCGCTCGCGCCCGGCGGCGACCAATTTGCTCCGTTTATTACAGTTGACCGCAACCGTCCAGGAAATGCTGATGTCCGGCAAACTCGACATGGGCCATGCGCGCGCGCTGCTGCCGCTGGCCGGGGCGCAGCAGGTTGCGCTGGCCCAGCGGATCGTCCAGAAAGGCCTGTCGGTGCGCGAAGCCGAGCGTCTGGTTCAGTATCTGCTGAATCCGCCCAAAAAAGCAGCAGAAAAGGATGTCGACCGTGACCTTCTGCGTTTGCAGGAAGAGCTCTCGGATGGTCTCGGGGCGAATGTCGCGATCCGCTCCAATAAAAAAGGGGCGGGCAAGGTGACGATCGATTTCGGCAGCCTGGACCAGCTCGATGGCCTGATTTCGCGCCTGCGTGGGTAATTTCATGGCACAATCGAAAATGCTTCGCGGATTCGGGAAAACCCTCGTTTTGTGCGTCGCAGCATTTGACTCATGTATAAGACTTCGTTACACTCGCGCAGTTTTCAATCGGGGCCTGCCTTGCACCCGCATGTAAGCTGGATACTCAGCCGACAAGCGGCGCTGGCAATAATCCTGGCGGTCGTCGCCTGGGTGTTTGCGAGTAGTAATGCGGCAGTTTCGATTTTGATCGGGGGATCAATCGGCATCATCGCAAATCTCGGGTACGTCCTGAGAGCCATGCGGATGACGACTGGAGATGACCCGCTCAGGCAGTATCGGGCGCAGGCGGCCGGAGAGGGGTTGAAGTTTGCTCTGACCTTTGCCGGGTTTGCGCTGGTGTTCTGGGGGTTCAAGGAAGTTTCGGCATTGCCGCTCTTTCTTGGCTACGCATCAACCTTCGTCATCTTCTGGATGGCACTCTTGAAGCAACGCTAGGCTGAACGGAGAAATCATGAGCGCTGACGGCGGCACGCTGACCACAACGGGCTATATCCAACACCACCTGACCAACCTGACCGTCTGTTCCGACGCCGCCAGGGATGCTGCAGGTCATTGTCATGGATTCTGGTCCTTCCACCTCGATACCCTGGTGATCTCCGGGCTTCTCGGGATCATTGTCTTCGGCCTGATGGCCAAGGTGGCCGGCAAGGCGACTTCCGGCGTGCCCGGCAGTCTGCAGAACTTCATCGAAATGGTGGTCGGCATGGTCGACCAACAGGTCAAGGATACCTTCCACGGCAAGAGCGCGCTGGTCACCCCGCTTGCCATCACGATTTTCGTCTGGGTGTTTGTCATGAACGCCATGGATCTGATCCCCGTCGATTTCCTGCCGCTTCTTGCCGGCGCAGTGGGCATCAATTACCTGAAGGCAGTGCCGACGACCGACCCCAATCTGACCTTCGCCATGTCGATCTCGGTGTTTTTGATCACGATCTACACGGGCCTCAAGGTCAAGGGTTTTGGCCACTTCATGCACGAAGTGTTCGCGGTTCCGTTTGGTCTCAAACTCGCCCCGGTCAACCTCCTATTCCGCATCGTTGAGGAAATCGCAAGGCCGATTTCGTTGTCCCTGCGACTCTTCGGTAACATGTACGCCGGTGAAATGGTCTTCATCCTGATCGCTCTGCTCGGTATATGGCAGCTTCCCTTGGCTTTGCCCTGGGCGCTGTTCCACATTCTGATCATTACCTTGCAAGCCTTCGTGTTCATGATGCTGACGATCGTTTATATGTCGATGGCTTCTGAATCGCACTAGTTTTTTGGCAGTTTCCCGTAGTTTTCAACTTTAACCGTAACAACCCTTACCTTACTGAGGAGTAAACATGGAACTCGCAACCGTTCTCTCCAACACCGCCATCGCTGTGGCTATCCTGATCGGCGCTGGTGCTCTGGGCACCGCCATCGGCTTCGGTCTCCTCGGCGGCCGTTTCCTGGAAGGCGCTGCCCGTCAGCCGGAAATGATCCCGACGCTGCAGGTCAAGATGTTCATCGTTGCCGGTCTGCTTGACGCGGTGACCATGATCGGTGTCGGTATCGCCCTGTTCATGCTCTTCGCCAATCCGTTCATCGCTCTGGTCAAGTAATCATCCACGCGCCTGTAACCCTATTACCAGGAGGTTAGCGTGAATATCAACGCGACACTGATTGGCCAGGCAATCTGGTTTGCTGTCTTCATCTGGATCACGATGAAGTTTGTCTGGCCGCCGCTGCAAAAGGCAATGGCCGACCGTCAAGCCCAGATCGCTGAAGGCCTGGCTGCGGCCGAACGTGGCAAGCATGAGCAAGAGCTTGCTGCCAAGCGTTCCGCCGACGCGCTGCGTGAAGCCAAGGAGAAATCCGCGGATCTCGTCGCTCAAGCCGAAAAGCGTGCGCAACAGATCGTCGAAGAAGCCAAGGGCACGGCCAATGTCGAAAAGGACAAGATCGTCGCCAGCGCTCAAGCCGAAATTGACCAGGAAGTCGAACGCGCCAAGCAGCAACTGCGTGAGCGCGTCGCTGAACTGGCCGTTGCCGGTGCCGAGAAGATCCTGCGCAAGGAAATCAACGCGTCCGCGCATGCCGACATGCTGGTCGCCCTGAAACAGGACCTGTAAGCAATGGCTGAATCCGTCACTATCGCCCGCCCTTACGCCGAAGCCCTGTTTCGTGCAGCCAAGGAAAGCGGCAATCTGGCCAAGTGGGCCGAGCAGGTTGCCCTGCTCGCCCAGGTGGCTGCCAATCCCGAAGCCCGCGAGGCTATCGGCGATCCCAATGTGGCGGCCCCGCAACTGGTCGACCTCTTCCGGTCTGCCTGCGGTACGGCGGTAGATGCGGAGCTGTCGAACTTCATCCAGCTGCTGTCCAACAACGACCGTCTGGGACTGTTGCCGGAAATCGCCGGCTTGTACGAGAGTTACAAGCGGGGCGAGGAAGGCACCAAGCAGGCCGAAATCGTTTCGGCTTTCCCAATTGACGACAAGCAAGTGAAAGCCCTGATTCCCGAACTCGAAGCCGTCTTCAAGACCAAGCTCGAAACTTCGGTGACGGTTGATTCCACACTGATTGGCGGGATCAAGGTAATCGTTGGCGACCAGATGCTGGATGCTTCAGTACGCGGCAAGCTCGACGCCATGGCTACGGCGCTGAACAACTAGGAGAATTTCATGCAGTTGAATCCTTCCGAAATTTCTGAACTGATCAAGAGCAAGATCCAGAACCTGCAAGGCGCATCGGAAGTGCGCACGCAGGGCACGGTGGTTTCCGTTACTGACGGCATCTGTCGTGTGCACGGCCTGCAAGACGTTATGCAGGGCGAAATGCTGGAATTCCCCGGCAACACTTTCGGCATGGCGCTCAACCTCGAGCGTGACTCCGTCGGTGCTGTGGTTCTTGGTGAATACGAGCACATCTCCGAAGGCGACATCGTCAAGACGACGGGCCGCATTCTGGAAGTCCCGGTCGGTACCGAGCTGCTTGGTCGCGTGGTCAACTCGCTCGGCCAGCCGATCGATGGCAAGGGGCCGCTGAACAACAAATCGAGCGACAAGATCGAAAAAGTTGCTCCCGGCGTTATCTGGCGTAAATCGGTGTCGCAGCCGGTGCAAACCGGCCTCAAGGCCATTGATGCCATGGTTCCGGTCGGTCGCGGTCAGCGCGAACTGATCATTGGCGACCGTCAGACCGGCAAGACTGCCGTTGCTGTCGACGCCATCATCAACCAGAAGGGCACCGGCGTGAAGTGTATTTACGTCGCTGTCGGCCAGAAGGCTTCCACCGTAGCCAACGTCGTGCGCAAGCTCGAAGAGCACGGAGCCCTGTCGTACACCATCATCGTCGCCGCCACCGCTTCCGAATCCGCCGCGTTGCAGTACATCGCGCCGTACTCCGGTTGCACCATGGGCGAATACTTCCGCGACCGTGGTGAAGACGCTCTGATCATTTATGACGATCTGACCAAGCAAGCTTGGGCCTATCGCCAGGTTTCCCTGCTGCTGCGCCGTCCGCCGGGCCGTGAAGCCTATCCGGGCGACGTGTTCTATCTCCACTCCCGTTTGCTGGAGCGTGCCGCTCGCGTTTCCGAAGCTTGGGTCGAGAAGCTCAGCAATGGCGAAATCAAGGGCAAGACCGGTTCGCTGACCGCCCTGCCGGTGATCGAAACGCAAGCCGGTGACGTTTCCGCCTTCGTTCCGACCAATGTCATCTCGATTACCGACGGCCAGATCTTCCTGGAAACCGACCTCTTCAACGCCGGTATCCGCCCCGCTATCAACGCCGGTATTTCCGTTTCCCGCGTCGGTGGTGCAGCCCAGACCAAGATCATCAAGAAGCTCGGCGGCGGTGTCCGTCTGGCTCTGGCCCAGTATCGCGAACTGGCTGCCTTCGCGCAGTTTGCTTCCGATCTCGACGAAGCCACCCGCAAGCAGTTGGAGCGTGGTCGCTTGGTCACGGAACTGATGAAGCAGCCCCAGTACTCGCCGATGAGCATCTCCGAAATGGCCGTCACGTTGTACGCAGCTGACAAGGGTTACTTCGACGATGTCGAGGTCAAGCGTGCCCTGGAATGCGAAAAGGCCATGATCGGCTACCTGAAGGCCAACAATGGCGACCTCATCAACAAGATGGAGTCGACTGCTGAACTGGATGGCGAATCCGAGAAGCAACTCGTTGCCGGTATCGTCGCTTTCAAGAGTAGCTGGGCCTGATCTAGGAGAACGCCATGCCTAGCGGCAAGGAAATTCGCAACAAGATCAAGAGCGTCGAAAACACGCGCAAGATCACCAAGGCCATGGAAATGGTGGCCGCATCCAAAATGCGCAAGGCGCAGGAACGGATGCGGGCTGCCCGCCCTTATGGCGAGAAGATCCGGCGCGTTGCAGGCAACCTGTCTCATGCTCTGACCGAGTACAGACACCCGTTCCTGGTGAATCGGGACCGTGCCACGATTGGCGTGGTCCTGATCACCTCGGACAAGGGGCTGTGCGGCGGTCTGAACTCCAACATCCTTCGTCTTGCAATTTCCAAGATGAAGGAACTGGAGTCTCAGGGCATCAAGTTCCAGGCGACCTGCATCGGCAACAAGGGTCTCGGTTTCATGCAGCGTGCTGGTGCCAAGATCGTCTCGCACGTGACGGCTCTCGGGGATAAGCCGCATCTTGAGAAGCTGATCGGGCCGGTCAAGGTGCAGCTCGACGCCTACCTGAAGGGCGAGATCGACGCGCTGTATATTGGCTATACCCGCTTCATCAACACGATGAAGCAGGAGCCGGTGTTCGAACAACTGCTCCCGCTGTCCGGCGATGCTGTCGGTTCCGCCAAGACGAAGTGGGATTATGTGTACGAACCGGATGCCAAGGCAGTCATCGACGACCTGCTGATCCGTTACGTTGAAGCTTTGATTTATCAGGCAGTGGCCGAAAATTTGGCCTCCGAGCAATCCGCCCGGATGGTCGCCATGAAGTCTGCCTCCGACAACGCCAAGAACGTTATCGGTGAATTGAAGCTGGTCTATAACAAGGCCCGTCAGGCCGCGATTACCAAGGAATTGTCGGAAATCGTAAGCGGCGCCGCCGCCGTCTGACGCAAGCGCGAAGCTTTTAATTTTTGGGGATTTGAATATGAGTCAAGGTTCAATCGTTCAGTGTATCGGCGCCGTTGTGGACATCCACTTCCCGCGCGATGCGATGCCGAAGGTCTACGACGCGCTCAAGCTGGATGCTTCCGAATCGAATGGGATGGCTGAAGACGGCCTGACTTTCGAGGTTCAGCAACAACTGGGTGACGGCGTGGTTCGTACCATCGCCATGGGTTCTTCCGACGGTCTGCGTCGTGGCATGAAGGTTAACAACACCGGTGCCGGCATCTCGATTCCGGTTGGCATGGGCACGCTCGGTCGCATCATGGACGTTCTCGGTCGCCCGATCGACGAAGCCGGTCCGATCGATTCCAACGAGCTGCGTGAAATCCACGCCCCGGCTCCGAAGTTCGACGAACTGTCGTCCTCCGTCGATTTGCTGGAAACCGGCATCAAGGTTATCGACCTGATCTGCCCGTTCGCCAAGGGCGGCAAGGTCGGTCTGTTCGGTGGCGCCGGCGTCGGCAAGACCGTCAACATGATGGAGCTGATCAACAACATCGCCAAACAGCACGCCGGCTTGTCCGTGTTTGCCGGCGTGGGTGAGCGTACCCGTGAAGGTAACGACTTTTACCACGAGATGAAGGACTCCAACGTTCTCGACAAGGTCGCGATGGTGTTCGGTCAGATGAACGAGCCACCGGGCAACCGTCTGCGCGTAGCGCTGACCGGTCTGACCATGGCCGAGCGTTTCCGTGACGATGGCCGCGACATTTTGTTCTTCGTCGACAACATTTACCGCTACACGCTGGCTGGTACGGAAGTTTCCGCATTGCTCGGCCGTATGCCTTCCGCCGTGGGCTACCAGCCGACGCTGGCCGAAGAAATGGGCCGTCTGCAAGAGCGTATCACCTCGACCAAGGTTGGTTCGATCACCTCCATCCAGGCTGTCTATGTGCCTGCCGATGACTTGACCGACCCGTCGCCGGCCACCACCTTCCTGCACTTGGACTCCACGGTCGTGCTGTCGCGTGACATCGCCTCGCTGGGTATCTACCCGGCCGTCGATCCGCTCGACTCTACCTCGCGCCAGCTTGATCCGCAGGTCGTTGGTGAAGAGCACTATGCGGTCGCCCGTGCTGTGCAGATGAACCTGCAGAAATACAAGGAACTGCGTGACATCATCGCGATTCTCGGTATGGACGAACTGTCTCCCGAAGACAAGCTGGCCGTGTCCCGTGCTCGCAAGATCCAGCGCTTCCTGTCGCAGCCGTTCCACGTTGCCGAAGTCTTCACCGGTTCGCCGGGCAAGTTCGTTTCCCTCAAGGAAACGATCAAGGGCTTCAAGGGCATTTGTGATGGCGAATACGATCACCTGCCGGAACAAGCATTCTACATGGTCGGTGGTATCGAGGAAGTCATCGAGAAGGCCAAGACGCTGTAATTAGCGTCTCCAGCATAGGAGCCAGTCATGGCAATTTCTGTTCATTGTGACGTCGTCAGCGCGGAAGAGTCGATCTTCTCGGGTTTGGTCGAATTCGCCGTGTTTCCCGGCGAAGCCGGCGAACTCGGCATTCTGCCGCATCATACGCCGTTGCTTACCCGTATCAAGCCGGGGACGATTCGTCTGAAGCTGCAGGGTCAGGCCGATTTCGAACTGGTGTATGTATCTGGCGGCATGCTGGAGGTTCAGCCGTCCATGATCACCGTGCTGGCCGATACGGCTATTCGCGCCCACGATCTGGACGAAGCCAAGGCCCTGGAAGCCAAGAAGCGGGCCGAAGAGGCGCTTGCCAATCGCAACGCCGAAATGGACTACGCTGCCGCGGAATCCGAACTGGCGCAGGCCATTGCCCAGTTGCACGCCATTCAGCGACTGCGCAAGTCGATCCACTAAGTCAGAGCATCAGCGAAAAAAAAGGGCAGCTTCGGCTGCCCTTTTTATTTGGCTATGTACCCATAGCATGTTGAACCTGAACGATACCCAAAGCGGCGCGCAGGAAATCGGCTGATGAAATTTCCCGGCCGTGCCGTTCAATCAGGCGTCGCCAGCCCAGATAGTTGCCCAGGTAGCGGGTGGCCACGCCGTGGAAGCGGCGCATCCATTCCTTGAGTCGGCTATCGTAGGCATTGACGTTCTGGACATGATAGACACCGGCGACGACATGCTGACCAGCGGCCAGATTGACTGGGCGGTGGGTGATCCCCATTTCTTTGGCAACCGCCGCCAGCGCCTTTTCTCCGTCGGTGCACAGAATGACATCGGCCGCCAAGAGCGGCTTGAGCGCCGCGCAGATGTGCGCCTTGTCGGCTTGCTCCAGCATGAAGTCTGCCGTGTTCCCGGTACGGTCCCGGCAGATCAGTACG
>DJUX01000057.1 GCA_002440665.1 Dechloromonas sp. UBA6271
TCGATCATCAGCAGCATGCTGTTGATTCCTTGCCTGTTTCGTGAGTCCTCGATTCTACATTAAAGGCCCGTTGCACAGCCGGGCGGGGGCTTTTCGATTAAAATGCCCCCTTTACCGCCGGATTCGCTCATGACCGCCGCCCACACCGTCCCGCCGCACACGCTTTCGATCGTCGTTCCGTTCTACAACGAGGAAGACAACATCGCGCCGCTGGTCAAGCGCGTGCACGAGGCGTTGACTGGCTACGAGAATCCGTGGGAACTGGTACTGGTCGACGACGGCAGCAGCGATGCGACGATTGAGCGCGCCCTGCAATCGGTGAAGGAGTACGGCCCGCACGTGCGCATCGTCGAGCTGACGCGCAACTTCAAGCAGACCGCCGCCATGCAGGCCGGCATCGACGCGGCGCGCGGCGACGTGATCGTCACCATGGACGGCGATCTGCAGAACGACCCGATCGATATCCCGCGCATGGTCGCCCGACTGTTGAACGAAGACCTCGACCTCGTCGCCGGCTGGCGCCAGAACCGCCAGGATGGCCTGGTCCTGCGCAAGATCCCGTCGAAGATCGCCAACAAGCTGATCGCCCGGATGACCGGCGTCAAGCTGCGCGACTACGGCTGCAGCCTGAAGGCCTTCCGCGGCAGCGTCATCAAGAGCGTGCGCCTGTACGGCGAAATGCACCGCTTCATCCCGGCCTGGCTGGCCACGGTGACGACACCCCGGCGCATCGCCCAGGAGCCGACGACGCACCACGCGCGTACCGCCGGCGTCTCCAAGTACGGCATCTCGCGCACCTTCCGCGTCATCCTCGATCTCATCGCCGTTTATTTCTTCATGCGCTTCCGCGCCCGCCCCGGCCACTTCTTCGGCGGCATCGGACTGGCCCTGACAGCCCTCTCCGGCCTCGTGCTGACCTGGCTGGCCTGGATCAAATTCGGCCTCGGCAACCCCATCGGTGGCCGCCCGGCGCTGATCGTCGGCATCGGCGGCCTGATCGCCGGCGTCCATTTCATCACCACCGGCGTGCTGGCCGAACTACTGGCCCGCATCTACTTCGAATCCGGCACCATCCGCTCCTACTCCGCGCGCCCGGAGCGCCCGCTGGCCGCCGACGAAGGCTGGCACAAGCCGGCGTGACGGCTGCTGCGGTCGACGCCGGAATTTACGAGAAATCCGGCGGCAAAATCCTGCTCGGCCTGACCGCCATCCTGCTCGCCTGGCGCTTCTGGGTCGTCCCGCACATGGGCGTCACGCTCTATGTCGACGAAGCGCAATACTGGACCTGGGCGCAGCATCTCGACTGGGGCTATTTCTCCAAGCCGCCCGGCGTCGCCGCGCTGATCGCATTGTCGACCGCGCTGTTCGGCGACGGCCTGCTCGGCGTCAAGGCGCTGGCCATGCTCTGCTACCCGCTCGCCGCCGCCGCCTGCTGGGCCATCGCCCGCCGCCTCTACGACGCGCGCGTCGCCTTCTGGTCGGCGCTGGCGGTGCTGACCCTGCCGATCTTCGCCTGGCTAGGGCTCTTCGTTTCGACCGACGCCCTGCTCACCCTGTTCTGGGCGCTCGCGCTGTGGGCCTACCTGCGCGCGCTCGACAGCGACGCCTGGAGCGACTGGCTCCTGCTCGGCGTCGTCTGCGGCCTCGGCCTGCTTTCCAAATACACGATGGCCGCCTGGCTCGGCGCCGCCTTCCTGCATCTGCTGGCCTTCCACCGCCGCCGGCTGGCCTCGCCCAAACCCTGGCTGGCGGCCGGGCTGGCGCTGGTCATCCTGAGCCCGAACCTGTGGTGGAACGTCACCCATGATTTCCCGACCCTCAAGCACACGGCAGACATCACCGTGAACCGCAAGGCCGGCGGCGGCCTGAAGGCGCTCGGCGAATTCTGGGCGGCGCAATGGGGCGCGTTCGGGCCGGTGCTGAGCAGCGTCTTTTTCATCCTGCTCTTTCAGGCAAGGAAAAGCTGGCGCGACGAGCGGGTGCGGCTCCTGCTGTGGTTCGCCCTGCCGCTGTGGGCGGTCGTCTCGGCGCAGGCCTTCAAGAGCACCGCCAACGCCAACTGGGCGGCGCCGGCCTTCGCCCCGGCCGCCATCGCCGTCGTCGCCTGGCTGCTGCAGCGCGGCCGGCAGCGGCTGCTGATCGCCGGCATCGCGCTCAACATCGCCCTGATCGGCGTCGCCTACCACTGGCCGCTGGTGCTTGCTGCGGTCGACGGGCAAAAACAGGCAAAAATGAATTTCTACGCCCGTGCCCAAGGCTGGGACGACCTCGGCCGGCAGTTGAAGCCGCTGCTGCAGGCCCACCCCGACGCCGTGCTGATCGCCGACAACCGCACCCTGCTCGCCCACATGCTCTACGAAGTGCGCACCCTGAAGCCGGCCGCCGCCAGCTGGAATCCGGCCGGCATCGCCAGCGATCACTACAAACTGACCACCGACCTGCGCCCTTATATTGGCCGCGACGCGATCCTGATCCGCGAAGACCCGGTCGACGACGAGTTCACCCGCCGCTTCGCCGCCAGCGAACAGCTGGCCGCGCTGCAGGCGCCGCTGCCGGGCGGCGAAACGCGCACCATGAACGTCTACCTGCTCCGTGACTTCAAGGGCTACTGAATTCCGCCTCGCGCTGCTCGCGTTCGGCCTGCTGGCCGTGCTCTTCATCGCCTTTCCGCAACTCGACCTGGCCGCCAGCGGCCTGTTCTACCGGGGCGCCGGGCAATGGACGCTAAACAATGAGTCCTGGTGGCTGAAAATCCCCTACCGCGGCCTGCCGCGCATCGGCCAGGGGCTGCTGGTCGTGCTGCTGGCGCTCCTCCTGCTCAGCTTCTGGAAACGCTTTCCCAGGCTGAAAGCGCGCCGCGCGGCCATCGGCTTCCTACTCGCCGGCGGCCTGCTCGGCCCAATCCTGCTGGTCGACGCGACGCTGAAGGAACATTCGGGGCGGACGCGGCCGGTCAATACCGTTAATTTCGGCGGCAGCAAGCAATTCACGCCGGCCTTCATCCCCGCCGACCAGTGTGCGAAGAACTGCTCCTTCGTCAGCGGCCACGTCGCCACCGCCTCGTTCATCATGGCCTTCGGCTGGCTTGGCGCCCCCGCCGTGCGCCGCCGCTGGCTGCTCGCCAGCATCGCCTTCGGTGGCCTCTTCGCGCTGGTGCGCATGGTGCCCGGCGGCCATTTCCTGTCCGATACCGTTTTCGCGTGGTTCGCGACCTATTTCAGCCTGTGGCTGGCGGAGTGGTTGTTCCGCAAGGCGGCCTGGCTACCCGACGCCCACCAGGCCTGAGCGCCAGCCGATGGACATCGTCCTGATTCACGGCATGGGGCGCACGCCGGCTTCGATGCTGATCCTGAAGCGGCGCCTGGCAAAACTGGGGCACCAGACACATCTGTTCGGCTATGCGGCGTGGGCAGAGAGTCTGGACGGTGTCAGCGCCCGCCTGGCGCGGAAAATCGAGCGGATCGTCGGCTCGCGACCTTACGCGGTCATCGGCCATTCGCTGGGTTCGGTCATCCTGCGCCGCGCACTCTTCAAACTGGCGACGAATCCACCCCGCCATTCCTTCCTGCTAGCGCCACCGATGCGCGCCTGCAAAGCGGCACGGTTTTTCTCGCGCTTCCGGCTCTACCGGACCCTGACCGGCGAGATGGGCGGCCTGCTCGCTGACGAGGCGTTCATGCAGGCCCTGCCGCTACCACCAAATACCGTCATCTACGCGGGAACCGCCGGCCCGCGCGCCAGCTGGCTGCCGTTCGGCAACGCGGCCAACGACGGCATACTGGCGCTCGACGAAGTGACCAGCGAAAGCGGCGATCGAGTCGAGGTGGCCGCCAGCCACACTTTCATCATGAATTCCCGCACCGTGCTCGACGACATCGTCCGCCGGCTAGCAACGCCGCCCCCGGTGATCTCCCGCTAGTCGACGGGCTCGCCGGCCGACGGCTCAGATCAGGCCGTATTTCTTCAGCTTGTCGTGCAGCGTGGTGCGTGCCACTTTCAGCACCTCGCTGGTCCGTGCGACGTTGCCCTGCTGGCGAGTGAACTCGTTGGCGATCAACAGGCGTTCGTAGTTTTCCACTGTTTCGGTCAGCGACGGCGATTCGCCGCCGCCCTGCGCCGGTGCGTCGCGGCCGATGCCCAGCGCATGGCATTCCGCGGCATTGCGCAGTTCGCGGATATTGCCCGGCCAGTCGAGCGCCATCAGGCGGCGCAGGTGTTCCGGGGTCAATGGCGGCGGCGGCCGGTTGTAGCGCTTGGCGGCCTGCAACAAAAACTGGTCGTAGAGCGCCGGAATGTCTTCGCGGCGCTCGCGCAGCGGCGGCAGTTCGATGCGCACGACATTGAGCCGGTAATAGAGGTCGGCGCGGAATTTTCCCTGGTCGGAGAGCACCTTCAGGTCTTCCTTGCTCGCCGCCACCACCCGGCACGACACGGGCACCAGCTGGTTGGAACCGAGGCGCTCGATGACCCGCTCCTGCAGGACGCGCAGCAGCTTGATCTGCATGTTCATCGGCATCGACTCGACCTCGTCGAGGAACAGCGTGCCACCACTGGCGTATTCGATCTTGCCGATACGCCGCTTCTGGGCGCCGGTGAAGGCGCCCGGCTCATGGCCGAAGAGTTCGCTGTCGAGCAGATTGTCGGCCATGCCGCCGCAGTTGAGCGCCACGTAGTTTTCCTGCTTGGCGCCGCTCAGATCATGCAGGCAGCGGGCGACCATTTCCTTGCCGGTGCCGGTTTCGCCGAAGATCAGCACGTCAACCGCGGCACCTGCCACGTCGAGGATCAGCTGGCGCACCTTGGCCATCTGCGGCGAACGGCCGATCAGTCGCGCTTCGAGATCGTCGCGATGATCGAGGCGGCGGCGCAGGGCTTCGACCTCGAGCACCAGTTGGCGCTTTTCCAGCGCGCGGCCGACGACATCGACCAGATCGCCAGTCGAGAACGGCTTCTGCATGAAATCGTAGGCGCCGCTGCGCATCGCCTCGACCGCCAGCGTCACGTCGCCGTGGCCGGTGATCATGATGACCGGCAGGTTGGGGTCGAGCTGGTTGACCCAGCGCAACAGCGCCATGCCATCGATGCCGGGCAGACGCATATCAGTAACGACGATGCCAGCGTAGTCGGCGCTCAGGCGGCGCTGCGCCTCCTCGGCGGTGGCGAACGCGTCGACCGGAATGCCGGCCAGTTGCATGGCCTGCTCGCAGCCGAGGCGGACATTGGGGTCATCCTCGACGAGCAGGACGGAAAGGGGGGGCGTCATGATGGATCTTTTTCGGCAGCAGAAGTTGATGGCACGGGCGGCAACAGGATAACAAAACGTGCGCCACCACCGGGGGCCGGACCGGCCAGCAGGTCGCCGCCGAAATCGCGCAGAATGTCGCGCGAGATGGTCAGCCCGAGACCAAGGCCTTCGCCCGGCTGCTTGGTGGTGAAGAACGGCTCGAACAAATGCTCGAGCGCCGCCTCCGTGAAGCCGGCACCAGTATCGCTGACGGCCAGCGCCACCTGCCCCGAACTGGCGCGCTCGGCGGAAAACGCCAGCCGGCGCTCCGGCTCTCCGGCCATGGCGTCGATGGCGTTGCCGATCAGGTTGACCAAAACCTGCTGCAACCGGTTGCGGTCGCACCAGGCGACCCAGGAATTGGCAGCAATTTGCCGGTCGACCGCAACCGACTGCTTGCGCAGCCTTTGCTCGAACAGAAACAGCGCGCTATCGACGGCCTGCGCCACATCGACCGCCGCCGGCACTGCCGGCGACTTGCGCGCGAAGGTCTTCAGCGGCGTGATGATGCCGCCCATCTGCTCGGACAACTGGCCGACGATGCCGAGATTTTTTTCCGCCGTCGCCAGGTCGCCGCGGCGCATGAACTCGACGGCATTGGCCGACAGCGTGCGGATCGCCCCCAGCGGCTGGCTGAGTTCGTGCGTGATGCCGGTCGCCATCTGGCCGAGCACTGCCAGCTTGGCTGCCTGCACCAGTTCGTCCTGGGCGGCGCGCAGGGTCTGCTCGGCGCGCTGACGCTCGGCAACCTCACTTTTCAGGCGCGTCACGGCTTCCGACAGGTCGGCGGTGCGCGCCGCCACGTTGCGCTCCAGTTCCTGATTGGCCTTTTCCAGCATGGCGCGCGCCTCCTCGCGCCCGCGCGCCAGCCGGCGGCGCTGGTTCAGATAAAGCAACCCGAGCAGCAGGCAGCCGATGGCGGCTGTCGCCAGCGCGGCGTGCGTCGCCGCCTGCACGGCCACCGGGCGCAGATCGGAGAAAACGACGATGCGCCACGCCGTCCCCGGCAGGTTGCGCGACAGGGCGAGATAGGGCCGGGCGCCGGGCAGCGGATTCATGTCGTCGCGCAAATGTTTGGGCAGGCGGACGACGACCCCCTCGTCGGCGCCGTCCAGCGCGATGTCGAGGCTGACCGCACCGACCGTCTGGCCGGCGAACTGCTCGCGACTGACCTGTTCCAGCGCCACCCGGCTCTGCGTCTGCAGCGTTGCGTAGCGCCATTCCGGCGGCGAGGCGAGGAGGACGATGCCGTTGCTGTCCACGATCAGTGCCGGCGCTTCCTGACCCAGCCAGCGCCGCTCGATCTCGCGCAGGCTGGACTTGACCACGGCGACACCGATCACCTTCCATTCCTGCTGTTCGTCGCGGATCGGCAACGCGAAAAAGTAGCCCGGTTCATGGCGCACCTTGTCTACCGCGTAGTGGCGGGCCGGCGTGCCGCTCACCGCGCTGCGGAAGAACGGCATGTAGGAGACATCCGAGCCGAGCAGGTTGTCGGAAAATATCCAGTCGCTCGAAGCCATCACCTGGCCGTGGGTGTCGAGCACGAAGATGGCCGGCCCGCCGAGATGGT
Organism: Dechloromonas sp. UBA6271; assembly: GCA_002440665.1. Taxonomy (GTDB): domain Bacteria; phylum Pseudomonadota; class Gammaproteobacteria; order Burkholderiales; family Rhodocyclaceae; genus Azonexus. The sequence continues at coordinate 6,858 of DJUX01000057.1, forward strand.
CGTTGAGCTGTTGCAGGAAGCGGTTGGCCGCCGGCTGCAGCGTATCCTGACGCTCGGCCGGAGCGCGCAGCAGGGCCAGAACGTCGGGATTGAGTTCCACCGCGCTGGGTATCGAGGCATGGCGCGTCACCTCGCTGTCGATGGCCGAAGCCAGGATATCCAGCTGGTGACTGGCCTCGGCACGCATCTGGCTCAAGCCGGCGCGCTCCGAAGCGCGATAGGTCAGCAGCCCAACCGCCAGCAGGAGCAACAGGACGACCGCGATCCCCAGCGGCCGATGCGGGCGAGGCAGGGATACCGGGATCGTCTGGTGATTATCGGGCATGAACTTGGCGGCGGGGCGGACGCCGCATTGTAACCGGCGAAAAATGCCCCGCCGCAGCGGTCGACCGCGTCAGCCCATCCGGCGCGGCGCAGTCAGGACTTCCGGCGCCAGCACGGCGGCCAGTTCGGCGCACCCCATCAATTCCATTTCCTCGACCAGTTCGGCGACGCCACGGCCGCTACGCAGCGCTTCCTGCGCCACGCGTGTCGCGTTTTCGTAGCCGATGTGCGGGTTTAGCGCCGTCGCCAGCCCGGCCGAAGTGCGCACCCGCTCGGCCAGCAATTCGCGGTTGGCGGTGATGCCGCGCACGCAATGCGCGGTCAGCGTGCGGCAGCCGGCGGCGAGGTGCTCGATGCTCTTGAACAGGCTGTGGGCAATGATCGGTTCGAAGGCGTTGAGCTGCAGCTGGCCGCCCTCGGCCGCCATGGTGATGGTCATGTCGTTGCCGATCACCTCGAAGGCGATCTGGTTGACCACTTCCGGAATCACCGGATTGACCTTGCCCGGCATGATCGACGAACCGGCGGCGCGCGGCGGCAGGCGGATTTCGTTGAGCCCGGCCTGCGGGCCGCTGGAGAGCAGGCGCAGGTCGTTGCAGGTCTTCGACAGCTTGCAGGCGACGCGCTTCAACACACCGGAAAGCTGGACGAAGGCGCCGCAATCCTGGGTCGCCTCGATCAGGTTGGGCGCCGCTTCGAGTTCGAGATCGGCCAGTCGTGACAGGTGGGTGATGGCCAGCTTGGAGTAGCGCATGTCGGTGTTGATGCCGGTGCCGATCGCGGTGGCGCCGAGATTGATTTCGCGGATCAGCGCGATCGCCTCGCCGAGGCGCAGTTCGTCTTCATGCAGCATCACCGCGTAGGTCGAGAATTCCTGGCCCAGCGTCATCGGCACGGCGTCCTGCAGCTGGGTGCGTCCGATCTTCAGCACGTCGCTGAATTCCTCGGCCTTGGCGGCGAAAGCCTCGCGCAGCCCGGCCATCGCCGAGAGCAGGGCGCGGATCGACAGGCAGGTGGCGACGCGTAGCGCCGTCGGGTAGACGTCGTTGGTGCTCTGCGACATGTTGACGTGGTTGAGCGGGTGCAGATGCCCGTAGTCGCCCTTCTTGTGGCCGAGCAGTTCGAGCGCCCGGTTGGCGATCACCTCGTTGGCGTTCATGTTGGTCGAGGTGCCGGCGCCGCCCTGGATGACATCGACGACGAACTCCTCGTGCAGCTTGCCGCCGGCGATTTCCTGGCAGGCGGCGACGATGGCGTCGGCACGCGTCTTGTCGAGCTGGCCGAGCTCGGCGTTGGCCAGCGCTGCCGCCTGCTTGGTCAGCGCCAGGGCGCGCACCAGCTCGGCGTAGCTGCCGATCGCTTTGCCGGTGATCGGGTAGTTCTCGACGGCGCGCAGGGTGTGGATGCCCCAGTAGGCGGCGGCCGGGACCGGGGCATCCCCCAGCAGGTCGTGCTCGTTGCGGTAAGTCATGCTGTCTCCTTTTATGGTTTTGGTATCAATGATGCAGAATCTTGGCGAGGAACTGCTGCGCCCGCTCCGAACGCGGGTTGCTGAAGAAGACGTCCTTCTTGTCGTCCTCGACGATGCGTCCCTGGTCCATGAAGATCACGCGATGGGCGACGCGCTTGGCGAAGCCCATTTCGTGCGTGACGCACATCATGGTCATGCCCTCCTGCGCCAGCTCGGTCATCACGTCGAGCACCTCGTTGACCATTTCCGGGTCGAGGGCCGAGGTCGGCTCGTCGAACAGCATGCAGATCGGGTCCATCGCCAGCGCCCGGGCGATCGCCACGCGCTGCTGCTGGCCGCCGGAAAGCTGGCCGGGGAACTTGTGGGCATGCGCCTTGAGGCCGACACGGTCGAGCAGCTTGAGGCCCTTGTCCATCGCCTCGTCCTTGCCGCGCTTGAGCACCTTGGTCTGAGCGATGGCCAGGTTCTCGGTGATGCTCATGTGCGGGAACAGCTCGAAATTCTGGAACACCATGCCGACGCGGGCACGCAGCTTCGACAGGTTGGTTTTCGGGTCGCCGACCGAGGTGCCATCGACGATGATTTCGCCGGACTGGAAGGGTTCGAGGCCATTGACGCACTTGATCAGCGTCGATTTGCCGGAACCGGACGGGCCGCAGACGACGATGACTTCACCCTTGCTTACGCGGGTGGTGCAATCGGTGAGCACCTTGAAGTCGCCGTAATGCTTGCTGACATTTGCAATCTTGATCATGGGATTTCTCCTGGCGGGGGCCATCAGGCCGGGTGGTATTTTTTCTGGAGGCGCTTCACGAGCTGCGAAGCGGAGAAGCAGATGACGAAATAGACGGCGCCGGCAAAAAGCAGCATTTCGACGAGTCGACCGTCACGGTCGCCGACCTTGTAGGCGGCGCCGAAGAAGTCGGCCAGCGCCGAGACATAGACCAGCGAGGTATCCTGGAACAGGATGATGGCCTGGGTCAGCAGCAGCGGCACCATGTTGCGGAAAGCCTGCGGCAGCACGACGAGGCGCATTCCTTGAGCGTAGGTCATGCCGAGCGCCGAAGCGGCGGCCACCTGCCCCTTGGGCACGCTCTGGATACCGGCACGGATGATTTCCGAGTAATAGGCCGCTTCGAACAGCGCGAAGCCCATCATCGCCGAACTGAGGCGCAGGTCGGTGCCCGGCGGGAAGTCGAGCAGGGTCTCGACGAAGCGCGGCACGATCAGGAAAAACCAGAGCAGCACCATGACCAGCGGCACGGCGCGGAACAGGTTGACGTAGCCGGCGGCGAACCACGACAGCGCTTTGACCGACGACAGACGCATCATCGCCAGCGCGGTGCCCCAGACGATGCCAACGAGCACCGCCTGGGCGGTGATGACCAGCGAGATCTTCATGCCGTCCCAGAGGAAAGGCAAGGCACCGGGGATGGAGGACCAGTCGAATTCGTACATGTTATTTACCTCCGATATAGCCGGGCACAGCGATGCGCCGTTCGAACTTGTGCATCAGGGTCATCACGACGACGTTGATCGCAATGTAGGACAGCGTCACGGCAATGAAGGACTCGTAGGGCTGCGCCGTGTAGTCGACCAGCTGGCGACCCTGGGCGGCGAGCTCCATAAGGCCGATGGTCGAGCAGACGGCGGAGTTCTTGAAGATGTTGAGGAACTCCGAGGTCAGCGGCGGCACCACCAGGCGGAAGGCCATCGGCAGCATCACGAAGCGGTAGGTCTGCGGCAGCGTGAAGCCGAGCGCCAGCCCGGCGTTCTTCTGTCCCTTGGGCAGCGAATTGATCCCGGACCGTACCTGCTCGGCGACCCGGGCGCTGGTAAACAGCGCCAGGCAGACCATCGAGGCGAGGAATTGCTGCAGCATCGGGTTCGACTGCTTGTAGGCATCGCCGATGCTTGCCGGCAACAGTTCCGGCAACACGAAATACCAGATGAACAGTTGCACCAGCAGCGGCACGTTGCGGAACAACTCGACGTAGCCGGTGGCGAAGCCCGCCAGCGCCTTGTTCGGCACCGTGCGCAGCACACCGATCAGCGCGCCGAGCAGCAGCGCCAGCACCCACGCGGTCAACGACAGCGCGATGGTCATTTTGAAGCCGGCCAGCATCCAGCCCAGATAGGTGTCGTCGCCGCTCGCGCTAGGCTGCAGGAAGACGCCCCAGTTCCATTGATAGCTCATAGATGGATCCCTCTTTTGTTGTGGTTCGGGTCGCTCAGTATTCCCAGAAGATGCGTTGCAGTTCCTTGCTGTCGCCGGTTTTGGTCAGGGCGACGGCGGCCAGGATGCGCGCCTTCTGCGGGTTGAGGTCGTGCGCCACGACCCAGTCGTACTGGTCGTCCGGCTGCTCGGCGTTGCGCAGCACGAAGCCGCCGGCATTGACGTGCGAGGAACGGATGATATGCACGCCCTGGCCGCGCAGTTCGCGCAGCGTCGGCACGACGCGGTTGCTTACCGAGCCGTTGCCGGTCCCGGCGTGGATGATCGCCTTGGCGCCTTTTTCGGCGAAGGCGCGGTAGGCGGTGTCGCTCACGTTGCCATAACCGTAGGCGATCTCGACCGGCGCCAGAACGTCGATCTTCTCGATGTCGAACTCGGAGTTCATCGTGTGGCGCTTGGCCGGCAGGCGGAACCAGTAGTTCCTGCCCTCGACAACCATGCCGAGCGGTCCCCACGGGCTCCTGAACGCCTCGGTCCGGATATTGACCATCTTGGAAACATCACGGCCGCTGTTCAGCTCGTCGTTCATCGCCACCAGCACACCCTTGCCGCGGGCATCCTTGGCCGCGGCGACGTTGACCGCGTTGAACAGGTTGAGCATGCCGTCAGCCGACATCGCGGTACCCGGACGCATGGAACCGACGACGACGATCGGCTTGTCGGTACGCACGACCAGATTCAGGAAGTAGGCGGTTTCTTCCAGCGTATCGGTGCCGTGGGTGACGACGATCCCGTCGACGTCGCCCTGCTTCGCCAGCGCGGCGACACGCTTGCCGAGCGTAACCAGGTGCTCGTTGGTTAAGCTCTCGGAAGCGATCTGGAAGACCTGCTCGCCGCGTACGGCAGCAACCTTGGACAATTCGGGAACACCGGCAATCAGCTTGTCGACCGGCACCTTGGCGGCCTGGTAGGTGGCACTGTTGGTCGCCTCGGCGCCAGCGCCGGCAATGGTGCCGCCGGTGGCGAGGATGACGACATTGGGCTTGTCGGCGAAGGCCGGCAGCGTCGCCATGAAGCCGACAGCGACCAGCAGGCAACGGGAAAGAAAGCGGTTCAGCATAGGGGTTCTCCTTGGGGAAGGAAGCCGCCAGCTGCAAAGGCCGGCGGCATGGCGTTACGGCTTACTCGAAAGCCTTGTCGTTGGGCGCCTTGTACAGGGCCTTCATCTCGTCCGACAGCGGCATGGCGAGGTTTAGCCCCTTGGGGGGGATCGGGTTCATGAACCACTTGGCGTAGATCTTCTCGGCCTCGCCCGAAGTCATCGCCTTGGTCAGCGCGGCATCGACCACCTTCTTGAATTCCGGGTCGTCCT
>DJUX01000028.1 GCA_002440665.1 Dechloromonas sp. UBA6271
CGCCGCTGGCCAGCAACTGCTCCAGGCACCATGCCGCCTGCCGCCCGGCACGCACGACGACCAGCCTTTCCGGAACCACCCCGGCCGCCGCCCAGGCCGGCGCATGCGGCAGCCAGGGCGGCGCCACCAGCGCCAGCCAGCCACCGCCGGCCGACAACTGCGCCAGGGCCGGCAACAGCAGGCTCATTTCGCCGAGGCCGCTGCGGTCGACCAGGATTTCGGTCAGGTTTCCGCGCGGCCAGCCGCCGCCCGGCAGTTCGGCGTCCAGTTCGGCATGGCCGCTGGGAATGCTCGCTTCCGCCAGGCCGGCCAGCGTGTCGCCGCACCAGACGTCGCCTCTGGCCAGCACTTCCGCCAGGGCGACCGGCAACGGCGCGGCGCTCATGACAGGCTGCTGATCGCCCCGCGAATCAGGCCGACGGCGATGCCTTCGATGGCGAAATCGACTTCGCCCGGATTGACGATGATCGGCTCGAAATCCGGGTTTTCGGCGATCAGCTCAATAAAGCCGCCGCGATGCTGCAGGCGCTTGACGGTCACCTCCTCGTCCAGCCGGGCGACAACGATCTGGCCGTCGCGCGCCTGGTTGGTCTTGTGCACGGCGAGCAAGTCACCATCGAAGATGCCGGCATCAATCATCGACAAACCGCGCACCTTGAGCAGGTAATCGGCGCGCGGGCTGAACAGTTGGGCATCGAGCGCGTAGCGGCCCTGTACGTTCTCGACGGCGAGAATCGGCGAGCCGGCGGCGACGCTGCCGATCAGCGGCAGGCCGAGTTGTTCGACCAGCCGGATGCCGCGCGCCGAGCCGGGTTCGAGCACGATGGCCCCCTTCTTGGCGAGCGCCTTTAGGTGATCCTCGGCGGCGTTCGGCGAGGCGAAACCGAAGGCATGGGAAATCTCCGCCCGCGTTGGCGGCGCGCCGAGCACTTCGAGGGTGCTCTTGATGAAATCGAGGATTTCCTGCTGACGCGGCGTGAGCTTGAACATGATTTTCTCCGGCTGGATCGATGATTGCAGATATTCAAGGGCTATCCACTTAGCTCCACCGATGCAGAATTACTGGATAGATATACAGATAATATCACTCGTCGCCGGCAAAGACTACCTTGGAACAGGGCAATCGCACACGCCACTGTCGTAAACCCTGAAAGAAAGTCGTTTACAGACAAGCGGTTATAACGTGAGCTTGTGTACCGCGCCGAATTCAGGTCCACTCTCGACTTTTGTCGGGGGTGGAGATGACGCTGGAGGAAGCATTTACGGGTCTTTCCGACCCGCGCACGGGGCCGGCACAGCGGCACGACCTGCGCGAGATGATCCTCATGGCGCTATGCGCCGTGCTGTGCGGCGCAGATACGTGGGTGGATGTCGCGGAATGGGCCGAGGACAACGAGATTGCCGCCATCAAGGCGTTGCTGGCTACGCTGACCCTCAAGGGCTGCATCGTCACCATCGATGCCATCAGTTGCCAGACTGAGATTGCACAGCAGATCGTCGAACGGGGCGGCGACTATCTGCTGGCGCTCAAGGACAATCAGGGCCAGTTGGCCGATGCACTGCGGGAGTTCTTTGCCGAAGCCGATGCCGGCGGATTCGGCACCTTGCCGGTAAGTCGGTACGAGACGCTCGAGAAGGATCATGGCCGGATCGAAACCCGCAGGGCCTGGTGGGTGAGCGATTTGGCGTGGCTGGATCGTCCGATCCGACGGCACTGGCCGAAGTTGGCGGGTGCAGGCATGGTCGAGCGGTCACGCGAGATCAACGGCAAGACCTCGACCGAGCGAGCGTTCTACATCGGCTCGAAGGATCTCACCAATGCCGAGGCCTTCGCGCTGGCGGCGCGCAGCCACTGGGGTGTCGAAAACCGGTTGCATTGGTGCTCGATGTCACCTTCCGCGAGGACGACTGCCGGGTGCGCAAAGGCCATGCGCCACAGAATCTGTCGGCCCTGCGCAAGTTCGCGCTGTCTCTGCTGCGCCAGGATACCCAGTACCCCAAGCGCAGCTTGCGCGGTCGCCGCAAAACCGCCAACCTTCTCCCCGATTACCGCGCCTCATTGCTTGGCATCGCTCTACTGGGGTAAATGCGATTGCCCTGACCCTCGGAACAGGAATGAGTTTTTGGATTGGTTCCCGAGCAAAGCGGCCTGTTTGATCCATTAGGAGAAGCTGCGCTGGCTTGGCGGATTTGTGTGTCCGCGATGCGGCAGCATCGCGGATGCTTACCGCGCCACCCGCACCCGGCTGATGTGTCGGGTTTGCAAATTCCAAAGCACCGTCACGACCAGGTCAATTTTCGACAAGATGCATACACCGTTGCGGGTATGGCTGGCGGCAATTTGGTATGTAACCAATCAGAGGCAAGGCGTCAGCGCATTGGGGCTGCAACAAGTAGAGGGACTGGGAGTTACCAAACTGTTAGATTTCCCTCTTCAGCATTCGCACCTTTGAAAGCTGACACGCCCAAATCTCGTATAGTTAGAGACTCATCAAGCGTCAGACCATGCGTATCAGCATATGCCTTCGCTTTATCGTCCTGCCGACGTAAACTGTCATCTTTGGCTTGCTCAGCCGTACTATATCGAACATAGCTATACGCGATTCGCATAATTATGACTCAAAATAAATCTGCAATATTGTGCTATGGAATTAAAAACTGCGACACCATGAAGAAAGCCATGAACTGGCTCACCGAGAACGGCGTCGCCTATGAATTCATCGACTACAAGAAGGCCGGCGTCGCTGAAGCCAACCTGTCGGACTGGAACCGGCGTGCCGGCTGGGAAAAACTGCTCAATACGCGCGGCCTGATGTGGAAGAAGCTTTCCGACGATGAGCGTGCTGCGGTCGACGAGCAAAAAGCCCTCAAATTGATGGCGCAGTACCCGAGTCTGATCAAGCGGCCGGTGCTCGACACCGGCAGCAAGCTGCTGGTCGGCTTCACGCCCGAGAATTACGCGGAACAATTGAACCCAGATTATCCATTA
>DJUX01000019.1 GCA_002440665.1 Dechloromonas sp. UBA6271
CCTGACCAAACAGATTGGCGTGAAGGGTGACCTGCCACCCAGCCAGTTGGTGCGTAGCGACAAGCTGGCCGCCTTGGGCGCGATTGGCAAGACCCAGCATCACGCCGCCCGGGTGACACCACCCGACAGGGCTGGCGAATGGCTGCCCTGGGTGCATGTCGCGATCGGCAATCTGAAGGCCTTTTTGTTGGGGACCTATCACGGTGTTTCGTCCAAACATCTCCAGGAATATCTCAACGAGTTCTGCTACCGCTTCAACCGCCGCGCTTGGGAACCCGAACTCCCCATGCGCCTGCTCAACGCTTGCCTGACCCATACCCAGGTCAAACTGAAAATGGTTTAGAGGCAGGTTTTTTTAAAGCCCGCTCCAAGACGCTGAAACCGTCTGGACCAGGCTCGCTCCACTTGGCGAAGTAGGCATGCACCGTTCGCTATTTCGGATATTCGCTCGGCAACATCCGCCAGTGGCAGCCGCTCTTCAGCAAATACAGCACGCCGCAGAACACTTCGTATAAATCAACCGTCCGCGGCTTGGTCTACTTGCGCACGCTTTCCAGCAAGGGCCTGATCTCTTCAAAGGCTTCCTTGCTGATGTCACTGGGGTAGCTCTTTCTCATGCCCCAGTTTACGACATCCGACTGATTGTGAACAGCCTCTAAGGAGGTGGTGCGACGTGCCAGGAAACCATGCAGGGCACCGAAGCGCCCAATACTGTTTCCGTTCACGCTGAATCAGAACCTGTGTGTAATTCCGACCTGAAGGCCTTGCTGCCAGACACCCGCACCGAAACCGTTGCCGGCGGCGTACGTGCCGCCCTGCCCGGCGTCACCGGTAGCACTCATGCGATTGTCACTATTGTTGATATAAGAGTAGGCGGTATAGATGGTGGAGCGTTTGGACAGGTTGTAGTCGAGGCCGACAGCGAACTGCTGGGCATCGCCACCGGCAGTCCGGTTGCCGTCCGAATATACATAGGTTGCCTTGCCGGCCCATTTGCCGAATGGCACCGTCGCCCCAAGCATGTAGTTATTGACGGTCGCATTGCTTACGTTGGACATTCTGCCTGTGTAGTCAATTTCGTTCCAGGTCCACAAGGCCATGATTTTTGCGACCTGGAAGTCGTAAGAACCACCCAGAGAGAAATTTTGAACGTTATTGATAACGCTATCGACCGGGTTACTGCCACTGGCAATGTAGTGGTAGTTGGCGCCAACATAAATCGGGCCATCTGCATACTGGCCAAATAGCGCATAGGCAGTGTTGTTGGCGGCGTTACTGGCAGACGCTTCCTGGCCAACGACGTTGTTGGAGAACGCACCGGTAACGCTGAATCCACCGAAGTTCGGGGAGGTATAGGCGACGGCGTTATCGAAACGAAGCGGGTTGGTCAGGCTGCTACCGGTAACGGTGGGCGCCAGGGTGAATGCGTTAGCGTAACGGCCAACAGTGCCATTGACGAACGGATCGAGACCGGCAACAAAATTGTAATAAGGGGTGTACATGCGACCACCGATTACCGAACCGAAATTGCCGCTCAGACCTGCATAGGATTGACGGGCGAATGCCAATCCGGTGATTTGCTCGGTGCCTGTGTCAAGGTTGAAACCTTGCTCCAGGACAAAGAGCGCCTTGAGACCGTTGCCTAGATCCTCGGTACCTTTGAAGCCGATACGATTGGTGAACGCTTGTCCACCATTCAACTGGCTGGAAGAGTTCGGCGTTGGGCCGGTTTTGGTTAGGTTTCGGGCGTCAAAGCGATAAGCATAACCATAGTCGACGATACCGTAGATGGTCACATTGGACTGTGCGAATACAGACGTGGAGGCCAGCCCGGCGATGGCCAGAGCGATGAGTTTCTGTTGCATTTGAATACTCCTTTGGTTTGAATTTGTTTCTTATTTGATTTAGAGGCACTTGACTACCAGCAACTGCAGGTTTTTTTGATGCTTCAAGTGCCCCGATCAGCAACTTCCCGATTGAAAAACTCCGGGGGGGAAGCGGCTCCCTCCGGAAAAGAGGTGGATGACAAATTCACTCTTTTGCCTCCACCCCGCTAGAAGAGAACCCTTACATGACTAAGTCATTAATCCATGCGCGATGTAAAAGGGTTGACGGCGGCAACGGTTGTCTATTTGATGCGCGTCGCAGGCTTGCTGCTGCAAAGTTCGAGAGGGATGCCGTCGATATTGCCAAGCTGCCGCCCGACGATGTTCGCCGATTCCACGCCGAGCAACTGGATGCATATCGCACAACAACCAACGCATCTCGTTGCCCACAGAGCAGACTCGTCAGCTCCTCGTCGGAGGGCGAGCCAGCAGGATGGAGAGCATCGGATGATTGCGGATCACCTGCTCGGCCACGCTGGCCCTCAAGCCTTGCCCGGCGCCCGTGTGGTACTCGTTCTCAAGGACGAGCAGGTCAATGTCGAGATCGGTCGTGCGCTGAAGGATCACGCGCGCGATGTCATGCTCTGTCGCGCTTACCATTTCGCCATGGGCATCGATGCCGGCGGCCGAGAAATCGTTTACCACAGACTGGACGATCTGCCTGTCCAGCGGCTCGACATCGTCGTCGGCAGTACGGATGCCCAGGCCCGCGCCAGCCATGATGCTGCCGGGCACGATGTGGCCATGCTGGATGTAGAGGATATGCACGGAGCCCCCAGCCATGTGCACGAGGCGTTTGATCCGCTTAAGTGTGTACTCGTGGTGATCGGCCTGCGTGGCATCGAGGGCAACCAGAATCCGCCGGTACATCGAATTGGCGTCCGTTTTTCCGGCATGTGGCGGCTCGATGACCGTCGACCTGAGTTCAAGTGCACCCTTAGCGGTTGGCACCAGCAGCGTAAGGATGCCGCCCAGTACCGCCAAGCCGGCCAAGACATAAAATATGCTCTCTAGAGCGAACCCCCCCCCTGCTAAATAGCCACCGAGCATTGGGCCGCCGACACCACCGATGCGGCCGAAGCCGGCACACCACGCGACCCCGGCGCCACGGACGTTGGTGCGGTAATAGTTCGCCACTAGCCCATAGATCAAGGTCTGAGTGCCGCTGGTGCCAAGGCCGACAATGGCAACCATGGCAAGCAGGATGCCCAGTGAAAAGTTGAGGGTGAGGGCTGCGATGGACAACGCACCGATACCGAAACACGCTGCGACCACCATTTTCGCACCGAAGCGGTCAGCAACCTTCGACCCCATCAGGGCGCCGATCACCGCACCGCCGTTTAGCACCAGCAGGAATGACAGCGAGCCTTTGGCGTTGAAACCAGCCCGCAGCATCAACTCGGGCAGCCAGGTGTTGAGCGAATAGACCAGCATCAGGCCCGTTGCGCTCATCAGGCCGAGCAGGATGGTCGGGATCGGATAGGACTTGAACAGACCCACGAAACCCGCCTTGACCTCAGACGTTCCTGATTCCGCATCGCCTACGGCGGGTGGCAACGGAATCTCGAAACCAGTCTGCTCGGCGACTGCCCGGGCCTCCTCCATGCGGCCACGTGATGCCAGCCAGGCGACGGACTCAGGCATCTTGAAGTAGGCCAGGGGCAGTAGCGTGACGATGGGCAACGCACCGATCCAGAACATACCTCGCCAGCCGATGTGCTCAAGCAGCAAGATGGCGAGCAATGCTGCCAGCAAGCTGCCGATCATAATGCCGGAGTAGACGATGGCAATGAGCAGGTTCTTCTTTCCCTTGGGCGCGTATTCCGAAACCAGTGCCCCGGTCGTGGCCACCAGCGCGCCAACGCCGAGGCCGGTGATGAAGCGCATGACTCCGAACGTGGCCACCGAACTCGTCATCGCGGTAATAGCCATGCCGATGGAGAACCAGGCATAGGCGAAGAGCATCACCTTGCGGCGACCGAGGATGTCGCCGACGCTACCGGCCAGCAGCGCGCCGACCAGCACGCCGAACAGGGCGTAGCTGCCCAAGGCGCCAGCAGTTGCCGGGGTTACGACTCCAAGCTGCGAGGCATCGCGCAGGAAGGTCGATACGCAGGTGCCGTAAACCACGAGGTCGTAGCCATCGAAGACGAGGCCGGTCATGGCCAGGGCCACGACCCAAAGCACTGTCCGTTGCTGCTTCTTTTCACGGACGGCTTCTGATTTATATGTCATTTCTAACGCCATGTTCATTGTTGTCTCCACATGGGTTGGCGTTTAAGGGGTGAGCGAGTCCCGCGGGGTCAGACCCCGCAGCTCCACACTCTCTATTGGGATTGCTGTTTTTGTTAGGCCGCGGCGTCGGGTTGCAAGCTGGGCGCCGCCTTGGCGAAAGCCGCCAGTTCGGCGCACGCCTTGTCGACGGCGACGATGTTGGGAAAAGGTGTCAGATCGACCTTGAAGCGGCGTGCGCTCTCCAACTGCGGCACCAGATAGATGTCGGCCAGGGTCGGCGCGTGGCCAAAGCAGAACCCGCCTCGCTGCTTGTCGTCCGCCAACATTTTCTCCAGTGCCTCAAAGCCGGACGTGATCCACGTCGCGCACCAGGCGTTGATCGCTGCCTCGTCGCAACCCAGCGTCTTTCGCAGGTATTCCAAAATACGGCGGTTGTTGATCGGGTGAATGTCGCAGCCGACGATTGCCGCCAGGGCACGTACCCGCGCACGCTTTTCCGGGTCGGCCGGCAGCAGGGCCGGGGTTGGGTAACGTTCCTCCAGCCACTCGATAATCGCCGGCGACTGGACCAGGACCAGGTCGTCGACCACGAGCGCAGGTACCAAGCCCTGCGGATTGATCGCCTTGAATGCGGCCCCAAGGTGTTCCTCGTTGCGCAGGTCGACGGCTACGTAGTCATAGCTAAGGCCCTTCAGATTCAAGGCGATCCGCAGGCGGTGCGAGGTGCCGCTACGAAAGAAGTTATAAAGTTTCATGGTCATTGCGCTTCAGTCATCGGCCAGGCAGTTGGTGACGTTCCAGCCGTACAGCCATTCGATCGCATCATAGAAACGCTGTTGCGAACGCCCTTTCCACAGGCCGTTACGTACCAGGCGCTCGACGCCGACAGCATGGTAGAGGCGCCCCATCTCGCGTCCGGACAGCACGATGCGGGCGGTACGGGCAACCCGCGAACGCTGATACAACTCCAGAGCCTTATCCCAGTCGTTGTTGTTGACGCGCAAGGCCTCACCCAGGGTGACGGCATCCTCCAGGGCCATGCAGGCGCCCTGAGCCATGTACTGGGTGGTCGGATGGGCGGCGTCACCAAGGATGGTGGCGCGGCCGAAGACCCAGGTATCGATCGGCTCGCGGTCGGCAGTGGCCCAACGCTTCCAGCTCTTCGGCAACTCAATCAACTGTCGCGCCTTCGGGCAGATGCCTTGGAAATAGCTCTCGACTTCTTCCTTGCTGCCCTCGGTGACGCCCCATTGCTCCTGCTGACGGCTGTGAAAGGTGACCACCACGTTGTATTGCTCGCCGCCGCGCAGTGGGTAATGCACCAGATGGCACTTGGGGCCTGCCCACAGGCTGGCAGCGTTCCACTTGAGGTCGTCCGGGTAGTCGGCTTTGTCGACCACAGCGCGATAGACCACGTGGCCGGTGACGCGCGGTGGATCATTGACATACTGAGCGCGCACCACCGACTTGCCGCCGTCGGCGCCGATCAGTGCCTGCCCAACCCAGCGCTTGCCGTTTTGGTCGATGGCCGTGACAGTCTTGCTGGCCTCGTTCTGCTCGATCTCGACGACCCGGGTATTGGTGAAGAACTCGACGCGTCCGGTTTCCACCACGCCCTCAAGCAGCGAGGTGTGGATGTCGACACGGTGAATGACTGCATAGGGGTTGCCGAAGCGCTGGCGGAAGGCTGCACCGGTTTCAATCCGGCCAACCAGCGATTCGTCGATCGCGTCGTGCATCACCATGCAGTCCGTATATACGGCACGGCTGCGAGTCTTGTCGCCCACGCCCAGCGCATCGAACGCATGGAAGGCATTGGGGCCGAGCTGGATGCCAGCACCGATCTCACCGATTTCAGCGGCCTGCTCGAAAACCTGCACGTTGAAGCCTTGGCGGACGAGGGCCAGGGCGGCGGCGAGACCGCCGATGCCGCCACCGGATACGAGTACGGGAAGTTGATCAGTCATTTTTGTCTCCTGTCTGTTGATATAGGGTGTCGAGGCGGACGATGCCGCCACTTCGCCTGTCTTATTCGGCCGCGCCGACATTCAGTTCGATGTCGCCAACCTTGTCGATGTGGCCGGTGATCCGGTCTCCGACCTGGACCGGACCAACGCCCTCGGGAGTACCGGTCATGATCAGGTCACCAGGCTGCAGGTGGTAGAACTGCGACAGGTCGGCCAGCAATTCGGGGATGCCCCAGATCAGCTTGTCGATATTGGAGCTTTGTCTGGTCTCGCCATTGACCTGCAGATTGATGGAGCCATGTTTGAGTATCCCCAGTTCGCTGCGAGGTACGATCTCGGTGAAGACAGCGGATTTCTCGAAGTCCTTGCCGAGATCCCAGGGACGGCCGGTTTCACGGGCTGCCAACTGGAGGTCGCGGCGGGTCATGTCGAGGCCGGCGCAATAGCCGTAGATCATGCCCTCGGCATCGGCTTCGGCGAGACGAAAACCTTCGGCGCCGATGGCGACGACCAGTTCCATTTCGTAATGATAGTCGTGGGTGCCGGTCGGATAAGGTACGGTCGCCCCGGACTCGATGGTTGTCGAGGCATCCTTGAGAAAGTAGAACGGGCTCATGCTCGCCTTATCCACCGGGCGGTTCATCTCGACGGCGTGGGCGTGGTAGTTGCGGCCCACGCAGAAGATGCGCTTGACCGGGAAGCGGACGTTGCTGCCGCGGATCGGCAGCGAGTAGACCGGGGAAGGGGCGAAGACGTAAGTGGTTTCGGACATATCTGTGTTCTCTCTTGGGGTTCAGTTGCGGACTTCGTAGACGCCCAACTTCTTCTGCAGGGGCGCATCGTCGGCGATGAAGATGAAGGCCGGCTGGGAAGACGAATGATTTGTCAGGGTGACCGGGACGTAGCCGGGAATGCAGCACGTGTCTGCATCGGCCAAGCTGAACTGCTGGCCTTCAATGCTCACATCGGCACGGCCCTCGATCTGGTGGAAAACCATGGCAGTGGAACGAGCCGGCAGCTCAAGGCGTTCGCCGGGGCGCAACATCAGGGCAGAGAAGCCCAGCACCTTCTGGCAATCGAGTCCGGTTTCCGGATTGACATAGGCCATCTGAACGGCCTCGATTTCTGGCTGCGAGGCGACTAGTTCCTCGAGGGCCTGGCGCACGTCGGCCCACGGATAGTGGATCATCGGGTAGTCGTTCTCGTTGCGGGCGAAGACCGGGGCCGGTACGACGCCGCCGCGCTTGTAGCTACGCTCGATGCCTTCACCAGTGACGGGCTGGGCCTTTCCTTCGGTAACGTAGGAAGTCTCCATGTAGTAGATCAGCGGCAGGTCGAGGACATCGAGCCAGACGACCGGTTGGTCGCCATCGTGGCCGTGTTCATGCCACTGGCCGGTCGGCGTCAGGATCAGGTCGCCCCGGCTCATCGAGCACTTCTCACCATTGACCGTAGTGTAGGCGCCGTGTCCTTCGACGATCATGCGCACCGCGTTCGGGGTGTGCTTGTGGGCTGGTGCCCATTCGCCCGGCAGCAACAACTGCATGCCGAGGTAGATGCTGGACGTCGCCTGCATTTTCTCGAGGCCATGGCCCGGGTTGGCCATGACCAGCACGCGGCGTTCTGCCTTCTCTATCGGCGTCAATTCGCCCGCCTGTAACAGCAGGGGGCGCAGGGATTGATAGGGCCAGCAGACGGGCTGCGTGCGCTGGGCCGGCTTGAGCGGCGGCAACACCGCGCGCAGGCTGGGCCACAGCGGCACCAGATTCTGTTGGCGGAGCGCCGACCGGTATGCTTCCGGCAGGTCTTCGATTCGAGCGAGTTCTAACATCTTGGATCTTCCTCCTTCGTTGAACGACCGGTATGCCGAGACCCGAAATCTTCGGGCCGTTCGCCATAACGGGCTGCGTGGTGAGAGGAATGTTAGGAGTCGGCCGGTTTGCTGTACATGCAATGGGTTTAACCCAGATTATCCATT
>DJUX01000015.1 GCA_002440665.1 Dechloromonas sp. UBA6271
TCTGATTTCTTGCGTCTTCTTTATCCATGCAGCAGTGAACCAGAAAACCTGAAAATATTCAAATATTATCGGGCCGAATCAATAGCTAACATTTTTTGTAACGACAGTACGTTTTGGAGCTACAGCTTTGAAACCCGCTTCTCGAGACGTGCCAGATCATCACGCAGGCGATCGATCTCATTCCCGAAGTTGAGCAGGTCGCGGGCCGATGTCACCAGCCCCGATTCCTCGGTTGCGTATTCGCCAACATTTGAACCCAGGCGCTGAGTTGCCGAACGATGCCAGTTGACCCCGTCAGCCAGCAGGCGTGCCAGCCGGTGGGCGGGAATGTCGCCAATTACCCCGGCGAGATCTGCCTCGTAATCCCAGCGCAGGTTCCTGAAAACGAAAGCGAGAGTCTCGGCGAAATTCGCGGCGCCGCTAAGGCGTGCCGAAGCGAACAAGGCGGCCGGCTCGGTAAGCAGCTTTACCGGGGCTTCGGGGCCGAACGAAATGGTTACCGTCGGGGCTTCTTCCGGCTTTGCTGCACGGAAAAGCCCGGTATCGTCCACCGTCATCACCAAATTGATAGGCCCACCCTCGATCTGTGCCGTCTGGCCGCTGAAGGGGCGGAGCCGCTGGCGCGCCCAATCCTCCCTTTCGAGAAGATGATTCAGCAGGGGAACGACGATGGTACCGGGCGGCAGCATCAGTTCAGCAGTGGCTGTATGCCGGCGAGAACCCAGCCGCGGCTACCATCGGCGGGTTTGAGCAGGTCCCAGACTTCGTCGAACGGCTGCGCGGCAGCATTCTTTTCCTCGCGGATCATGCCGCGAAAACGCACGCTGGCGATATGCTGGGCGGGTTCGCTGAGTACTTCGAGGAGTTCGGCATCAAGTGTCACGATGTCGGTGGCTTGCGTCGCCCCTTGGCGGTCGGCGAAGTCCAGCCTGATCTCGGCAAACATTTCAGGCGTCGTGAATTCGCGGATGTCGTCGAGATTGCCGGCATCGTTGGCTGCCTGCAGGCGGATGAAGTTGAGCTTTGCTACGCGCAGGAAGCCATCCTGATCGAAGTCGGCGGGGATGGCGCGGTTGATCGCCGCTACGCTAGCCGGGGTGGACGATGTGCCGGAGGAAGAAAGCGCAATCGCATCTCCCGGCGGCCCCATGCTCGGGCCACCAATCCCGGCATACTGCATGGGTTCGCTCATTGGATCGCTTTCGAGTGGCCGCTTGCGGAAGAGCATTCCGAGCGCGAAGATCGCCGCAGCAACCACGATCAGTATCATCAGCAGGTCAGCCAATCCTTCGCCAAGGCCGAAGTGCGAGAGCAGGGCAGCGAGTCCGAGACCGGCGGCGAGTCCGGCCAGCGACCCCATCCAGTTGCTCCTTGGCGCCGGTACCGGCAGCGGATTGGCCGTCTGGGCGGCAACTGTCTGCGGGCTGGGTTGCGGCGCGGTCTGCTTCTGCGTCACCGACTCCCGCTGCATTCCTTTTGCGGCGCCACCACCAAGGCGTTTTGCCTCGGCATCCTGAACCGTCAGGCTAAGCGCGAACAACCCGGCGCACGCCATCAACAAGAATCTCTTCATCAGTTCGCCGTTCTAGAACTTGAACCCGCGATGCAGGGCAACGACGCCCAGCGCCATATTGAAGTATTCAACTTTTTCGAGACCGGCCTGTTCCATCATCTGCTTGAGTTCCTCCTGACCCGGATGAACCCGGATCGACTCGGACAGGTAGCGGTAGCTGTCCTCGTCCTGGGTGACCAGCTTGCCGACTCGCGGGATGACATGGAAGGAATAGAAGTCATAGGCCGGCGCCAGCGGCTTCCAGATCTGTGAAAACTCGAGGACAAGCAAGCGACCGCCGGGGCGTAGTACGCGATGCATTTCGGCCAGTGCCTTATCCTTGTGCGTCATGTTGCGCAGGCCGAAAGCGACGGTGACGCAATCGAACCAGTCGTCCGGGAAGGGCAATTTTTCCCCATCGCACTGCGCCGCCGGGACCATGTAGCCCTTGTCGAGCAAACGGTCCCGGCCACGTGCCAGCATGGCGTTGTTGATGTCGGTCAGCCAGACCTGCCCACTTTTGCCTACTTTTTTGGCGAAGGCCAGCGACAGGTCGCCGGTTCCACCAGCCACGTCGAGCACTCGCGAGCCTTCGCGGACGCCGCTGCGCTGGATGGTGAAAGCCTTCCAAAGCCGGTGCATGCCGCCCGACATCAGGTCGTTCATCAGATCGTAGCGACTTGCGACGGAGTCGAAAACATCGGCGACGCGCCGTGCCTTCTCGCGTTCCTCGACGGTTTCGTAGCCGAAATGGGTAGTGTCGTTTTTCATGATTTCAATGGTGATGACCGCAACTGCCGCCGACCGGGCGCGATGTGGTGTCGATATCGCGGGATAGCCCCTGTCCTTCGATCTGCTTCAAGTATTCCTGCCACAGTTCGTCGTGATGCTTGCCCAGATTGTAGAGAAGGTCCCAGGAGTAGAGGCCGCTGTCGTGTCCATCCGAGAAGACGAAGCGGACGGCGTAGGTGCCGACCGGTTCGATACGCTCGATGTCTACGTTGCGCTTGCCGGTCTGCAGTGTTTCCTGGCCCGGGCCGTGACCACGGGCTTCCGCCGACGGGGTGTACACCCGCAGGTACTCGAAATCCAGTTTGAAGCGCTCACCGCTCTCGTAGGCGATCTCGAGCAAGCGTGATTTCTGATGCAGCTTGATTTCGCTCGGTATCGGCGTATCGCGTTCGATGCCTGCCATAAAGCCTCCATGGTAAGGGCGCTAGTTTAGCGCACTCGCCGCAATCAGGAGGCGAGATGCGTCAAAGTGGCTCGTAGCTGACGCGGTCGAAATCGACACCGCGCTGGCGGATGTGCTTCATGCGCAGCAGCCTTGATTTCCCGTCGACGTGTACCTCCAGCCTAGCGCTCGCCTGGTACATGCCGCTTGGAATGACGATCGAACCCTCATCGTGTATGGCGGCGACCGGCGGCAACAAAAACCCGCGGACATAACGATCCGCGTGGGCGGCGTGCGTCGGTGCATGCCGGACGCTGACTCCTTCTGGTATGCCGGGCAAAATGGAAACGCCGACCACCAGGCCGCCGCTACCTTCCTGCATCAGCCAGCTGGCCTGGCCGAGCAGGAAGCGCTCGCCGTCATGTGGGCAGACCGCGAGCAGCTGGCTGTGTGCGATCTTTTGTCCGGCATGGCTGCGGGCCAGTCGGAAACCGTTGGCCGAGTGGTTGATGACGGTCCATTCTTCGACCGGGAAATCGACTTTCGGCTTGATGCTCAGGGCCTGGCCTGGCGTCGCCTGGTTGCGGAAAGTGAACAGTTCTTCGAATTCGGCGCGCGAATAGGTATTTGCCGAGTCCGGCTGGATGAATTCCTCGCTACTACTGATGAAGAAGTGCATGGCGTCGAAACCCACGGTAACCCGCGCGGTGCCCTCCGAGGAAAAGCGGCGGAAGCGGCGCGGCGAGGCAGTCTGGGTCCACGGCCGCGAGAGATGTTCGAGCAGCTGGATGACATGCCCCGAGGTTTCTTCGCCGAGGCCAAGCTGTGACGGGGTCATGCGCTGACGGAGCTGCGCCAGCATGTGGCTCAGTTGCAGGCCGAGGCGGCTGGTGTCGAGCCGGCGGGCGTCGGCGCCAATATTGTTGTCGGCGCTGGTCGGGTGGATGGGCTGATCCTTCATCAATTCGACGATGTAGGGCGGAACCTCATACTCGTCGTCTAGGCGATGCAATGAAACCAGCGGCGCCCACATGCCTGCCCAGCGGCGAATCAGGTTGAGGTCGCGGACGCTGTTGCTGTAGGGGCTGGCAACCTCGATCAGCAACAGAGTGACGTAGGCCGCGGCACAATGCGTCGCCTGCAGGTCGCTCTCCAGCGAATCATTGACCGGCGTGTAGACGATCCCCCACTGTTCGGCGGTTTCGTAGTAGCCGTGGAGGTCGTGCCAGATGCCGGCCGGCACCTCGCGCCGCGCCCGGAAGTGCTCGAGGATGAGCATGCCCGTGTAGTACAGACAGCGGTGCAGAATGGTCGCCACCAGGGTCGAGTATTGCGGATTGTCAGTCGCTGGCCCCTGCAGGCGCGCGCACAGCGCGTAGGCTTTGCCCATGCGTTGCCAGGCCGAAAGAACCTGCTGGAAAAAGCCGTCTTCATCGTCGGACAGAACGAGCGGCTTGTTGTGATAGCGCCGGGCCATCTCTTCCTCGACGAAGTGTATCGGCACCCGGGCCTGTTCGAGCAGCGCCAGCAAAATGCTCGACTCCGGAGGATTCTCGAGTAGCGCGTCGAGAAATTTGATGAGCTGCTGCTCGGCCAGTGGCGGGTTGGTCAGCGGCAGCTGGGAAAGATAGTCTGCTCCGGTACGCAGGTCGAAAATCGACTGGGAGGAAGACGCCATGTTCATTTTGTTCAGCCTTGATATTGGTCAGGGTACAGTTGCTTGCATAGCGCCCGGCGCAGGGTGTCGTCAGCGACGACGGCACGTTGCCGGATGGCGTCGCGCTGGACGCTGCCCCAGACCGGCTCGGGAAAGTGGCGGTCATCATGCCAGCGCGGGATGACATGCCAGTGCAGATGCGGCGTCATGTTGCCGAAGCTGGCAAGGTTGATCTTGTCCGGTGCGAACAGGGTACGCACAACCTTTTCGACGGCGAAGACCACGTTCATCAGGCCTTGGCGCTCATCCGGATCAAGGTCGGTCATCTCGCGTACATGGGCGGTCCAGATGACCCGGCAGAAGCCCGGGTAGTGCGGATCATCGACGCGGACGACGCGATAGGCGGGTGATTCCCAGATGATCGTCCCGCCCCTCGTGGCGCACAACTCGCAAATCTTGCCGTCCATCCCCGTGTTCCCGATTCGCTAAAGCCGCAAGGATTGCACTTGCATAAAAATACTGCAAGTGCTTCCTTGGCCGCTTGGCAGGCTGTTGCGGTCGACGGCAAAAATCAGAGCAATACGCGTTCGATACCGCCGGTATTGGCCTTGCCGACATACTCTGCCATCCAGTTGTCGCCAAGCAGGTGCTTGGCCAGTTCGACGACGATGTAGTCCGCCTTGGTATCGGCATCGTCGTCGTAACGGGAAAGACCCTGCAGACACGCCGGGCACGAGGTGAGTATCTTGACGTCACCCTTGAAACCGTCGGCACGCAGTTTGGCGGCGCCCTTCTCGATTTCTTCCTGCTTGCGGAACTTCACCTGGGTGGCGATATCCGGGCGCGAATAGGCGAAAGAGCCGGCATCTCCGCAGCAGCGGTCGGTCAGCGGCACTTCCTGGCCCATCAGCGCCTTGGTCACGGCGAGCGGGGCGTAGGCCTTCATCGGCGTGTGGCAGGGGTCGTGATACATGTAGCGCGTCCCTTCGACACCCTCCAGCTTGACGCCCTTTTCCATCAGGTATTCGTGGATGTCGAGCAGGCGGCAGCCCGGGAAGATCTTCTCGAACTGGTATTTCTGCAGCTGATCCATGCAGGTGCCGCAGGAGACGATCACCGTCTTGATGTCGAGATAGTTCAGCGTGTTGGCAACGCGGTGGAAGAGCACGCGGTTGTCGGTGGTGATCTTCTGGCCCTTGTCGTCGTCACCGGAAGCGTTCTGCGGATAGCCGCAGCACAGGTAGCCCGGCGGCAACACCGTGGTGGCGCCAACTTCGTAGAGCATCGCCTGCGTGGCCAGGCCGACCTGCGAGAACAGGCGCTCGGAACCGCAACCGGGGAAATAGAAGACGGCATCCGATTCATCCGTCGTCTTCCGCGGGTTGCGGATGACCGGGATGACCTTGTCGTCCTCGATGTCGAGCAGGGCGCGCGAGGTGCGCTTGGGCAGGTTGCCAGGCATCGGTCGGTTGAGGAAATGGATGACCTGCGTCTTGACCGTCGGTGCGCCGACCGTTGCCGGCGGGTGGGCGCGGGTGTCCTGGACCAGGCCGACGGCCTTGGCCGCTTTGTGCGCCAGGCGCTGGGCTTTGAAGCCGAAGTCCATCATGCCGAAGCGCATCAGCTTGATCGTCGCCGGATCCTTGAGGTTCAGGTAGGTCATCGCCGCGAACGTACCGGGGCTGAAGCGCTTCTTCTCCTGCTTGCGCAGGAAGTTGCGCATGGCCACCGAAACATCGCCGAAATCGATGTCGACCGGGCACGGCTTCAGGCAGCGGTGGCAGACCGTGCAATGGTCGGCGACGTCGTTGAATTCGTCGAAATGCTTCAGCGAAATGCCGCGCCGGGTCTGCTCTTCGTAGAGAAAGGCCTCGACCAGCAGCGAGGTGGCGAGAATCTTGTTGCGCGGCGAGTAGAGCAGGTTGGCGCGCGGTACGTGGGTCGAGCACACCGGCTTGCATTTGCCGCAGCGCAGGCAGTCCTTGATCATGTCGGAAATCTTGCCGATTTCGGACTGCTCCATGATCAGCGACTCGGTGCCGAGCAGGCTGAACGACGGCGTGTAGGCATTCTCCATGTCGCCGCCGGGCATCAGCTTGCCCTTGTTGAAACGGCCTTCCGGATCGACCTTCTGCTTGTAGGCGCGGAAGGGCCCGATTTCCTCTTCCGACAGGAATTCCAGCTTGGTGATGCCGATGCCGTGCTCGCCGGAAATGACGCCATCGAGGGAACGGGCCAGTTGCATGATGCGCGCGACGGCCTTGTTGCCGGTGTGCAGCATCTCGTAGTTGTCGGAATTGACCGGGATGTTGGTATGCACGTTGCCATCGCCGGCGTGCATGTGGAGCGCGACGAAGACGCGGCCCCGCAGCACTTCCTTGTGGATGGCCTCGATGCGCTCGACGATCGGCCGATAGACGCCGCCGTCGAAAATCTTGATCAGGCGGGCGTGCAGTTCCTTCTTCCACGAAACGCGCACCGAATAATCCTGCAGGCGGTGGAAGAGCGTCGGGTTGTCGGCGCGATTGGTCAGCTCGCCGGCCTGCACGCCATAGGACAGGAAGCGCGATTCGGCTTCGGCCAGCGGCAGGTCGAGGTTGTCGAGCAGCCACTCCCAGCGCAGGCGGACCGCCGCGACGTAATCGAGCGCCGCCTGCCGGCGGTCGCCGATCAGCACGTCGGTTTCGAGCGTCGTGTCGCCGCGATACAGCGGCAGCTCGCCCTTGAGGAATTCACTGAGCGCGTCGCACAGGGCCAGCTTGTTCTGTGTCGATAGTTCTATGTTGATGCGTTCGATGCCGTCGCAGTAATCGCCCATGCGTGGCAGCGGTATGACCACGTCTTCATTGAGCTTGAAGGCGTTGGTGTGACGCGAAATGGCGGCGGTGCGCGAACGGTCGAGCCAGAATTTCTTGCGTGTTTCGCCGTCGACCGCGATGAAGCCTTCGGCGCCACGCAGGTTGCACATGCGGACGACTTCGGAAGCGGCGGCCATCACCGCCTTTTCATCGTGGCCGACGAGGTCGCCCATCAGTACCATCTTCGGCCGCCCGTGGCGCTTGGCCTTGGTCGCGTAACCAACGGCCTTCACATAGCGTTCGTCGAGGTGTTCGAGGCCGGCCAGTTGCACCCCCGCCGCATGCCCGACGCCACCCGGCTTGAAGTAGTCGGTGATCTCGACGATGGCCGGCACCGCCTCGCGCACTTGGCCGAAGAATTCCAGACAGACGGTGCGCACGTGCGGCGGCATCTTGTGCAGCACCCAGCGCGCGGCGACGATGATGCCGTCGGTGCCTTCCTTCTGCACGCCCGGTATGCCGCCGAGGAATTTGTCGGTGACGTCCTTGCCGAGCCCGAGCTTGCGGCAGGCCGCGCCGGCGATGGTCAGCGTTTCCTCGCCAAGCAGCTTCTTGCCGCTCGGGTCGAAGCGCTTGAGGCGGAATTCGACCTTTTCCTGCTCGTGGATCTTGCCGTAGTTGTGGTTCAGGCGTTCGACTTCCAGCCAGTTGCCGTCCGGATCGACCATCTTCCACCAGGCCAGATTGTCGAGCGCGGTGCCCCACAGCACGGCCTTCTTGCCGCCGGCGTTCATGGCGATGTTGCCGCCGATGCAGGAGGCGCTGGCCGAAGTCGGATCGACTGCAAAGACGCGGCCGGCCAGCGAGGCAGCTTCCGAGACACGCTCGGTAACGACGCCGGCACCGGTGCGTATCGTGGCATAAGGCGTGGTATGGCCGGGCAGCACGATCTCCTCGACCGTGCCGATGTCGATCAGTTTCTCGGTATTTATCACTGCCGAGTAAGGCGTCAGCGGTACGGCGCCGCCGGTGTAGCCGGTACCGCCGCCACGCGGAATGATGGTCAGGCCGGCTTCGATGCAGCCGCGTACAAGATGGCCGATTTCTTCCTCGGTATCCGGATTGAGGACGACGAAGGGGTACTCGACGCGCCAGTCGGTGGCGTCCGTCACATGCGAAACGCGGGCCAGGCCATCGAAGGCGATATTGTCCTTGCGCGTGTGCTTGCCAAGAATCTTCAGCACCTTGCGCCGCAGATCAATGGTTTTGCCGAAGTGCTCGGCAAAGCGGTCGACGGCGACCCGCGCGGCCTCGACCAGGCGCTTGACCTTGGCCGAGCGTTCGGGATCCTCGCCTTCGCTGGTCTGGCGGCGTTTCTCGACTTCGCTCAGGCGATGGCGCAAGGCATTGACCAGCGCGTCGCGGCGCTCGCGGTTGTCCAGCAGGTCGTCTTCCAGGTACGGGTTGCGCTGCACGACCCAGATGTCGCCCAGCACCTCGTAGAGCATGCGCGCCGAACGGCCGGTGACGCGCTCGGAGCGCAGTTCGTCGAGTACCGCCCAGTTGTCGGCGCCGAGCAGGCGGATGACGATCTCGCGATCGGAAAACGAGGTGTAGTTGTAGGGAATTTCGCGCAGGCGGGCAGTCATGGGAGCGGCCGGAGGTCCGTCAAAAGGTGGATTTTAGCGTATTGCAGCGCAACACGCGGGCTCAGGTAGACCGCCGGAAGCCGGCGAAGGTTTCATAGTCCGGTCGCCGCCTGCGCCACCAGCCAGTAACGCGCCAACTTGCCGATGGCCATGAAGGCGCAGCACGGCAGCCAGTGCAGGCGCAGCCAGCCCGCCGCCACGCACAGCGCGTCGCCGATCAGCGGCGTCCAGGCCAGCAGCAGCACCGGGCTGCCCCAGCGCTCGACCTTGTCCTTGTGGGGAATGCTTTCGAGGCGCTGCCACTTTGGCAGGACGCGGCCGCACCACCACGAAGTCATGCCGCCCGCCGTATTGCCCAGCGTCGCCAGCGCCAGCGCCGCCCACCGTTCGCCGGGATGCAACTGGAGAAACCCCCACAACAGGGCCTCGGAACCGCCGGGCAGGATGGTCGCCGAGAGAAAACTCGCCACCAAAAGGCCCCACAAGCCGCTTTCCGCCGTGACGTTTAGCCACTCCACCCGTAGAATCTCCCTTTTGCCTTAATGAGTTGCGCGCAATGCAGCCGGATTATCTCGAAAAAGTTCTCAACGCACAGGTCTACGACGTGGCGATCGAAACGCCGCTCGACCTGGCCGGCAACCTTTCCGCCCGGGTCGGCAACAAGATCAGCCTGAAGCGCGAGGACATGCAGCCGGTGTTCTCCTTCAAGCTGCGTGGCGCCTACAACAAGATCGCCAGCCTCTCGGCCGAGAAGCTCAAGCGCGGCGTGATCTGCGCTTCGGCCGGCAACCATGCCCAGGGCGTCGCGCTGTCGGCGGCCAAGGTCGGCTGCCGGGCGGTCATCGTCATGCCGACCTCGACGCCGGGGATCAAGATCGAAGCGGTCAAGCGGCGCGGCGGCGAGGTCGTGCTGCATGGCGACTCCTACGATGATTCCTACGCCCATGCGCTGGAACTCGAAAAAACCGAGAAGCTGACCTTCGTTCATCCCTTCGACGATCCGGAAGTGATCGCCGGCCAGGGCACTGTCGCCATGGAAATCCTGCGCCAGCATTCGCGCCACAACGGGCCGATCCATGCCGTCTTCTGTGCCATCGGCGGTGGCGGGCTGGCCGCTGGCGTCGCTGCCTACATCAAGCGCCTGCGTCCGGAAATCAAGGTCATCGGCGTCGAAACCTTCGACGCCGATGCGATGAAGCAATCCATCGCCAAGGGCCACCGCGTCCGTCTCGACCAGGTTGGCTTGTTTGCCGACGGTACCGCCGTCAAGTTTGTCGGCGAGGAAACCTTCCGCCTGTGCAAGGAATACCTCGACGACATCATCCTCGTCGATACCGACGCCATCTGCGCGGCGATCAAGGACGTCTTCGAGGACACCCGCTCGATTCTCGAGCCGGCCGGTGCGTTGGCCGTCGCCGGCGCCAAGGAATACGCCCGCCAGCACAAGCTGAAGGACAAGAACCTGATCGCCGTCACTTCCGGCGCCAACATGAATTTCGACCGCCTGCGCTTCGTCGCCGAGCGTGCCGAATTCGGCGAGCAGCGCGAGGCCGTCTTCGCCGTCACGCTGCCCGAGAAGCCGGGCGCCTACAAGAAATTCCTGGCCCTGATCGGCAAGCGCAACGTCACCGAATTCAACTACCGCTACCACACCGCCAGCGAAGCCCACGTCTTCGTCGGCGTCCAGGTCGCCGACCGCAAGGAGTCGCTCAAGCTGGTCGACAGCCTGCAGAAGCACGGCTACCCGACGCTCGATCTGACCGACGACGAAATGGCCAAGAACCATATCCGTCACATGGTCGGCGGCCACGCCGCAGCGGTCTGCGAAAAGGGCCTGCAAGAATTGCTCTACCGCTTCGAGTTCCCGGAAAAGCCGGGCGCCCTAATGAATTTCCTGGCCCAGATGAGCGCCGGCTGGAACATCAGCCTGTTCCACTACCGCAACCACGGCGCCGACTACGGCCGCGTGCTGGTCGGCATGCAGGTGCCGCCGGGCGAGATGAGCGAATTCAAGGCTTTCCTGAAGAACCTTGGCTACGCGCATTGGGACGAAAGCCGGAACCCGGCCTACAAGTTGTTTCTTGGCTAATTCGATTTAATTATATTTTTGTGAAAATTCATTCTTTCACAGAATAACAAAGCAAACCTAGACTCCAGTCATCGCGAATTTATTTCAAATGACTGGAGCCTCCCATGCGCAAATTTGCCCTTTTTGCGGCGTTGACTGCAACACTCACGCTCGGCAGTGCCGTCGCCCAGACGACGCTGCTCAACGTCTCCTATGACCCGACGCGCGAGCTGTACAAGGATTTCAACGCGGCCTTTAACAAGCACTGGCAGGCGAAGACCGGACAGACGGTGAATGTCCGCCAGTCGCACGGCGGTTCCGGCAAGCAGGCGCGCTCGGTGGCCGACGGGCTGGAGGCCGATGTCGTCACGCTGGCGCTCGCCTCCGACCTAGACGCGCTGGCCGAGCGCAAGCTGATCCCGGACGACTGGCAGAAGCGCTTCCCGCACAATTCCGCGCCCTACACCTCGACCATCGTTTTTCTGGTGCGCAAGGGCAACCCGAAGGGCATCAAGGACTGGGGCGATCTGGCGAAACCGGGCGTCGCCGTCATCACGCCCAACCCGAAGACCTCGGGCGGCGCGCGCTGGAACTACCTCGCGGCCTGGGCCTGGGCGCTCAAGCAGCCGGGAGGCAACGAGCAGAAGGCCAAGGAACTGGTCACGGCGATCTTCAAGAATGTGCCGGTGCTCGATTCCGGGGCGCGCGGCTCGACGACGACTTTCGTCGAGCGCAACCTCGGCGACGTGCTGATCGCCTGGGAGAACGAGGCGCAACTGGCGGTCAACGAGATCGGCAAGGGGCAGTTCGAGATCGTCGCGCCCAGCCTGTCGATCCTCGCCGAGCCGCCGGTCGCGGTCGTGGACAAGGTGGTCGAAAAGCGCGGCACGCGGCTGACGGCGCAAGCCTACCTCGACTACCTGTATTCCGAGGAAGGCCAGAACATCGCCGCCAAACATTACTACCGGCCGCGCGATGCCAAGGTGGCGGCCAGGTACGCGGCGCAGTTCCCCAAAATCAGGCTGGTGACCATCGACGACACCTTCGGCGGCTGGCCGAAGGCGCAGAAGATCCATTTCGCCGACGGCGGAAGCTTCGACCAGATCTACCTGAAGAAGTAGGAGGGCGCCGCCATGCCGCTGAACGACCTGATCCGCTATTTCAACACCGCCGACAGCGCCGGCGACAGCATGCTTTACCCGGAGGGCGAGCGGGCGGCGGCGTGGCACCAAGGTCTGCGGCTGGGTTCGCTGTTCCAGCCGATCGTCGATTTGCGCCAGGAGCGCATCGTCGGCCACCAGGCGACGCTCGCCGCCCGCCGCGAGGACGGCGCGCCGGTCAGCGGCGAGGCGGCCTATGCCCTATGCGAAAGTGCCGAGGCAGTGGTGCACTTCGACCGCCTGTGCCGGACGCTGCATGCCCTGAATTTTCTCGCTCAGCGGCGCTATGCCGGCGGTTACCTGCAGTTGCCGATTCATCCGCGTCACCTGCTGGCGGTGCAGAGCCAGCACGGGCTGGTCTATGAGGCGATCCTCAAGCGCTGCGGGCTGGCGCCGGAGGATATCGCGCTCGACATCGATGCCAGCCGGCTGGGCGGCAACCCACACCTGGCCGCCGCCTTGGGCAATTACCGGCGGCGCGGCTACCGGCTGGCACTACGCGAACCGGCTGTGGCCGGCGACCTCGCCGCCTTGGTCGAGCTGAAGCCCGAAGTCATCCGGCTGGCTGCGCCAGCGCCCGAATTGCTGCAGGCGGCCCGCTGCGCGAGCATCGCCGCCGAACTTGCCGGCATCGATACCGGGCACGATCTCGAACAGGCGCGGGCCGCCGGTGTCGAACTCGGACTGGGCAAGCTGTTCGGGGAAGCTGCCGCCGATTGCCGGGCGACCCACAGCGAGCGCAGAGTCGCCTACAATTCAGCGTCCCCCTCCGGAGTTCCGCCATGAAAATCGCCAACAACGTCACCGAACTGGTCGGCAACACGCCGCTGGTCAAGCTCAACCGCGTCACCGCCGGCGTCGGTGCCACGGTCGTCGCCAAGCTCGAATTCTTCAACCCCGGCCACAGCGTCAAGGACCGTATCGCGGTGTCCATGCTCGACGCGGCACAAACCGCCGGCAAGATCGGCCCCGATACCGTGGTGCTCGAGCCGACCTCCGGCAATACCGGCATCGGCCTTGCCATGGTCTGCGCGGCGCGCGGCATCAAGTGCGCCTTCACGATGCCGGAAACGATGAGCCGCGAGCGCAAGCTGCTGCTCAAGGCCTACGGCGCCGAGCTGATCCTGACGCCGGGGCCGGACGGCATGGGCGGCGCCATCGCCAAGGCCAGGGAACTGGCGGCGGCCGACCCGCGCTACTTCATCCCGCAGCAATTCGAAAATCCGGCCAATCCGGCCGTCCACCGCAGCACGACGGCCGAGGAAGTCTGGAAGGATACCGACGGCCAGGTCGACATCTTCGTTTCCGGCGTCGGCACCGGCGGTACGGTGACCGGTGTCGGCGAAGTGCTCAAGGCGCGCAAGCCGGGCGTCAAGATCGTCGCTGTCGAACCCGACGCCTCGCCGGTGCTGTCCGGCGGCCAGAAGGGGCCGCACCCGATCCAGGGCATCGGCGCCGGCTTCGTGCCGGCGGTGCTGAATACGGCGATCTACGACGAGGTGATCCGTGTCAAGAACGACGACGCCTTCGCCATCGCCCGCCGCATGGCGACGGAAGAGGGGCTGCTGGTTGGCATCTCCTCCGGCGCCGCGACCTGGGCCGCGCTCGAACTGGCGAAGCGCCCGGAAAACGCCGGCAAGCTGATCGTCGTCGTCATTCCCTCATTCGGCGAGCGCTACCTGTCGACGGCGCTGTTCCAGCATCTCGAGGTTTGAGCATCTTCGACACGCCGGTCGACCGGCGTGACTCAGATTCCGTCAAGTGGGGCAAGTACGCCGGTCGCGATGTCCTGCCGCTGTGGGTGGCGGACATGGATTTCGCCGCGCCGCCGCCGGTCCTTACCGCGCTGCACCGGCGCATCGAGCACGGCGTTTTCGGCTACGGCGGACCGTGGCCGGCGCTCACGGAGTCAGTGCTGGCCCACCTTGAAGGCGAGTATGGCTGGGCCGTCGAAGCGGAATGGATCGTCTGGCTGCCGGGGCTGGTCACCGGGCTGAACATCGCCTGTCGGGCGGTCGACGGCGAGGTGCTGACGGCAACGCCGATCTATCCGCCCTTCCTGTCGGCGCCACGCTACTCGGGAAAAAAGCTCAATCGTGTCGACCTGGCTTGTCGCGACGGCCGCTGGCAGTGGGACAAAATTGCCCTGCAAAACGCGTCGACCGCAGCAACCAGACTTTTTCTGCTCTGCCATCCGCACAACCCGGTCGGCCGCTGCTGGAGCGAGGGAGAACTGCGCGATCTCGCCGCCTTCGCCGAACAGAATGACCTGATCGTCTGTTCCGACGAAATCCACTGCGGCCTGATCCTCGACCCCGACAAGCGCCACATCCCCTTTGCCAGCCTGTCGCCGGACGCGGCGAAGCGCAGCATCACGCTGATGGCGCCGTCGAAAACCTACAACATCCCCGGCCTCAGCTGCGCCTTCGCGGTGATTCCCGACGCCGCCTTGCGTCGCCGCTTCCTGCGCGCCATGGACGGCATCGTGCCGCACGTGAATGTGCTCGGGCTGGCCGCCTGCGAAGCCGCGTACCGCGACTGCGGCGACTGGCATCGCGAACTGATCGCCTACCTCGCCGCCAACCGCGACCGGGTAGCTGCTGCGGTCGACGCCGAAAATAGGGCAAAAATGAGCCATATCGAGGCCACCTATCTGGCCTGGATCGACGTTCGCGAACTTGGTCTTGCGCAGCCGGCCGCTCACTTCGAGGCGCACGGCCTCGGCCTCTCCGATGGCGCCGATTTCGGCGCGCCGGGCTGGCTGCGGCTCAACTTCGGCTGCGCCCGCGCCACGCTGAACGCGGCGCTCGGGCGCTTAGCCGCCGCCTGCCACGCCGCATGAGTTCCTACACGATGAGCCTGCTGGCGCTGATTGGGGCATTGATCGCCCAGTCGTGGGCCACCGGATTGGCGACCGAGCGCTTTATGCTCAAGGAACAGAGCGCGTTGGCGCGGCGTTCCTGGATGGCGCTGGCCATCGCCTCGCTGATCTTCGCCCTGCAACACGGCTATGCGCTCGAACTGGCCGTCACTACCGGCCTCTACGATCTGCGTCAGGCGGTTCTCGCCGGGGTCGCTTCGCTGCTGTTGGCGCTGGCCGTCTATGGGCTCAGACGACCGGCCTGAAGGCGCCGTTCTCGGTGACGATCCAGTCCAGCCGCTGATCGTGCGCTTCGGGCCGGATGCTGTCCACGCGGTTGATCTCGAAGCCGACGCCGACCGCCAAAGGGCGCGGGGCGAGCGCCGCCAGCGTGCGGTCGAAATAGCCGCCGCCATAACCGAGGCGGAAGCCCGCCGCATCGAAACCGTTGAGCGGCAGCAGGATCAGGTCGGGCGTCAGCCATTCCCCGGCCGTTGGCGTCGGAATCCCGTAGCGGTCGGGGGCGAGAGGCGTTTCCGGTGTCCATTCACGGAATGCGAGCGGCTGACCCTCAGCGACGACGACCGGCAACGCCGTGCGCACGCCGGTCTTCGCCCAGTCCGCCAGCAAGGCGCGGACGTCCGGTTCGTGCTTGATTGGCCAGCAGAAAGCCGCCACCACAGGCGCCGGCAAGGCAGCCAGCGCATGGGCGACGATACGCGCCGACAGCGCGTCGTGTTCGGCGGCGGAAAGGGCGGCGCGCCGGGTCACCATCTCCTGCCGCAGCCCGCGTCGCCACGCCGTGTTATCCTCGGAATGCCTTTTCATCCCAAGAATCTAGCATGAAGTTTCACACTCTCCTCCTCGCTCTTTTCGTCTCCTTGCCGCTCTGCGCGCAGGACAGCCGCGACACTGCCTTCCTTACCGCCCGCGACGCCTTCCGCGCCGGCGACCGCAACAAGCTGGAGCGCGCCGCCGGGCAGCTTGGCAACAGCGAACTGGCGCCCTACGTCGAAAACTACCAGCTGCGCATGAACATGGACCAGGGAGACAGCGCGGCCATTCGCGCTTTCCTGGAGCGCAACGAGCGCAGCTACGTCGCCGAAAAGCTGCGCGCCGACTGGATCCGCTGGCTGGGCAAGCGCGGCATGTGGGCCGAGATCGATGTCGAATACCCGAAACTGATCGCCCCCGAGCCCGACGTCACCTGCTATTTCCAGCAGGCGCGGCTTGCCTCCGGTGACAAGGCGGTGCTCGACGAGGCGCAGAAGCTGTGGCTGACCATGCTGGAGCCGCCGGAAGCCTGTCGCCCGGTGCTTGAAGCGCTGATCCGCGACAACCGCGTTGCCGCTGACGACGTCTGGACCCGTGCCCGCCGGCAATTCGAGGCCAACCGCACTGGCAACGCCAAGAACACACTGGCCGCGCTGCCGGCCAGCCAGACACCCGACGCCAAGGCGCTCGACTTGGTGATTTCCAGCCCGATGGGCTATCTGGCTCGCCAGCCGGGCAACTGGAGCACGACGCGCGCCGGTCGCGAACTGGCGGCGCTGGCGATACAGCGCATCGCCGCCAACGACCCGCGCGCAGCGGCCAACGAACTGGAAAAGCTGCAAAGCCGCATGCAGGAATCGGAACGCCAGTGGGCGTGGAGCCAGATCGGCCTGCAGGCTGCCAAAAAACATTATTCCGAGGCCGTGGCCTGGTTCGCCCAGGCCGGTTCGGCACCGCTGTCCGATGAAGGCTATCAATGGAAGGTGCGTGCCGCCCTGCGCGCCCGCGACTGGGGCGTGGTGCTGGCGTCGATCAGCGAAATGCCGCCGGCGCTCGCCGCGCAGCCCGAATGGGTTTACTGGCTCGGTCGCGCCTACAAGGCCGGCGGCCTGACCAGCGAAGCCGACGCGTTGTTCGAGAAAATCGCCGGGCAAGCCAATTTCTACGGCAACCTGGCCGACGAGGAGCTCGGGCGCAAGATCCTCGTGCCGCCAAAAGCCAAGGCGCCGACCGCCGAGGAGCAGAAGGCGGCGCGCGACAACTCGGGCATCCGGCGGGCCATGGCCTTCTTCCGCCTCGACATGCGAACCGAGGCGGTCAAGGAGTGGAATTGGTCGCTGCGCGGCATGGACGACCGCGAACTGCTGGCCGCAGCCGATCTGGCGCGGCGCAACCAGATCTGGGACCGCGCCATCAACACCGCCGACCGGACCAAGAACGAGCACGATTTCACGCTGCGCTTCCTCGCGCCCTACGGCGATCAGGTGCGCCCGGCGGCGCAGAACCAGTCGCTCGACGATGCCTGGGTTTATGGCCTGATGCGCCAGGAAAGCCGCTTCATCACCGTTGCCAAGTCGAATGTCGGTGCCTCAGGTCTGATGCAGCTGATGCCGGCCACCGCCAAGTGGGTGGCCAAGAAAATCGGCCTCAAGGACTACAACCACGCACGCGTCAACGATACCGAAATGAATGTGCTGCTCGGTACCAGCTATATGCGCCTGGTCATGGAAAATCTCGACAATCACCCGGTGCTGACCTCGGCCGCCTACAACGCCGGTCCCGGGCGCGCCAAGAAATGGCGCGCCGACCAGGCGCTGGAAGGTGCGATCTACGCCGAGACCATCCCGTTCAACGAAACCCGTGATTACGTAAAGAAGGTCATGAGCAACTCGGTCTACTATTCGGCGATTTTCACCGGCCGGCCGGATTCGCTCAAGGCCCGCCTCGGGGTCGTCGGCGCCCGGACCGCCGATGCCCCGAAGGATGCGGACTTGCCCTGATATTCGGAATGCTGCAAAAGAAACACGTGAAACGAAATGCCCCTCGCTACTGACGACGAAGCCCTGCAAGTCCCAGGTGATGCCTGGGAAATCCTGCGCGACTGCCGCGCCTGGTTCCTGAAGCAGGCCGGGCAACTGCTCCGTGAGGCCGAGCCGGTTTCCGAGGCGGCGCTGGCGGCATTCGTCAAGGCTGTCGGGGTCTACTTCGACGAGAAGACGACGAGCGAGCGGCGGACTTCCTTCGACCAGCTCGGCGACCTGACCGCTTCCAATATCTCGCTGGTCGGCGAGTGTGATCTCGAACTGGACATCCGCCTCGGCAGTTTTTCGGCCCTGCTGACCGAGAGCAACGGCAAGGAGTTGTGGCGCGTCTATCTGCGTTTCGTCACCCTGCTAGGGCGCCCCGATCTCTCGCCGGCCGACAATCCGGTCGGGCCGAAGGCGTTTGCCAAGGGGCTGACGGCCCTGTGCGGCGTGCTTGACGAGGCTGCCGACCGCACGCTGGAGCGCATTGGACGGCTGGAAGAGCATTTTTCCGAATTTCTCCCGGCGCTCTATGCCGGTCTCAACGATTTCCTGATCGGCCGCAAGGTATCGGCCGCCCAGCCGACCATCGTCACGGCACCCGATGCGGCCACGGCGGCGTCGGCTGGCGGCGCGGCCGGCAGCATCGCGATCGACCCAGCCGTCGCCTTGCAAAGGAGCCTGCTCGGGCAGGCGCAGAGTGGTGGCGGCGCCGTCACCATGGGCGCCGGCGTCGCCGCCTCGCTGCTGAGCCAGGCGATGTTCGGTCGCCTGCTGGCGCGCCTCGACGATCTCGAACGGTTAGGCCCTGCCGGGGAGGGTAGCGCGCCGCGCGCGCTCGACTCGACCCGCCTCGGGGTGCCCGCCGGGGCGCCGGAGGCCGCGGCAATCGATGCCCTGGCGATGATCTTCGAGGCCATCTTCGCGTCACCCACCCTGCCCGACCCGATCAAGACGGCGCTCTCCAGCCTGCAGATTCCCACCTTGCGGGCGGTCATGCTCGATCGGGATTTCTTTACGGCCGACGCCCATCCGGCGCGCCAGCTGCTCGACAAGATGGCGCGTGCCGCGGTCGGCCTGCCGTTCGACGTTTCGTCCCGGCATCCGTTGTGCGCGATCATCCAGCAGATCGCCTCGCGCGTGCGCGCCGAGTACGTCAACGATACGCAGGTGCTGTCGCGCTATGTCGGCGAACTCGACAAGCTGATTGCCCGCCGCGACAACGCCGCCGCGCAGGCGGCGGCAAGCTACCGCCCGCTGATCCAGCGCCTGGAACAGGGCGATCAGGCAGATTTGGCGAGCCGCCAGGCGATCGACACCTTCTGCCTGCGCACCGACGTGCCGCCGGCCATTTCGCGCTTCCTGCGCGACCACTGGCAGCGACTGCTGCGGCAGGTCTGGCTGGAGAGCGGTGAGGAGAGCGCGGGGTGGCAGGAAAACAAGGCGGTCGTCGATCAATTGCTGTGGAGCGTCCAGCCCAAGGTCGACATTGAAGAGCGCAAACGGCTGGCGCGCGAACTGCCGCAGATGCTGCAAAAAATTTCCGCCGGCATGCAGCGGGTGTCAGTGCCGGAGGCGGCGCGCGCCGAGTTTCTCGACGCCTGCTTTGCCCTGCAGACGGCGGCGATGCGCGGTGCCCCGCACCAGGAAGCCGAAGCCATGCCACCGGTGACGCCGGCTGCGGCGCGGCCGGTGGCCGGCGTGGCGCCGGCCCTCAGCGAATTGTGCAGCGGTGTTCAGCGGCTGCGCATCTACGACCTGGGCGGTGCCGTTCGTGGCGCCGGCCGCTATCGTCAATCAGCTGTCCGCGCAGGTGACTGGCTGAGCTTCCGGCTGGCCGACGAGGAGCCGATCTGCGGCCGCATCGGCCATGTCGCCAAGGGCAGCGGCAAGTTGCTGCTGGCCAATCCGGACTGGGACTTCGCCGTCCTGCTGCATCCAGCGATTGCCGAGAGTCAGATCAAGGAAGGCCGGGCCAGCATCAGTTCCGGGGTTTCCCTGTTCAATGCGGCAGCCGAGCAGGCGCTGCAGCAAGCGCCCAGGCAGGTCGGACTTAACGCAAGCTGAGCGATTCCGCATAAAACTGCGATTTTGTACGGCCACGATAAATTTCACGCATCCGAAATTTTGGCCGCTCACCCTCATCTTGGTACGCCGCTGCTATCCGCCCGGTTGTGCACGAAGACAGCCCGCCTGCTATTCAGTTTTCACAGAAACTGAAGCGTTTATGGCTACTCGGTCCCACCAAAGTGAAACGGGCCGCTCAATGAGCGGCCCGAAATATTACTACCGGAATGAAGCCAGTCAGGCGTTATTGCGACGACGCAGAGCGCCGAGACCAAAGAGGCCGAGACCCAAGAGTGCCAGACTGCCCGGTTCCGGGACTGATATCGTCGTATTGGTGATGGCGAAGCCGAAGCGTTCCGTAGTAGTTGTCCCTTCAAGCGTACGGAAACCGAAGCATCCATTGGCCAAACCAAGATAGGTACATTCGCCATTCGTCAGGTGGCCGATACCGATTTGATCTACGGTTCCGTCAGCCTTCAGTTGAAGAATATGAGCAAAGTACGTATCGCCGAGATACGAAAAGGCGTTGTTGATGACATTCACACCCGTGTAACCAAGCAAGTCAGGGCAGCCATTTGTCCAGGAAGCAGGGTTTGAACCATCTGCGCACAACCCGTTAGCATTGCCGCCATTAGGGGTTTCGCGGAACTGGAAGTTGAAGGTCAGTGTCGGACCTGATACCGATGGAGGGCTGGTGTATGTTCCGTTTGGATTGACGTTCGGGAAAAACGTGATCGTGTCGGTGAACGTCGCAGCGGTCAAGGTACGGAAGCCGCCATCGAGTACGTTGTTCCAGTGGGTAAACGATGTCCCTCTACCGATTTCGTTACCGGTGAAGACGCCGTCTGCGCTAACGGTAACAGGGTGCCCCTGCTGTGCCGACGTGGCCGGACTTCCCGAAGGACCTGTCGTAGTCAGCGTTTCCGGGCTGCTTGCAAAACTGCCGATTGTCAAGGCGCTGCGATTATTCGCGGAATTTGAGGACGGATTTTTGAAGTCACCATTCACATTTCCCCAAGAGAGCTCATAAGTACTACTTGAGGGTGAGCCTCCGGTACCATTACCACCAAAAACGGGCGTGCCCGTGAACTGCAGGTCGGTCGAGTAGCCCCAATCAGTCACTGGTGCTGCTTGGGCGGACATGGATGCCACTCCAAATGCCATGGCTGATGCCGCAACGACGGCCCGGAGCTTCATTTGATTGTTTAGCTGTGTCATTTTTTCCTCCTTAAGGGAAAAATCTTTGCTACGTTGCTACCAATGCATCAGGCGTGCCAGCACGCATAACGCATTGATTTTTCGTGGGAGGCTGATTTTTTCAGACTGCGAGTCGGACTTGAGTGTAAGGATTTTCGACAGTGCGTCAGGCGAGCATCCTGAACTTTCGCTGACGAAAGTTGATTCCTGGCTATCTGACATCAGCCGGGAAAACCACCATGCGGTTCACGTTTTGTATTCCGGGGTACGCCGGGATGCGGAAAAATCCGTGCCGGACAGCAATGGACAACGACTTTAAGATGCAATCAGCGTGTCCCAAGGGGCGCCGCCGCTCAGGACGCTGCGCGATAGTGCCTGTCGAGCTGCGCGTTTACGTGTGTAAAGACCGATTTCAGCAGAGGTTCGAGGTTGGTGATGACGTGCTGGACATCCATCACTGCCGGGGCGCGAAAGCCGCGGTGTTCGGTGGGCTTGCCGATCTGCACGTTAGTAATGCCGATTTTGTTGAGGTGCCGGGCTAGCCGGGGCTCGGAGAGCAGAAACAGGTGCTCCAGCCCGTGCCGCGCCGCAATCGCGAATACGCCCATGTACAACCCGATCAGGAGCCAGGCGAAGCGCGGCTGTTCGGCGTTGCCCGGCTCGCTGTCCTGCACGGAGCCGGCCGGTGTGTGTTTCTCGCCGCGGCGGCGGCGATACTGCCCGACGATGGCGAGCCGCGATACCTCGGCGATCTTGTCGCGCGGCATTTTGGCGGGATCGACGAGCGTGCGGTGAAGAGCAGGTCCACATGTCTGTTCGAAAGGCAGCGGGGCGTGCGGATCGTCCGGCGCCGTCAGGATCAGGCGTACACAGCCGATAAAGTCGCCCGAGGCCCGACTGCGAATCAGGCAATGAAGCGCATGGGCGTCGTAGGCATCCGTTTCCATCCCGTCCGCACGCGTGTTCTCCCATTCCAGATCCTCGCAGTACACGCTGTGACGGATACGAAATGCCGCGGCTTTTTCGTTGTCGCTGATCGCGGGCAGAATTTCAAAGTACTTGCTGAAGCCATCGCCGGTACAGCTGCTTTCCGGGAACGTCATATTTTTATCCCCCTCTTGATGATTCCTGGAGCAAAACCACAGAACGGTCCGTGGTGGATTTCTTTGGTGGTGCTCATTGCTTTCTTTGGATCTCGATCATTTACGCATTCCCCATCGATATTGTGCTTTCCATCGGCAAGCGCCGGGAACGAACGGGATTCTCGATTTTAGGAATTCCAACTCGCAACATCATATAAACCGTGTCGTCATCCGAGCCCAGGAATTCTGAGACGCGACTCGCCAGCGCGTTGACTGGCGCGCGAAATCGCTGCGCAACAAGTCCGGCACGTAGCCGATACAACTGATCGGCAAGCACGTAGTAGGGATGAACGGCGATACCTTCGTCGTTCAGTGTAATCCACAGACGCTCCATCAAGCGACCGGCTGCCAGTTCGTTGCCCCCTTCTTGTGCCGGTCCCGCGATCAACAGGAGTGCTGCGGACTGTTGCAGCAGGGCGGCTTCAAGGAATGCAAACAGCTTGTAGGCGCCGAAGTGGTTGAGGATCGCCATTCGCTGCCAGTTGAGCGATAGCTTCAGCAACTTGGCGGCACCTGGGGGAAGCAACAGGGTTGCTACATCCAGTCCGTCGCCTTTGGCGACCTCTTCCGGCGTAAAGCGAAGGCTGGCTTCAAGCCACCGGTGGATTTCCTCGGTCTGGAAGCGCACTTCGGAGGCATTGCGAACCCAGCCGGCAAGGTGTTTTTTTTGGCTACGTTCGGCAGCCACGATGGTGCGCAACCGGCCTTCGGTCATCGCAGCGAGCCGAGTGGTCAATGTCGGGGCGAGTGGATTTGTTCGAAATGGACTGCGATTGGTATGTCGGCGAAACAATGCACCGTCTGATTCATCTGATGAACAGGGCAGCGGACCATTCCAAGCAATCGTTGCGAATGGCTCAGCTGCGCCACCGTGCCCAAGCTTTAGTACTGTAGCGGGTAGCTGTAAGGATTTCACCGCAAGTGCGAGATTCTCGATAACGGCACCCATGGCCATCAGGTTGGCCGGATGATCAAAGCCCAGCCCCGCTCCTCCACGAACCTGATCCATGTGCAGCGAGAGGCTCTCGCCATCCCAGACAAATCGCCATGGCTGGGAGTTATCAGCGGAGGGAGCTTGTTGTCCAGCGCGAACCAGTTGCCTCACCCATTCCGGGGCAGTCAGTGTTTCAGTGGTTGTATTTATCATGAACACACCTCAGCAAATTGAATAGCTCCATAGGGGGAATTGCCTTGGGAATGGGAGTGGTCGGGTATGTGAGTTCTGAAGTGCGCCTGAACCTGCGCGCCGATGCTGTTTCCGAATACTCCTCCAGAAAATTTATAGAATACACATTTAGGGGTCTGTTCGCGGTATCCAAGATGTGTTTACTGAATTGCTCTGAGACTTGCCGAGAAAAGGCCCTGATTTACCGCCAAGGTATATCACTGTCCATTTCAGGTGGTCATGAGGTTTTCTGTATCTTTTCTCAATGATCGCGAACGTGGTTGGGGCGAGTTTCCGACGCGGCAGAAAAAAGCATAGGGGGTATTGTTGCCCGCCCCTGCGAGTTGCTCGAATTTCCCGGCAAGTTCGACGGCGGCATCGTTAATCGTGGCAAGCTGGGAAATGGGGCGCCCCGCCCTGACATACCACCGGAAGATCAGCGGTGTCATCTCCGGTTGCAGTTGCAGCCCCAGTGAAGTGGCGGTTAGCCAGAACTGTTGTAACGCGATGCCGGACAGCACGTAGTCCTGCAGCGATGCTGGTGTTTTTTCCGGCCGGATCAGAATATGCGAGGCGCAACGCAGGGCCGGAACGAAGTCCATTTGCACGCGGGGGGCGATGGTTCCGCCCATATAGCGATTGAAGAAAGTCACTCGCTCCCAGCTGTGCATGACCCATTTCATGATCCTGGCCGTCAATGGGTCGACACCGAGCGCCTGGTCTGGAATACGGTCGTTGCTGAAGCGGGCATTCCACTCGATGACGTCACGATGGACCCGAAAAGCCTCGGGGCAGGTCAGCCGCAGATGAGCGTTGTCCCAAAGGAGCCGCGCCACAGCCAGACGATCCGTGAATGACTCGAGGTATTGAAGCGTGTAAGAATTTCCAACACTGGTTGCCAGCGCTTCCTTTTCCGTAGCGGACAGCGGAATGGTACGCATTGGCCGGCGCTGGACGCAACGCTTCTCGATGAAGCGGACGAGAGGATCCTCCTGAATCTCTGCAGCTTGAAGCATGACATCGTAGATCGGTGCATCGTCCGGGCAACCGCCCCGGATATTCCACACGGCCTTGAGGCCAAAGCG
This sequence comes from Dechloromonas sp. UBA6271, assembly GCA_002440665.1. GTDB lineage: Bacteria > Pseudomonadota > Gammaproteobacteria > Burkholderiales > Rhodocyclaceae > Azonexus. The sequence goes on from DJUX01000015.1 coordinate 24,373, forward strand.
TGTCGCCGCCAGTCTCAGGGTCTCGAGCAGGGCGCCATGCGCCATCTGGCTGGCGTGCCCGTCGAAATCGTAAATGACGTGTTTGCGGGTATCGTGACCATGAATGGCAATGTGTGCGTCGTCGATGATCTCGAAGCGCCAGGGTTGCGTGTTGTCGCCGCTCGGAGCCCACCGGGCAAGGTCGAGGATTTGCAGCAGTGTTTGCCGGTTCATGTCTGTGCTTGCTCTGTTTGGTTGGATATTGTGACGGCAGCGCCGATGGAAAACTGCGTGCAATGAAAAGCGCATTTCGGCCACTGAGACCCAAAGACGGTGCCTAGCCATTGATTTTAGGATAAAACTGCCTGTCTCGCAGCGCAAGTCAATCCTGCTGGAGGACGGAGGTAGCAAGCCCTTAACCGTGGAGTCTGTTTGACCTGGCTGCCTTGCAATATTGCTGTTACTCCTTATGTCAAAAGCGAACATGGCTGTCTTTGGGAGGGCCAAAGCGTTTCTATGCTGGGATGACAATAGTGTCGGAATTTTTTACATTTGCTTGCCGGCAAAAATTAAATCTGAACTTCCGGGCTGGTCATCAGAAAATAAAACCGTTGATTGTCATAGCCTTATGTTTTTTGGCGACGGGCTGGCACAATGTCTGCTAGTAAAGGCGCGTGCTGACACGGTCGGCCTATTTTTGTAGGAGAAATAAAATGAAAGCAAATATCTTCAAAAAGTGCCTGGCCGCAACAGTCATCACGGCTGCCGTAGCGGCTCCTCTGCCAGCAAGTGCTGGCGTTGTTGACGCCTGGCAATTGACTCTCAGCGCTCTTAATGGGCTGAATATTGGTGGTGCCGGCGCAATTAGTGGCGCAACGGATGCAGCCAACATCGACCATCTGGTGATAAATGGTAAATCGACTATCAACCAAACGGTTGTAGGTGGCTCAGCGCTCGGTCAAAGCTTTACCGATAGCGGTTATCTGCAGTTTCTCGCGAATAGCAGGGAGAGTGGTGGCGCTGTTGTCAACCTCAATTTTGGTACGGCAGGCGGCAATGCGCTTTTCGGTTACCTTCAGTTCACCGGCCTGACCGGTGTTTTGAATGCTAATGGTTCCATCACTTTCAATCCGGGGTCGGGTACCGTCGGCTTTTATGTCGAAGACGATGGCGATTTGAAATCCAGTACGGGTAACGTACTTCAGGTTGCCAGCTACAAGTTGATCGCGCCGTCCGGTGGTTCCAACCTGGACTTTTTTGGCGGCACGGCAGCAAATTCAACAGTCGACGTGACATTGCAGCTGTTGTCTGAAATTGTTCCCAATTTGTTTGCCAATGCTGGTGGCGGTGCCATGTCGATGATGAACCTGCATCTGATCAATGTGGATTCGCTTCTGGATCCGAACTTCAAGAATAACCCGGACAACACTGGTGTTATCGGTGGCAATGGTACCTCGGTCATCCACGTTCAAAACGCTGGCCAGTACAATGTGACTACCGTTCCGGAGCCGGGTTCCCTGGCTTTGCTGGGTATTGGTCTGGCTGGTTTCGGTTTCATGCGTCGTCGCAAGAGCGCCTAACCACTACTGTTGCATCGGAAACAAAAAAGCCCGCCATTCGGCGGGCTTTTTTTTGGCTGCCATGAGTGTGGCGGTGATGCTTGGGGTTAGCCTCAGCCGTTCATTCTTCATGACCGTGGCTGACGACGATCAATAGACCGCTTCTTCCTTTTTTCTAATTGCCCTGTTGAAGGTTTTGTCTGTTTGTTGTCGCTATTCGTGCGATGTTTCCCGCGGATGGCTAGACGCCTCCTTCATCCTAGCCCCAGCGCTTTCTTTGCCTGCGCAAGGGCGCGGCGTTGCCGGGGATGTTCGTTGCCCGCGGGACGATGCAGGCGGGAGAGGCGGTTGAGATAGGCGTCGAAGTGCACCGACCAAGGGGCCGCGTAGACCTTGCCGCGCCCGAGCAGGATCTTGAGTGCCTCCGAGCCTGCGACACCGGAACACAGCATGCAGCCCATGATCGTCGATGGGCCATGCCGGGCGGCCAGGTTGATCGTGGATGGGTCGGCGAGGTAGGCCATCTGCAGGCGTGCCGGCGCAAGCCCGATGAAGAAGCGCAGCGCGCGTTCAAGTTCGCTGCGCCCGGCGAAGCCGAAGTACTCCTCAAATGTTGTTTCGCCCGGGAGGAAGTTGAGCAGAGCGGCGCCCATGCCCAATGGGGCAACCGTCGTGGCTGGAACGCCGAGTTTTGCGCCTGCGGAAAAGACTGCCTCTCTGGCATCCAGCGCAAAAAAATCAAGGCCGTCGACATACAGATCGACGCCTTGGAGAAAATCCGACACGTTGTTCGCATCCAGGCCCGCCGGGAAGCGACGTATGTCGGCTTCCGGATTAATCGCCAGGGCTTGCTCGACCATGACATCCAACTTCGGGCGGCCCAGCGAAACCATGTTTGCACCAACCTGGCGGTTGAAATTGACGAGGTCGAAGGTGTCGAATTCGGCCAGGTTGAAGCGCCCGACGCCGAGGCGTGCCAGTGTCAACAAATGTGACCCCCCGACGCCCCCCAATCCGGCAATGGCTACGCGTTTTTCACGTAGCGCCTCCTGTTCTGCGGTTGTGACCCAGCCGATGTTGCGACTGAATGCCGTGTTGTAGTCAAAGGGCATGTTGTTTCCTCTGCAATCGATATGGGGCTTAAGCATCGTGCCAGAAAAATAGCCCGAAGTCATTTTGGCCAACAAATTGATTGTGTCGTTGCGCCCCATGCGCGCCAAAGCAAGGGAAATTGACTTAAAATCAACACTTCAAAGAATAGTTTCCGGGGTTCCAAATGGACATCAAAAAGGTCTTGCTGCTGGGGGGTAGCGGTTTTGTCGGTACCTACATCGCCAATCGGCTGTCGCAGCGCGGCGTCGAGGTCACCATCCCGACGCGCCGCCGGGAGCGGACCAAGGCGCTGATCATCCAGCCCAATGTCGAGATGCCGGAAGTCAATATCAACTCGGAAGAGGCGCTGGTCGAGCTGATGCAGGGCAAGGATGCGGTCATCAACCTGGTCGGCATCCTGCACAGCCGCGATGTCGTGCTGCCTTACAGCAAGGATTTTGCCGAAGCCCACGTCGAACTGCCCAAGAAGATCGTCGCCGCCTGCAAGAAGGCCGGCGTGCGCCGCCTGCTGCACATGAGCGCCCTCGGCGCCGATCCCAGGGGTCCGTCCGAGTACCTTCGCTCCAAGGGCGACGGTGAGGCGGTCGTGATGGCCGCCCAAGGCGATCTCGATGTGACCGTTTTCCGCCCGTCGGTCATCTTCGGCCTTGGCGACTCCTTCCTGTCGATGTTCGCCGGGGTGCTGCGCAAGCTGCCGTTCTTCCCCCTCGGTTTCGGCCAGGCCCGCTTCCAGCCAGTCTGGGCGGCCGATGTGGCCGATGCCTATGTCGACAGCCTGGGCAACGCAGCTACCTTCGGGCAGGCCTACGACCTCGTCGGCCCCAGCATTTACACGCTGCGCGAACTGGTCGATTACACCGCCAAGCTGGTCAACAGCAACGCCAAGGTGATTCCGCTTTCCGAGGGCTGGGCCTATCTGCAGGCTGGCCTGATGTGGCTGTCGCCGAAACCGCTGATGTCGCCGGACAATCTGCGTTCGATGGAAGTCGACAGCGTCTGCGACGGCAAGTGCAACCTGCCGGCCAACTGGCACCCGACTGCGCTGGAAGCGATTGCGCCGACCTACATCGCCCACAACACGCCCAAGGGCAAACTGGACGGCTTCCGTTTCCGGGCCGGAAGATAAATTCTCCAGGCCGCCAATGAATATCTACATCGTTGGTGGCGCGGTGCGCGACGAGTTGCTCGGGCGCCCGGTCGTCGACCGCGACTACGTGGTCGTCGGCGCCAGCCCGCAGGCGATGCTGGATAAAGGCTTCCGTCCGGTCGGCAAGGATTTCCCGGTTTTTCTCCATCCCGAGACGCAAGAGGAATACGCGCTCGCCCGCACCGAGCGCAAGACCGGGCGCGGCTATCACGGCTTCGCCTTCCACGCCGCGCCCGACGTCACGCTGGAGCAGGACCTCGCCCGCCGCGACCTGACCATCAACGCGATGGCGCGGGCGGCCGATGGCACGCTGATCGATCCCTTCTGCGGTCAACGCGATTTAAAGGCCAAAATCCTGCGCCATGTCGGCCCGGCCTTTGCCGAAGACCCGGTGCGCATCCTGCGTATCGCCCGTTTCGCCGCCCGCTTCGGCGATTTTTCGCTGGCCCCGGAAACCCTCGAACTGATGCGCGCCATGGTCGCCGCCGGCGAGGCTGATCATCTGGTTGCCGAACGCGTCTGGCAGGAACTGGCCAAGGGGCTGATGGAAGCATTGCCATCGCGCATGTTCGCGGTGCTGCGCGAGTGTGGCGCGCTGGCTCGCCTGCTGCCCGAGGTCGAGGCGCTGTTCGGCGTGCCGCAACGGGCGGACTACCATCCGGAAATCGATACCGGCGTGCATACCTTGATGGTGGTTGACGAGGCGGCACGCCGCAATTTTGCGCTGCCGGTACGCTTCGCCGCCCTGACCCACGATCTCGGCAAGGCGACGACGCCGGCCGACATCCTGCCGCGCCATCATGGTCATGAAGCGCGCAGCGTGCGACTGGTCGGCACCTTGTGCGAACGTCTCCGGGTGCCTGGCGATTGCCGCGACCTGGCGCTGCTCGCCGCGCGCTACCACGGCGACATCCATCGTGCCGCCGAACTGCGCGCGACGACGCTGGTGACACTGCTCGAACGGACCGATGCGCTGCGCCGGCCCGAGCGCTTCAGCCAGTTGCTGCAAGCCTGCCAGTGCGATTTCAACGGCCGCCTCGGCTGGCAGGACCGCCCTTACGACAGCCCGCAACACCTGCTGGCGGCGCTTGCTGCGGTCAACGCCGTCGAAGCGGGCAAAATCGCCGCCGCCTGCGACGACAAGGCGAAAATCCCCGAGCGCATTCACGCGGCGCGCGTTGCCGCCGTCAAACGCCTGCTAGATGAAACGCGAAATCAGCAGGAGGATCAGTGAAAAGAGGATCGTCGTCGTAAACGGCAGGTAGTAGGTGCGGCCGCGAAAACGGCAGGCGATATCGCCTGGCAGCTTGCCGAAACGGATGAAACGGGCGGCATGCGGGGCGATGATGCCCAGCAGGAAAATGGCGATGACCAGTGTCAGAATCCACTTCAGCATGTCGACTTGCGCTACTCTTGGGAAGCCGCATTTAAACACGCTTCACCCAACAAACGAGCTGCAATGATAAAAACCGAAAAAATCGACGGCCTGGAGGTTTTCTCCTGCCTGCCAGCGCGCAAAACCAGTCGCCCGCCCCTGCTCTTCGTTCATGGTGCCTTTGCCGGCGGCTGGATGTGGACCGAGACTTTCATGCCCTTCCTGGCTGCGGCCGGTTATCCGTGTTACGCGCTTTCCCTGCGTGGGCATGGCGGCAGCTACGGGCGCGAGCACATCGACTGGCATTCGGTTAACGACTACGTCGACGACGTGGCGGCGATCGTCGACTGGCTGGGGGAGGCGCCGGTGCTGATCGGTCATTCGATGGGCGGTTTCATCGTCCAGAAATACCTGGAACACCACACCGTTCCCGGCGTCGTGCTCCTCTGCTCGGTGCCGCCGCAGGGGCTGATCGCTGCGCAGTTTCACATGCTGTTCCAGAAGCCGCACCTGTTCATGGATATCAACAGCATCATGGCGGGCGACCATGCGGACAGCCAGACCTTGCGCGAAGCCCTGTTCGCCGGTGAGGTCGATGAGGCCATGCTCCAGGTCTGGATGGGGCGCATGCAGACCGAGTCACACCGGGCGCTGTGGGACATGTCGATGTTCAACCTGCCCAATCTGCACGCAATGAACCGGCCGCCGATGCTGATTCTCGGGGCGGAACTGGATGTACTGACGCCAGCTTTTCTGGTCCAGTCGACCGGCCACAGCTACGGCCTGCCGGTGCATATCTTCCGCGACATGGGCCATGCCGTGACGCACGAGAAGGAATGGCCGCTGGTCGCATCGACGCTGCGCGACTGGCTGGACACGCTGGCTGCCTGAGCATGCATGCTGCGTAAGGTATTGCTGATGTTGCATTTGGCAGGGAATCGCTCCACTATTGATCTCGTTCCCAACCTTCGTCAGCCAGTGCCATGAGCCAATCGGAAAAAACCGCGGAGTCGAGCAAGATTCTCGACGCCATCCGCGCCAAGCGCGAGCGTCGCAGTTCGCTGGTCGGCGACATTGCCGATCTGGAAGCATCGCTGATTGCCGATATCGATGCCTTTGATCTCAACGAGGCCGAACGCCTGGCGCGCCGTGAGCAACTGGCGAGCATGGGCGCCGGCATGAGCGACGCCGCACTGGCTTTCCCCGAGATCGTGCCGACCGGAACTGTCCGCCATCTCGAACGCCGTGATGCTGCAACCCAGAGCGAAGACGATGACGGCGAAAACCCGCAGCGTATCCTCGCCGGCAGCAGCCTCCTCGGCCAACTGCGCCACCAGGCCGCGGTTCGTCAGCGCGAACTGCATACCGAACTGGCCGAGCGCACCGCCAGCAACAATGCGCTGGACCAGGCGCTCAAGTACATGTTCTTCTATCTGCACGACTTCGTGCAGCAGCTCAATATCGTCAAGCCGGCCATCCCGCGCGACTACACGGCGGCTGGCGATGCCGTGTTCAAGGATCTGGTCTGGCAGGAAGGCTTCGCCGATTACCGGACGCAATCGCAAGCGGCGGGGGCGATGGTCGAGCTGGTCACGCTGTCCTATCAGCTGGCGTCACCGCTCGCGTTCACAGTCGAGCGCGACGGGCCGGCGGTTGAGCGCCTGCGCGCCGCGCTTTTCGATTACGGGCTCCAGTTCTCGTGCAAGGAATTCAAGAACGAGCGCAGCTATGTCGAGCGCGCAGAATTCCAGATCGGTGGCCAGATCGGCGTCAGCGCCCGCTGGAAGGCGGATTTCGCCAACGGTACCCTGACTCTCGAATCGCGCAACCTCGAACGCTTCGGCAGCATCGTCCATGCCAAGATCCGACAGGAAGCGGTGGATCAGGCATTGCTCGACGAATTCGGGCGTCTGCTGCTCGCCCTGCCCAACCGCTTCCGCGAACTGGCTCGGCGTTAATCAGCGGGTTCAACTGGTGGCCGGTTGCGCGCCTCGTGTTTCTTTGCTTCGCGGCTGAGACCCTTGATGGCGGCGGTCGCCAGGAATATCTCGCGCAGAAAGCAGCCGAGCGCAGCAATCAGCGCCAGCATGGCGGCGATGAAGAGTCCACCGATCTTGGTGTAGACATCGATCTTCAGCTCGTGGCCGACGAAGAGCGCGACGACGACCAGGCAAATCAGCAGGTAGCAGGCGGTGCACAGCACGATGGCCCAGTGCATCAGACGCGCCCGCCGCGCCTGGGAAAAGATTTCCGTCAGGGTCCGGTCACGGTCGGTCGCGGGCGATTCGTCGACCAGGTCTTTTTCCAGCCGGCGTACGGCATCGAAGGACCTGGCGAGCCGATTGGAAAGAACACCGAGCAAGGCGCCGACGCCGGCCAGCAGGAAAACCGGGGCGACCGCCAGTTGAATGACCTGGGCGAGACTTGAAACCTGGTAGGGGATATCGTTCATGGCATGGCCTTCGAAGCTAGTGGGCGGCGCTCGGAAACCGGGCGCGGGCGGTAAACCGTTTGCAGCGCCCTGGCCGGATTTTACCGGAGCGGCGCGGTACGTGTAAGCACGCTTGGCAGACCCGCCGAACCGCACCGGAATGTCGAACCATCCCGGGTTTTGTTACTCTGACCCAAGGCGGTTGTGGGCGCGGGCACTTCCCGTTGCGGTCAACCGGCCTTTACCCCTCTTTTTTGACTGACGATCTCATGAACGCACCGGAAACCGGGCACCTCGAACAACTCGAATTCGACAACAGCTTCGCCGGCCTGCCCGAGGCCTTTTACACGCGCCTGGCGCCGCTCGGCCTGCCGTCGCCCTACCTGGTGGCTGCCAGCGACGAGGTGGCGGAACTGATCGGACTAGACCCAAGCGAATTCAAACGCCCGGAGTTTTGCGAAATCTTCGCCGGCAACAACCTGCCGCCGGGCAGCGATGCGCTCGCCGCCGTTTATTCCGGGCACCAGTTCGGTATCTGGGCCGGCCAGCTGGGCGACGGCCGGGCGCATCTCCTGGGTGGCCTGCGCAACGCGCGCGGGCACTGGGAAGTCCAGCTCAAGGGGGCGGGGCGCACGCCCTATTCGCGTGGTGCCGACGGCCGCGCCGTGCTGCGTTCGTCGATCCGCGAATTCCTCTGCTCGGAGGCGATGGCCGGGCTCGGTATTCCGACCACGCGGGCGCTGTCGGTCGTTGGTGCCGACCTGCCGGTCCGCCGCGAGGAAATCGAAACGGCGGCGGTCGTCGCCCGCGTGGCACCCAGTTTCGTCCGTTTCGGCTCCTTCGAGCACTGGGCCTCGCGCGGCCGCCATGACGAACTGCGGCAGCTCGCCGACTACGTGATCGTCACCTTCCGCCCCGAGTGCCGTGATGCCGCCAATCCCTACGCCGCACTGCTGGCCGACGTCGCCCGCCGCACCGGCGAGCTGATGGCGCACTGGATGGCGGTCGGCTTCATGCACGGCGTGATGAACACCGACAACATGTCCATCCTCGGCCTGACCCTCGACTACGGCCCCTTCGGCTTCATGGAAGCCTTTGATGCCGGGCATATCTGCAACCATTCCGATACCCACGGCCGCTATACCTTCCGCAACCAGCCGCATGTCGCGCAATGGAATCTCTACCGCCTGGCCGACGCCCTGTTGCCGCTGATCGGCAAGCCGACGGCGGCGCAATCGGCGGTCGACGATCATTTCGGCGCGGCTTTTGAGGCCAGGTTCGAGCAGCTGATGTGCGCCAAGCTCGGTTTCCGCGCCGCCCTGTCCGACGACGAGACCTTCATCGGCGAAACCTTCGGCTTGCTGCAACAACATCGTCCCGACTTCACGCTGTTCTTCCGCGCGCTGTCGCAACTGCCTGCTACGGTCGACCGCGAAAAACAGGCAAAAACCGACGCGCCGCTGCGTGACATGTTCGTCGACCGGACTGCCTGCGATGCCTGGCTGGCCAACTGGCGTGCCCGTCTGGCGCAGACGCCGTGGGACGATGAAGCACGGCAGGCGGCGATGCGCGCCGCCAACCCGAAGTACGTGCTGCGCAACTGGCTGGTGGAAGTGGCGATCCGCAAGGCCAAGGACAAGGATTTCTCGGAGGTTGAACACCTGCTCGCCTGCCTGCGCCGTCCCTTTGACGAACAGCCGGAATTCGAGCACTACGCCGCGCTGCCACCCGACTGGGCGAATGGGCTGGAAGTCAGTTGTTCGAGTTAGTCGGGGATGAAGCTACGCCGGCCGCTGTCCTGAAACTGGCGTAGCGGATAACCGTAGAGCGCGCTGAGCTTTTTGGCGGTCAGCACGGCGTCGACCGCACCCAGCTCGCAGTTGCCGTCGCCGTCGATCAGCAGCGCCTGGTCGCAGAAGCGGTGGGCCAGCGCCGGGTCGTGCAGGACCATGACGACCCCCGCCCCGCAGTCGCGCGCCGCGCCGGCGAACAGTTCGAGGACGGCCATCTGGTGGTTGAGATCGAGGTGGGCGAGCGGCTCGTCGAGCAGGTAGAGCGGCGCGGCCTGGGCGAGCAGGGTGGCGATAGCCAGCCGCTGGCGCTCGCCGCCCGACAAGGTGTGGATCTGCCGTTCCTCCATGCCGGCGAGGCCGACGGCGCCGAGCGCGCTGCGCGCCAGCTCGGCATCGCGCGTGGTCTCCCAGTCCCAGCGTCCGAGGTGCGGATGGCGACCAGTGAGCGCGGTTTCGAGAACCGTCGAGCCGAACGGGTCGGCTTGCGCCTGCCCTAGCCAGGCACGGCGCAGCGCCGCGGCGCGCGGCGTCAGCGAGGCGTAGGGCGAACCGCCGAGTTCGAGGCGGCCGCCAGCCGGTTCACGCAGCCCGGCCAGCGTGGCAAGCAGGGTCGACTTGCCGGCGCCGTTGCGACCGAGGATGGCCAGCCGTTGACCTGATTCGATCGTCAGGTCGAGTGTGCGGGCGACGCAGCAGCCGCCGATGTCGACCGAGAGGCCGTGGGCAGCGAGCAGCGGAACGCTCATCTGGCCTGCCGCGACAAGAGGAAGAGGAAGACCGGGACGCCGATCAGCGCCGTCAGCACGCCGACCGGCAATTGCTGCGGGGCGATCAGCGAGCGCGCCAGCGTGTCGGCCAGCATCAGCAGGGCGCCGCCGGCCAGTGCCGAGGCGGGCAGCAGCAGGCGCTGGTCGTTGCCGGTGACGAGCCGGACCAGGTGCGGGACGACGAGGCCGATGAAACCGATCGAGCCGGCGGTGGTCACCGAGGCGGCGGTGGCCAGCGAGGCGAGCAGGAAAATTGCATAGCGCAGACGGTTGACCGCAACACCCAGCGCCTGCGCCTGCATGAGTCCACGCGCCAGCAGATTGAGTTCGCGCGCGAAGGGCATCGCCAGCACCAGCGCGATGGCCAGCGCCAGCATCGGCGGCCAGGCGCTGGCCGCCTGGCCGAGGTCGCCGGTCAGCCAGAACAACATGCCGCGCAGCCGGTCTTCCGGGGCGATCGCCAGCATCAGCGAGATCAGCGCGCCGCAGCCGGCGGCGACGATGACGCCGGTCAGCAGCAGGCGCGTCTGCGTCCAGCTGCCGTCGCCGTGCGCCAGCCCGAAGACCAGGAACATGGCGCCGAGGGCGCCGGCGAAGGCCAGCCCGTCGATGCCGAAGGTCGGCAGGCCGACCATGATGGCGAACAGCGCGCCGGCACCGGCTCCGCCGGAGATGCCAAGAATGTAGGGATCGGCCAGCGGATTGCGCAGCAATACCTGCATCAGCGCGCCGGCGAGGGCCAGCAGGCCGCCGCAGGCAAAGCCGGCGAGGGCGCGCGGCAGGCGCAGTTGGCGGACGATGTCGGCGCCGGGCGCATCGTGCCCAAGCAGGGCGGCGAGAACGTCGGCCGCCGCGACCGGGATGCTGCCGGCCGCCAGCGCCGCCCAGAAGCTCGCCAGTGCCAGCAGCACGAGGATGGCGAGGATCAGGAAGGCACGGCGGCGGTCGGGCATCAGCGGAAGTTGTAGCTCGCGGTCATCAGGAAGGTACGCCCATCGGCCGGGTAGTAATAATAGTCCGACTGGAAGGTCGAATAGCCGGCATAGGGCGAGTACTTCTTGTCGAAGGCGTTGAGCAGGCGCGCCGAAATCGACCACGGCTTGAAGTTCCAGCCGGCCATGAAGTCGACCGTGGTGTAACCCGGCAGCTTGTCCAGCGCGTTGGCGAAGTCGCCGCTGTAATAGCGCTCGCCGACGTAGTTGACCACCGCCGTGTACTTGCCGATGGCGGCGCCGTCCCAGGTCAGCCGCGCCGACGCCTTGTTGTGCGGGACGAGCGGCACCTGCTTGCCGTCGTACACGCCTTCGCGGAAGACCGAGTCGGTGTAGGTATAGGTGGCGCGGGCCAGCACGGACGGCACGATGCGCCAGTCGGCTTCGAGTTCGAGGCCCTGGCGGCGGGTCTTGTCGAGATTGACGTTGGCGAACAGCGAGCCGTCGTAGGCGATTTCGTCTTCCAGGTTCATCCGGTAGAGCGCGGCGCGACCCTTGACCGGGCCCAGCGTCACGCTGCCGCCGATTTCGCCGAGCGTACCGGTCTGCGGCTTGAGGTTGCCGGCGAAGGTCGGGTTGCCAGTGAACGGATCGTAGCCGAACAGCTCGTCGGTGTTGGCGAAGCGGAAGGTGGTGCCGCCCTTGCCGTAGACACGCCAGCCGTCGCCGGCGTAGCTGAGGCCGAGATCCCAGGCGCTGCGGGTGTATTCGGCGCTGCCGCTCATCGCCGGCTGCATGCCGAAGAAGCCCATGTAGGCGTCCTGTGTGGCGGACTGGTCGACGCGCTGGCTGCGCGCGCCGAGCGTGGTGGCTAGGCCGGCGACCCATTCGGTGATGTTCTGGAAGTAGAAGCCGGTGCTGTCCTGCTTGGCGCCCTGCGTGGCGGACGTCGTGTAGGTGGCGTCGACTTCGCCCGAGTAGTAGTCGATGCCGGCCACGGTTTCGCTCTTCAGGCCGCCGAGGCCGTGCTGCCAGCGCAGGCGCGGGGTGATCGACCAGTTGTCGCGTGTGCGGTCGGCCTGGCTGCCGAAGGAGACGTAGTTGGCGTGCTGGTTCTGGCGGTCGTAGGAGACTTCCGCCTCGAAGCGCAGGGTGTCGCTGATCGGCAGGGCGATGCCGGGGCGCAGGCGATAGCCGTCGCTGCGCTGCGAATCGTTGGGTGAGGTCGAGGTCTTCGGATTGTTCTGGTAGGCGGCGCTCAGCAGGTAGCCGGGGAGGCCGGAATGGTCGTTGTACACGGCGTAGTCGACAAAGGCTTCGCCCTTGCCGATATAGAGTCCGCCGCGCCCGCTGAGGGCGGCCTGCTCGGCCTGCGAGTTTTCGCGCCAGCCGCCGGTGTGGGCGTAGCGGGCAAAGGCATTGGCGTAGCCGATCTCGTTGCCGAAGGCGCCGTTGAGGTCGACGGTCTGCGTGTCGTAGCTGCCGATGCCGACGGTGGCGCCGGCGCGCGGCGCGCCGGACTTGTCGGTGATGATGTTGACCACGCCGCCGGTCGCCTTGTCGCCGTATAGCACGGTACCGGCGCCGCGCATGATTTCGATGCGCTGAACGCTGTCGAGCGGGATCGCCGACCAGCTGACGCTGCCCATGTCGATCGGATTGAGGCGCTGGCCGTCGAGCAGGATCAGCGTGTTGCTGCCCGCTGTTTCGCCGAAGCCGCGGATGTCGACCGTGGAGTCGATGCCGAGGCTGCCGTAGAGGGCACGCACGTCGACGCCGGCGCTGCCCTTGAGCATGCTCGGCAGGTCGCGCGCCGGCGTGTTGCGGATGTCGTCGCGGGTGATGACGCTGACGTTGGCCGCCACGTTGGTATCGGTTTCGCTGAAGCGGGTGGCGCTGACGATGACGGTGTCGAGGTCGGCGGTCTGGGCTTGTGCCGGGGCCAAGAAGGCAATGGATAGTGCCGCGGCGAGCGGCGTGAGACGTGGATTCATGATTCTCCCTTTCCCGGCAGGCGTCCCCGCATGCCGGAATGACTGAAAAGGAAGCACTGGGAGAATGAACGTAGGCCGAGGACCGGCACCACACCCCCGTGGTACTTCCGCTGGTTTGTCCCAGGCCGGTATCCGGGCTCGCAAGTCTTGACGCGCCGCCTTCCCAGGGTGAACCCAGTGGCGTTGTGGCGCGTCCGCACTTGCTTACCGTTGCGGGGGCAGCAGCGGATTTGTCTTCTTGGAGACGCACCGCTTTCCCGTTTAACCGCGGTTGGAGAATCCTTCCGCAGCACCTGACACGGCGCGCATTATACATGGCTCGTTGTTGCGATGCACCAGAAACTTCTCGCCCGCGACTCGACAAACCACTTTCAGAATAAAGGCTTAGTCCTTGACCACACATGGTTTCAGCCTCTATAGTGCGCGCCATGAATACCGAACTCGATGCGCTCGAAACCAAGATCGAACAGGTCGTCGCCCTGGTACACCAGTTGCGCGCCGAGAACGAAGTGCTTAAGAACCAGATGGCGGCGGCCGAAGCCGAACGCCTGCACCTGCGCCAGACGATGACGGTCGCCCGCGAGCGTCTCGAAGGTCTGATGGACAAGCTGCCCGAGGATGCCTGAGATGAGCGCGGAGCCGAATTTTCTCGACGTCAAGATCATGGGCCGCGATTACCGCGTGGCCTGCACGCCGGAAGAGCGCGACGGGCTGCTGGCGGCGGTCGATCTGGTCGACAGCAAGATGCGCGAAATCGCCCAGCGCACCAGGAGCACCATCGCCGAACGCGTGGCGGTGATGGCGGCGCTCAACATCGCGCACGAACACCTCTCCGCCGTGCCTGCCACGGTGGAAAAAGAAGTCGATTATGCGGTTGATACTTCCGACGCAAAGCGTAGAATCGACGACATGGGAGCACGGATTGATGCCGTGCTTGCGCCCCAGCAGCAACTGGATCTGTAGTCATTTGCTGCTGACCCCGGCGCCGCCCGCCGAGCGTCCCCTGCGGTGTTTGTCAGGACCATAGATTCCTTGAACCAATGCTTATTGGCATCGGTTGCGGACCATTGAAACCGCTGTTGTGAACGCCCTTCGTCGGGTGGTCCTGAAGCGGGAGGAAAGCAGCCACTCTGGACCCAGGTTCAGGATGCCGGTTCTGACGGCACTTGCGGGGGCCTTTTTTTGGCCGAAAAAATGATCGAGCGTCTTTCCTGAAGCGATGGCCTTCTGGCTGATGAAATCCGAGCCGGACGAGGTGTCGATCGACGACCTTGCCGCCGCCCCCGACCGGATCCTTCCTTGGTTCGGAGTGCGCAACTATCAGGCGCGCAACTTCATGCGCGACACGATGCGGATCGGCGACCTCGCCTTCTTCTATCATTCGGGTTGTGCCGAGCCGGGTATCGCCGGCATTTGCGAGGTCTGTTCCGAGCCTTACCCGGACGCAACCCAGTTTGTTGCGGTCGACCCCTATTTCGACCCGAAATCCAAACCTGAGCAGCCGCGCTGGTGGCTGCGCGACGTGCGTTTCGTCAAGAAAACGCCTTATCTGACGCTCGCCGAACTGCGGTCTTATCCCGAACTTGCTAACATGCGCCTCCTCGCCCGCGGCAACCGGCTGTCGATCACGCCGGTTTCGGATGCCGAATGGGCTTTCATCACCGAGCAATTGATGGAGCAGCAATGACGGTCTGGTGGCTGGCGTATCTCGGGTTGGGCGCCTTTGCCGGCTTTTTCGCCGGTTTGCTGGGGATTGGCGGTGGCTCGGTCATGGTGCCGGTGCTGGTCATGCTGTTCGCCGCGCAGGGCTTCCCCTCGGGCGAGGTGATGCATCTGGCGCTCGGCACGTCGATGGCGGCGATCTTCTTCACCTCCATTTCCAGCGTGCGTACCCATCATGCACATGGCGCCGTGCTGTGGCCGGTCGTTGCCCGCATCACTCCCGGCATCATCGTCGGCACCCTGCTCGGGACGCATATCGCCAGCCTGGTGCCGACCAAGACACTGGGGCTGATCTTCACCATATTCATCTGTTACGTGTCGGTGCAGATGATCCTCAACATCAAGCCGCAACCGCACCGTGAACTGCCGGGTACACTCGGCACTTCACTGGTCGGCGCCATCATCGGCGGGATTTCCTGCCTGGTGGCGATCGGCGGTGGCGTGCTGTCGGTGCCGTTCATGACCTGGTGCAACGTGAAGGTGCAGAACGCAATCGGCACCTCGGCGGCAATCGGCTTTCCAATCGCCCTCGGCGGTGCGCTGGGTTACGTCTGGAACGGCTGGTCGGTTGCCGGCCTGCCGGAAGGCAGCCTCGGCTTCGTCTACTTGCCGGCAGTGGTCGTCGTGGCGGCCGCCAGCATCCTGACGGCGCCGATCGGCGCCCGGAAAACGCACGAATTGCCGGTGAAGACACTAAAACGGGTGTTTGCCGCTGTCTTGCTGGCGCTCGCCGGCAAGATGCTGTGGAGCCTGTTCAGCGCGCCTTGAACGCGGGTTTGCGCTTTTCCAGAAAGGCGGCGAGGCCCTCGCGGTAATCCTCGGTATCGAGAAAGGCGAAGGAGGCGGCTTTTTCCTCGTCGTTCAGCGGCCGGCCGCTTTGCAGTCGGCGTATCCACTGCTTGTGCCAGCCGGCGACCAGCGGCGCCCCGGCGCAGATGCGGCGGGCGCTGGCGTAGGCTTCGTCGGCGACCTGTGCGTCGGGCACGACGCGCGTCACCAAGCCTTTTTCGTAGGCTTCACCGGCATTCAGGATGCGCCCTTCGAGCAGGATTTCCTTCATCACGGCAGCGCCAGCCAGTTTGAGCAGGCCTTCCATTTCACCGGGATACATCGAGAAGCCGAGGCGATTGATCGGTGCCCCAAAACGAGCCGATTCGTTGCAGATGCGCAGGTCGCAGACGCCGGCGATTTCCAGCCCGCCGCCGATGCAGGCGCCCTGGATCAGCGCCACCGTCGGGTGCGGGCAATCGGCGATGGCGTTGAGCGCGGCGGCGACCTGGCCGTGATAGTGCAGCGCCTGTTCGAGCGTGGCGCGGCCGGTGACGAATTCCTCCAGGTCGCCGCCGGCGGCAAACGCCTCGCTGCCGGCGCCGCGCAGCACGATGCAGCGGATGTCGCGGTCGACCGACAATTTGGCCATGATTTCGGCCAGTTGCACCCACATGCCGAGGTTGATGGCATTCAGCTTGCCTGGATTGTTCAGGGTCAGGGTGGCGATTTCGCCTTCGCGGGTGAGGTCGACCGTACTCATCATGAATGCTCCTGTTTTGGTGCGCGCATTATAAATGGCCTAATCCAAGTCAATTTTGGTCAGACCTCTATAAGATATAATCGCGCTCGCCGGATATGCGGCAAAACACAGAGGGAGAATAAAGCCATGAGCAGCGCGATGTATGAGCGGATGCGGGCCAACCCGAAATTCCAGGAGCTTGTCGCAAGACGGGGGCGCTTCGCCTGGACGTTGGCAGCAATTGTCTTGACCATGTTTTACGGTTTCGTGATGGTGGTCGCCTTCAACCCCACCTCGCTGGGACGGCCGGTTGCCGAAGGCTCGATGCTGACGGTCGGCGTCGCCGTCGAACTTTTCATGTTCATTTTCTTCTGGGTGCTGACCGCCGTCTACGTGCGACGCGCCAATACCGAGTTTGATGCCCTGACGCAGGAAATCGTCAAGGAAGCCTGGAAGGAGAACAAATGATGCGCCAACTGATTATCGCGCTCGGACTACTGAGCCTCTCCGCCCTCGCCGTTGCGGCCGGCGATCCGCTCGGCGCCGCTGAAATGCAGGCGACCAACTGGCACGCCATCATCATGTTCTGCATCTTCGTCACGATGACGATGGGCATTACCTACTGGGCGGCCAGCCGCACCAAGTCGACCGCCGACTTCTACACCGCCGGTGGCGGCATCACCGGTTTCCAGAACGGCCTGGCGATCGCCGGCGACTACATGTCCGCCGCCACGCTTCGGTCTGACGGCGATGGTCTACTCGCAGGGCTACGACGGCTACATCTACATGCTGGCCTTCTTCGCCGGCTGGCCGATCATCCTCTTCCTGATGGCCGAACGCCTGCGCAACCTAGGGCGCTTCACCTTCTCCGACATCACCGCCTACCGCCTCGATCAAGGCAAGGTGCGCACCATGGCGGCAATTTCCTCGCTGACCGTCGTCTGCTTCTACCTGATCGCGCAGATGGTCGGTGCAGGCCAGCTGATCAAGCTGCTCTTCGGCCTCGAGTACAACGTCGCCATCTTCGCTGTCGGCATCCTGATGATGGTCTACGTCACCTTCGGTGGCATGGTCGCCACGACCTGGGTGCAGATCATCAAGGCCTGCATGCTGCTCGCCGGCGGTACGCTGGTCATGATCCTGGCCTTCAGCCAGTTCGGCTTCTCGTTCCAGACGCTGCTGGAAAAAGCGACCGCCGTGCATAAGCTCGGTCCCAAGCTGATGTATCCGGGCAGCCTGCTGGCCGATCCGGTCACCGCCATTTCGCTCGGCCTCGGCCTGATGTTCGGCACTGCCGGCCTGCCGCACATCCTGATGCGCTTCTTCACCGTCACCGACGCCAAGGAAGCGCGCAAGTCCGTGCTCTACGCCTCCGGCTTCGTCGCCTACTTCTTCAACGTTATCTTCATCATGGGCCTGTGCGGCATCCTGATCGTCGGCCAGAACCCCGAGTTCTTCGAAGGTGGCACGATTGGCGCCAAGATGGTCG
Organism: Dechloromonas sp. UBA6271; assembly: GCA_002440665.1. Classification (GTDB taxonomy): domain Bacteria; phylum Pseudomonadota; class Gammaproteobacteria; order Burkholderiales; family Rhodocyclaceae; genus Azonexus. The sequence goes on from DJUX01000015.1 coordinate 42,184, forward strand.
GCGGCGGCAACATGGTTGCCATGCACCTGGCCAAGGCGGTCGGCGGCAACATGCTGCTCGGTTTTCTGGCTGCCGTGGCTTTCGCCACCATCCTGGCCGTGGTTTCCGGGTTGGCGCTGGCCGGTGCATCCGCCATCTCGCATGACCTGTACGCCCGCGTCATCATGAAGGGCCAGGCCTCGGAAGCGACCGAAATCCGCGTTTCGAAGATCGCCACGATCTGCCTGGGCGCGGTGGCCATTGTTCTTGGCATCCTGTTCGAGAAGCAGAACATCGCCTTCATGGTCGGCCTCGCCTTTGGTGTGGCGGCGGCGGCCAACTTCCCGGTGCTCATCCTTTCCATGTACTGGAAGGGCCTGACGACCCGTGGTGCGCTGTTCGGCGGCTACGGCGGTCTGGTTTCCGCGGTCCTCTTCGTGGTCTTCTCGAAGTCGGTGTGGGTTGACGTCCTTGGCAACAAGGCCGCGCTCTTCCCCTACACCCAGCCGGCGCTGTTCGCGATGCCGATTGCCTTCCTGCTCGCCTATATCTTCTCGAAGACTGATTCCAGCGTGCGCGCCGGCAAGGAGATCGAAGCCTTCGAAGACCAGTACGTTCGTGCCCAGACGGGCTATGGCGCATCGGGCGCGGCCAGCCACTAAAAAGCTGCAGCCAACAAAAAACCCTGGCCGGTTCGCCCGCCAGGGTTTTTTATCGCCGGATTTGTGCTGTTTTCCGGTGTCGACCGCAACCGGCGGTCAGTGGCTTCAGGCCGCCTTGGCGGCCTTGCCGTCCATTTTAGCCAAGGCTTCGCGCCCTGACAGCAGGTGGTCGTGCATGAACTTTTCGGCCTTGGCGACCTCGCCCGCTTCGAAGGCTGCCATGATGGCGCGGTGTTCCTCGAGCGATTGCTGCAGGCGCCCTTCCAGCGACAGCGAATGCAGCCGCGACAGCTTCAGCACCTTGCGCAGGTCCTGGATCACCGAGAGCAGCCAGCGGTTGTTGGCCAGTTCCTGGATGCGGCGGTGGAATTCCTGGTTGGCTTCGAAGAAGGCATCGATACGCCCCTCGCGCGCCGCCGCTTCGAGCCGTGCGTGAATTTCCTTGAGGCCCTTGATGTCGGCCGGCTTAGCAGCCTTGACGGCGTCGGCGGCGCAGCGCCCTTCGAGCATGGCCATCAGCGGAAAGATGTCGTCGAGGTCCTGCCGGGAAATCTCAGTCACATAGCAGCCGCGTCGCGGCTTCAGTTCGACCAGGCCTTCCGAAGCCAGCACCTTGAGCGCCTCACGCAACGGCGTCCGGGAAATGCCGTACTGCTCGGCGAGTTTCTGCTCGTCGATCCAGGTGCCGGGGGTCAGTTCATGGGCGAAGATGCGCTGGCGCAGGCGTTCGGCCACTTCCTGATAGAGCGCGGTAGGTGCAATGCGGGTCATGTTTGTTTGCCGGAGGTGAGCTGATTATCCTTGCTCACTTGCCTCCATAATTATGGATAAAGTATTATGCACCACTTGGTATGTCAAGCTGGGCCCAGAAGCGTAGAATTTTGAATTCTGCATCATAAGCCTGAAAAAATCGAATCAGCGAGGGGTGTGTCATGTCTGAAAAGTTCTTTGATTCCAATAACCTGGATGCCTGGGAAAAGGCCGCCGCCAAACAGTCTCCGGGTGGCGATGTCGGGAATCTGGTCTGGAACACCCCGGAAGGTCTGGCCGTCAAGGCGCTCTACACGAAGGCCGATGTTGAGGGCCTGGAGTTTGCCGACACCCTGCCCGGCTTCGCGCCCTACCTGCGCGGCCCGCAGCCGACGATGTATGCGGTCAAGCCGTGGACCATCCGCCAGTACGCCGGCTTCTCCACTGCCGAAGCCTCCAACGCCTTCTACCGCAAGGCGCTTGCCGCCGGCGGTCAAGGCGTTTCGGTCGCTTTCGACCTGGCGACGCACCGCGGTTACGACTCGGATAATGCCCGGGTGACGGGTGACGTCGGTAAGGCCGGCGTGGCGATCGACTCGGTCGAAGACATGAAGATCCTTTTCGACAGCATTCCGCTCGACAAGATTTCTGTTTCGATGACAATGAACGGCGCCGTGCTGCCCATCCTTGCCGGCTACATCGTTGCTGCCGAAGAACAGGGCGTGCCGCAGGACAAGCTGTCCGGAACCATCCAGAACGACATCCTCAAAGAATTCATGGTGCGGAATACCTATATCTATCCGCCCAAGCCGTCGATGAAAATCATTGCCGATATTTTTGGCTATACGGCGCAGCACATGCCGAAGTTCAATTCGATCTCGATTTCCGGTTATCACATCCAGGAAGCCGGCGCCAACCAGGCCATCGAACTCGCCTTCACGCTGGCCGACGGCATGGAATACGTGCGTACCGGCGTCGCTTCCGGCATGGACGTCGATACCTTCGCCGGCCGCCTGTCCTTCTTCTGGGCGGTGGGCATGAATTTCTACCTGGAAATCGCCAAGATGCGCGCTGGTCGCCTGCTGTGGGACCGCATCATGACCGGTTTCAACGCCAAGAGCGCCAAGTCGAAGATGTTGCGCACGCACAGCCAGACTTCCGGCTGGTCGCTGACCGAGCAGGACCCGTACAACAACGTCGTGCGCACCACCATCGAGGCGATGGCCGCCGTGTTCGGCGGTACCCAGTCGCTGCACACCAACGCGCTAGATGAAGCCATCGCGCTGCCCACCGAGTTCTCGTCGCGTATCGCCCGTAACACCCAGCTCATCATCCAGGAAGAAACCCACATCACCAACGTCGTCGATCCGTGGGCCGGTTCCTACATGATGGAAAAGCTGACCCAGGACATGGCCGACAAGGCTTGGGGCATCATTCAGGAAATCGAGGCGATGGGCGGCATGACCAAGGCCGTCGAATCCGGCTGGGCCAAGATGCAGGTCGAAACCTGTGCGGCTGACAAGCAGGCGCGCATCGACTCGGGCAAGGACGTCATCGTTGGCGTCAACAAGTACAAGCTGGCCAAGGAAGACGCGATCGACATTCTCGATATCGACAACCATGCCGTGCGTGACTCGCAGATCGCCCGCCTCAAGCAAATTCGCGCGACGCGCGACCGTGCTGCGGTCAACGCCGCTCTGGAAGCGTTGACCGCAGCGGCTGAGTCCGGCGAAGGCAACCTGCTCGACCTGACCGTCAAGGCGATGCGCCTGCGCGCCACGGTTGGCGAAGTATCGGATGCGCTGGAAAAGGTCTTCGGCCGTTTCCGTGCCAACAACCAGACCATCTCGGGTGTGTACGGAGGCGTTGTGGAAGGTCAGGAAAGCTGGGAAAAGATCAAGGCCGATGTTGCGAAGTTCGCCGAAGAAGAAGGCCGCCGGCCGCGCATCATGATCGCCAAGCTCGGCCAGGATGGCCATGACCGCGGCGCCAAGGTGGTAGCGACCGCCTACGCCGACCTTGGCTTCGACATCGACATGGGGCCGCTCTTCCAGACCCCGGAAGAAGCTGCCCGTCAGGCCATCGAAAACGACGTCCATGCAGTTGGTGTGTCGTCACTGGCCGCCGGTCACAAGACCCTGCTGCCACAACTGGTCAAGGCTTTGAAGGACCAGGGCGGTGACGACATTATCGTCTTCGCCGGTGGCGTGATTCCGGCCCAGGACTATGATTACCTCTACAACGCCGGTGCCAAGGCCATTTTCGGGCCGGGTACGCGGATCGAGGATTCGGCCATCAAGGTGATCGAAGAAATTCGCAAGGCACGCGGCTAAACCTCGGATGAATTTGGGCGAAGCTCCCGTGCGTGCCAATATTCTGTCTGCGGCCGACCAGTTGCTGGTCGATGGCGTGCTGGCCGGTCAGCGTCGTGCGCTGGCCAAGGCCATCACGCTGATCGAGTCGACGCGTCCCGACCACCAGCAGCGCGCCCAGCAGGTGCTCAATGCACTTCTGCCGAGTACCGGCAAGGCGATTCGCATCGGCATTTCCGGTGTGCCGGGGGCGGGCAAGTCTACGTTCATCGAGGCGCTTGGCGTCTGGCTTATCGAGCAGGGCAAGAAACTGGCGGTGCTGGCGGTCGATCCTTCGTCTTCGGTGTCGGGCGGCTCAATCCTCGGCGACAAGACGCGGATGGAGTTGCTCAGCCAACGCGAGGAAGCCTTCATCCGGCCCAGCCCATCGTCCGGTTCGCTCGGCGGCGTGGCTGAAAAGTCGCGTGAGGCGATGCTGCTCTGTGAAGCCTCCGGCTACGACGTGATCATTATCGAGACCGTCGGTGTCGGCCAGTCGGAAACGACGGTGGCTGGCATGGTCGATATGTTCTGTCTGCTGCAATTGCCGAATGCCGGCGACGACCTGCAGGCGATCAAGAAAGGCATCGTCGAGATCGCCGACATGGTGATCATCAACAAGGCCGATATCGACCGTCAGGCCACCGCCGTGGTCCGTGCCCAATGGCGTAACGCCCTGCACATGCTGCGTCCGGCCTCGCCCAACTGGGCGCCGCCGGTCATCACGCTGTCGGCCTTGCACAAGGAAGGCATTGCCGACTTCTGGGAACAGGTCGAGAAGTATCAGGCCGCCCTGAAACCGACCGGCGAATTCGACGCCAAGCGTCAGCATCAGACCTTGAGCTGGATGTGGCAGCTGATCGATTCAGGCCTTCGTCAATATTTCCGTCATCACCCGCGCGTGCAGGAAAACCTGCCCGCCTTCACCCGATCCGTCGAGGAGGGCCATACGACCCCGGCTGCTGCCGCGTATGCGCTGCTCGACTATCTGAAACACTAATCACCCGATCCATTTAGGGAGTTTTCTATGCACGACATCATCCGCCAGCTGGAAAAAAAGCGTGAACTGGCCCGCCTTGGCGGTGGCCAGAAGCGTATCGACAGCCAGCACAAAAAGGGCAAGTTGAGCGCCCGCGAACGCATCGAGCTGCTGCTCGACCCGGACTCCTTCGAGGAATGGGACATGTTCAAGGAGCATCGCTGCACCGATTTCGGTATGGATCAGGCCGAGAAGATTCCCGGCGACGGTGTCGTGATTGGTTACGGTACGGTCAATGGCCGTCTGGTCTTCGTTTTCTCGCAGGATTTCACTGTTTTCGGCGGTTCGCTGTCGGAAACCCACGCCGAAAAGATCTGCAAGGTCATGGATCAGGCGATGAAGGTCGGCGCCCCGGTGATCGGCCTCAACGACTCGGGTGGTGCGCGGATTCAGGAAGGCGTCGCCTCCCTGGGCGGCTACGCCGACGTCTTCCAGCGCAATGTGATGGCCTCCGGCGTCGTGCCGCAGATCTCGATGATCATGGGCCCCTGCGCCGGCGGTGCGGTGTATTCGCCGTCGATGACCGACTTCATCTTCATGGTCAAGGACTCGTCCTACATGTTCGTGACCGGTCCGGAAGTCGTCAAGACCGTGACCCACGAAGACGTGACGGCCGAAGAGCTGGGCGGTGCCGTGACCCACACCAGCAAGTCCGGTGTGGCCGATCTGGCTTTTGAGAATGATGTCGAAGCCCTGTCGATGCTGCGCCGCTTCATGAATTTCCTGCCCGCCAACAACCGCGAAAAGCCGCCGGTGACGCCGACCAACGATCCGGTCGATCGTATGGATTACTCGCTCGACACCCTGGTGCCGGACAACGCCAACAAGGCGTACGACATGAAGGAACTGATCGTCAAAGTGGTCGACGACAATGATTTCTTCGAGCTGCAGGCCGATTACGCCAAGAACATCATCATCGGCTTCGGCCGCATGGATGGTCATCCGGTTGGCATCGTCGCCAACCAGCCGCTCGTGCTGGCCGGCTGTCTGGACATCAAGTCGTCAATCAAGGCGGCCCGCTTTGTCCGCTTCTGCGATGCCTTCAACATTCCGGTCGTCACCTTCGTCGATGTCCCGGGCTTCATGCCGGGCACGACGCAGGAATACGGCGGCATCATCAAGCACGGTGCCAAGCTGCTCTACGCCTACGCCGAATGTACCGTGCCGAAGGTGACCATCATTACCCGCAAGGCCTACGGTGGCGCTTACGACGTGATGTCCTCCAAGCACCTGCGCGGCGATGTCAATATTGCCTGGCCGTCGGCAGAAATCGCGGTCATGGGCCCGAAGGGCGCCGTGGAAATCATTTTCCGCGAGGAAAAGAACGATCCGGCCAAGCTGGCCGAACGCGAAGCCGAGTACAAGGCCAAGTTCGCCAACCCGTTTGTGGCCGGCGCCCGTGGCTTCATCGACGACGTCATCATGCCGCATGCCACCCGCAAGCGTATTGCCCGCTCGCTGGCCATGCTGCGCGACAAGAAACTTGAAAATCCGTGGCGCAAGCACGGCAACATTCCTCTGTAAGCGTCAGGGAGAAAAAGGAATATGTTCACTAAAATTCTGATCGCAAACCGCGGCGAAATTGCCTGCCGCGTCATCAAGACTGCACGCAAGATGGGCATCAAGACCGTTGCCGTCTATTCCGAAGCCGACAAGGATGCGCTGCACGTCGACCTCGCCGACGAAGCCGTCTGTATTGGCCCGGCTGCCTCCAAGGAATCCTACCTGGTGGCCGACAAGATCATCGCCGCCTGCAAGCAAACCGGTGCCGAAGCCGTTCACCCCGGCTACGGCTTCCTGTCGGAAAACTCCGAGTTCTCGCGCCGTCTGGAAGAAGAGGGTGTCAAGTTCATTGGGCCGAAGCACTATTCCAGCAGCAAGATGGGCGACAAGATCGAGTCCAAGAAGCTGGCGCTCGAAGCCAAGGTCAATACCATCCCGGGTTACAACGAAGCCATTTCCGGTCCGGACGAAGCCGTCAAGATCGCTCAGGGCATCGGCTATCCGGTCATGATCAAGGCTTCCGCCGGTGGCGGTGGCAAGGGGCTGCGCGTTGCCTTCAACGACAAGGAAGCGCACGAAGGCTTCTCGTCCTGCGTCAATGAAGCCAAGAACGCTTTCGGCGATGACCGCGTTTTCATCGAAAAATACGTGCTGGAACCGCGCCACATCGAAATCCAGGTGTTGGGCGACTCCTTCGGCAACTATGTTTACCTGAACGAGCGTGACTGCTCGATCCAGCGCCGTCACCAGAAGGTTATCGAAGAGGCGCCGTCGCCCTTCGTCGACCCGGCCATGCGCAAGGCCATGGGCGAGCAGGCGGTGGCACTGGCCCGCGCCGTTAACTACGAGTCGGCCGGTACGGTCGAGTTCGTCGTCGGTGCCGACAAGAGCTTCTACTTCCTGGAAATGAACACCCGTCTGCAGGTGGAACATCCGGTGACCGAACTGATCACCGGCGTCGACCTCGTCGAGCTGATGATCCGCGTTGCCGCTGGTGAAAAGCTGCCGCTGACCCAGGATCAGGTCCAGCTCAACGGCTGGTCCATGGAATGCCGGATCAATGCCGAAGACCCGTTCCGCGGCTTCCTGCCGTCCACCGGTCGTCTGGTCAAGTTCCAGCCACCGAAGGAAGTGCCGGGCCACGTCCGGGTCGATACCGGTGTCTACGACGGTGGCGAGATTTCGATGTTCTACGACTCGATGATCGCCAAGCTGATCGTGCACGGCGCTACCCGCGAGCAGGCCATCGCCCGCATGCGTGACGTCTTGAACGCCTTCGTGATCCGCGGCATTTCCTCGAACATCCCGTTCCAGGCGGCGCTGATGCAGCATCCGCGCTTCCAGTCCGGCAACTTCAACACCGGCTTCATCGCCGAGGAATACCCGAAGGGCTTCGATGCCTCGATGGTGCCGCACGATGATCCGGCGCTGCTGGTTTCCGTGGCTGCCTACGTCTACCGCGCCTATACCGATCGTTCCGCTTCCATCACCGGCCAGTTGCAGGGCCACGAGCGGCTGGTGAGCGACAAGTGGATGGTCGTCCGCCTGAACCCGAATGGCAACGAAAGCCACCCGGTGACGGCGCGCGCCATTCCCGGCGGCTATCACATCGAGTACAAGGGCGAGAACTACGAGATTCGCTCCGACTGGAAACTCGGCCAATCGCTGTTCAACGGCACCTGCAACGGCGAGGAATTCACGCTGCAGGTCGAGCGTCACAAGACCCGCTACAGTCTGTTCCACTGGGGCACCCGCGCCGACTTCATGGTGATGAGCGCCCGCGCTGCCGAACTGTTGGCCCTGATGCCCGAGAAGCCGGCACCTGACCTCTCCAAGTTCCTGCTTTCCCCGATGCCGGGCCTGCTGCGCGAAGTGGCGGTCAAGGCCGGTCAGGACGTCAAGGCCGGCGAGAAGCTGGCGGTCATCGAAGCCATGAAGATGGAAAACATCCTCAAGGCCGACCAGGACTGCAAGGTCAAGAAGATCTCTGCGGCGGCTGGCGAAAGCCTTTCAGTCGATCAGGTCATCATCGAGTTCGAATGATGGTTTTCGGCCATTTTTGATGGTCGACCGCAACAGGCAGGGCCCGTCTCCGGACGGGCCTTTTTCTTTCGTTACGGCAGCTTGCAGGCGTAGTGAACGAAATCGGTGCCGCGTTCGAGAACTTCGACGGGTACGAGGGATTCGATCGTCTCCCCGGACAGCTCGACCTTGACCCCGAGGCGGGCACCGGCGTCGGCAGGCACGATCAGCGAATATGCCGCGCCATCCTGGCGCACGAAGGCCGGTACGCGAACCAGCCGGTTGCCGCGCGGGGCCATGCGTTTGAGCGTACCCGCTTCGACCCCGTCGGCGTGCCAGGTCAGGCGCGCCGAGAGCGTGCCGTCGTCTTCGCTCTGCAGGCTTGACATAACGCCAAGCCGAGGCTCTCCGTTAACCAACGCGGCGACCAGGCAGGGTGCAAGCTGACGGGTTTGGCTGGTTCCCGGCGGGCGCGTCGCGTTGCCGTCGACCATCATCCAGCGCTCGTTCGGTATGTCCAACTTATTTTTAACTTCGGTCGGCATGTGTGAGACCCGCTCAAAGCCATACTGTGCCGATCGCTGATAGCTATGCGAACGGTCGGCGGCACCTTGAGTGTCGATCGGATTGAGGGTTTTGTTGTTCAGCAGTGCGTAGGCATTGTCACCGCCGAAGACCAATTGTATTTCGCTGTGCTCTTTCGCTCCTGCTTCGTGATGCGGGTGGAGGTGGTGTTCGATATCCTTGAGCAGGCGAATTGCCGCACTGGCGGAAAGGGTACGCCCCAGCTTGAGCGCTTCTGGCGACTCCCCCGCCTGCAGTGCCTGGATGCGCTGGGCCAGCTTGTGCGCCACGACGCACATGTCGAGGTAACGCGGAATGCCCGATGGCAGGTCGTCGCCCAGAAGAACCGACAGATCGAGGCGGTAGGCGCTATTGCGCCGGCCGGCCTCGGCTTCGAAAGCGACCAGTTCGCGCCAGCGGCTGAAGACCCGGTTGGCGACCTGGAACTGGGCGGGCGTCAGGTGATAGGGATCCGTTGTGCGTACCAGGAAAGCCCAGGACAACTCACCGGAGATAGTTCCCCTGCCGTATCGCGGATAATCCGGATCGGCCAGCGGCCGGCGCAGCACGCCGTTGGCTTCCGCCGAAAGCAATACGGAAAGAAGCAGTTGATCGAGCAGTGGCGTGCAGGTCCGGGCGGCCAGAAAGTGGCAATATTGCGCCACCCGGAAGGCACTCACCGCGCGATGCAGGGGCAGGCAGCGGTTAGCCGGGGTACATTGCGGAACCAGGCGCAGGTAGGCGATGCCCATTCGTGTCCACAATTGTTGCGCGATGGCGAAGCTGCGCTCTTCATCCGCCAGCATGGGCAGCGCCTTGCGCGTGAACTGTCCCTCGGCAATGGCATGCCGGAGAACGGCGGCGCTGCGCAGCAGGTTCAGCAATGCAATCGTCTGCGGTGGCGACAGGGGGCCGCCATCGATCGCTTCGATCTGTTCGAGCATTGCCGCCAGCGCATCCGTGGCGGGCTTCGGCGCCAGTCCGGCGAGCCAGGCCTGGGCAGTGGCTGGATCGGTGAAGGCGGGTGTCGTGTTGTTAATGGGTTCGGGCAGGCACAGCCGGTACATGGAGGTTCCTTTGAGTTATGCTTCGACCATGAGCGGATTTGAACATTATCAGCGAGAACTGGCCGATCTGGATCATGAGATTCGCCATTACGCGGCAGTCTGTGGCGTCGACCTCGCCAATCGTGGCGAAATCGAGGCCTGCCTGCGCATTCACCACGACACGTGGGCGGCAGACAAGGCCCGTGAAACGCTGCATGGCCTGTTGATCCTGCGCATCAAGCTGGAGACGGAAATGATCGAGCTGGGCTTCTCGCCGCCGCCGCTCGTTGCGCCGCTGTCCACGGCGGAATAGGTCGCCGCCGGCGCGGTCCGGCGTTGCTGATCCAAGGAAATGAGGCGCTGACCGACCAAGGGTCAGGCCGTGCACATTGCGCACATGGGCTGCCAAGCATCGACGGAGGCCTCCCATGACCATCCTTGATTGCTGCGCTGACGTTCGCTGTCTGCCGACTTGAACCTGTCCGGTGCTCAGGCGCGAATCGTAATGGCCGCTACCGGGCAGGGCGCGACGCAGGCGCCGCAGCCGGTGCATAGTTCCAGGTCGACTTCGGGCAGCGGGCTGCCGCCGAGACGCGGCTGGAAGCGGATCGCGCGGACGTCGCAGAAATCGCCGCAGACGCGGCATTCGACGCCCTTGTGCGGCAGGCAGGTCGGGCCGATGATGGCCTTGAGGGGCCAGGGCGACTGCCCTTCGCTACGGGTCAGGGCGCGCGGCTTGCAGGCGCTGACGCAGTCGCCGCAGAAGGTGCAGGCGCCACGCGTGAAATCGATGGTCGGAAAACCACCGTCGCCGGCGACGATGATGTGTTCCGGGCAGGCGCCAAAGCAGTCGTTGCAGCGCGTGCAGCAGTCGGTAAACTCAGCTTCGGCCAAGGCCCAGGGCGGGCGGATTTCGGCCTTCGGGCGCGGTCGACCGCGAAAGAACCCCCGCCGGCTGGCATCGACCATGCCTCAGCCGCCGGCTTTCATCTTGTCGATGCCGCTGCGCAGCATCTGGTCGATCTCCGAACCCGGCTCGACCTGCGGCAGCAGGGCTTCCCAATAGGCGATGCCTTTCTTGTTGTCGCCGGCTTCCATGGCCGCGGCGCCGGCGAGGAACAGCGCGTGGGCGTTTTGCGGGTCGAGTTTCAGCGCGCGCTCGATCAGTTGCGCCGGCTTGCCCTTGAGCCCCTTGCCGGCGGCCATGGCGATGGTTTCGGCGTAGCTGGCCAGCAGCTCGGGGTCGTCGTTGATGACTTTCTCGGCCTTGCCGTAAGCCTCGGCGGCTTCCTCATAGCGGCCCATGGTTTTGTACGAGCGCGCCAGCATCAGCCAGCCCTGCATGTCGTCCGGGTTGGCCTTCATTTTTTCCGCAAGGCTGGCGACCATGCCGCTGATCTGTTCCGCTGTCATCTTGGGCGGGGCGCTGGTCTGCATCGGGTCGAGCGCCTGCGGTTTGCCGAGCATGCCGTAGCCGAGCAGGGCCAGTACCGGCAGCAGCAGCAGGATGGCGATGGCGGTCTTGCGGCTGGGAGCGTGACTGGCCGGCGCGGCTTTCATCGCCGCGGCATCCGGTTCGACGTCTTCGAGCAGGCGGCGCTGCAGTTCGCGCCGGGCTTGTTCGAAATCGGCGTCGGCGAGCATACCCTCGGTTTTCTCGGTTTCCAGTTCTTTCAACTGGTCGCGGAAGATGGCGATGTTGGCTTCCTTGCGGTCGGCCCTCGGTTTAGGTGCGCGCAGGCCGAGCCACAACGGCGGCAAAATGAAGGCGGCGACCACCACGATCAACAGGGTGGCGAAGATGGCGAACTGGGTCATTTCGGGTTGATTTCCTTGAGCAGCGCGTCGGCGCGGCTGGTCTCGTCGGCGGAGAGTGGCTGGTCGTCGGCGATGCGCGTGGCGCGCCGGCGCAGGTAGCGGATCAGCACGAAGAGGCCAAGCAGCATCAGCGCCACAGGGCCGCCCCACAGCAGCAGCGTGATGCCCTTGACCGGCGGCCGGTAGAGCACGAAATCGCCGTAGCGGACGACCATGAAGTCGATGATTTCCTTGTCGCTCTTGCCATCCTTGATCATGCCGCGGATTTCGCGGCGCAGATCCTGGGCGAGTTCGGCGTTGGAGTCGGCGATGGTCTGGTTCTGGCAGACCAGGCAGCGCAGTTCGGTGGACAAATCCTGCAGGCGCTTTTCGGCTACCGGATCGGCGGCAAGCGCGGCTTCATTGACTTCCGAGGCGATGGCTACGGTCGACCCCAGAAAAAGGGCAAAAATCAGGGCGCGGGCGATCATTTGTTCAACTCCGCCAGTAGCGGCATGATCTTCTGGCCGAGGACATCGGGGGTGATCGGGCCGGTGTGCTTCATGCGGATGATGCCGGCCTTGTCGACGACGTAGGTTTCCGGCACGCCATAGACGCCGTAGTCGATGCCGACGCGGCCGTCGAGGTCCATCACGGTCAGCTTGTACGGATCGCCGTGCTGGCTGAGCCAGGCGTTGGCGCGCTGGAAGGCGAGTTTCTTCTCGTCGTCGGCCGCCATCTTGCTCATGTCGAAGCCGCCGTCGCCACGCACTTCCTTGTAGTTGAGGCCGATGACCGGCACGTCGACCTTCTTCGAGAATTCGACGAGGATCGGGTGCTCGGCGCGGCAGGAAACGCACCACGAGGCCCAGACGTTGAGCAGCCAGACCTTGCCCTGCATGTCCCTGGGGCAAAGGGTCTTGTCCGGCGTCGCCAGCACGTTCAGGTTGAAGGCGGGGGCCGGCTTGCCGACCAGCGGCGACGGCACGTCGCGCGGGTTGAGGTTGAGGCCGACGGCGAGCAGGACGACGAGGGCGGCGAAGGCGCCGAGAATCCAGTAATAACGGTTCATGCTTGTTGGCTTCCTGCCGGGGTGGTGACCGCTGCCGCAGCGCGGGATTTGACGCGATAGCGGCGATCGAGGATGGTCAGCAGGCCGCCCAGCGCCATCAGTACGCAGCCGCCCCAGATCCAGTCGACGAAGGGTTTGTAATAGACACGCACCGCCCACTCGCCTTCCGGCTTGTCGCGGTCGATCGGCTCGCCGAGCGAGACATAGGCGTCGCGCAGGAAACCGGCGTCGATGGCGGCTTCGGTCATCGGCATGCCGGACGAAGCATAGTTGCGCTTTTCCGGGTTCATCTTGCGCTGGAATTTGCCGTCAACCGCGAGATCGAAATCGCCCTGCGCCGCTACGTAGTTCGGGCCTTCGACCGTCCGGACGCCGTTGAAGGTGAAGTGATAGCCGGCGACGTCGACGCTTTCGCCGGGCGCCATCTTGACGTCTTTCTCTTCCTGGAAACTGCTGACCATGGTGACGCCGACAACGAAGACGGCAATGCCGATATGGGCCAGATGCATGCCGAAGAAGTGGCGCGGCTGCTTCAGCGCGGTGCTCAGGAAGGACCGGCCGGCGCGCGTGTGCTGGACGCGCTCGACGAAGTTGAGAAGGGCGGTAGAGACGATCCACGTCGCCAGCAGCAGGCCGAGTGCGGTCAACGCCGACCAGCTGCCGTAAACCAGCGGCAGGGCGATGGCGACGATGACCGCCGGGATCAGCGCCCAGCGTACGGCGCGGGTGATTTCGGGAATCGAGGCTTCCTTCCAGCGGGCGAAGGGGGCGACGCCCATCAGGAACAGGATTGGCGTCATGACCGGTACGAAGACGGCGTTGAAGTACGGCGGGCCGACCGAGATCTTGCCGACGCCGAGCGCGTCGATCAGCAGCGGATAGAGCGTACCGAGCAAGACGGTGGCGCAGGCGACGACGAGCAGCACGTTGTTGGTCAGCAGCAGCGATTCGCGCGAAACCAGCGCAAAGCGGCCGCCCAGCCCGACCTTCGGCGCGCGCCAGGCGAACAGCGCGAGCGAGGTGCCGATCACGGCGACCAGGAAGATCAGGATGAAAATGCCGCGCCGTGGATCGGTGGCGAAGGCATGGACCGAGGTCAGCACGCCGGAACGGACGAGGAAGGTGCCGAGCAGCGACAGCGAGAAGGCGGAGATCGCCAGCAGCACCGTCCAGTTCTTGAAGCTGCCGCGCTTTTCGGTGACCGCCAGCGAGTGGATCAGCGCCGTGCCGACCAGCCAGGGCATGAACGAGGCGTTTTCGACCGGATCCCAGAACCACCAGCCGCCCCAGCCCAGTTCGTAATAGGCCCACCACGAACCCATGGCGATGCCCAGCGTCAGGAAACACCAGGCGGCCATCGTCCACGGCCGCGACCAGCGCGCCCAGGCGGCGTCGAGCTGACCGGAAAGCAGCGCGGCGATGGCGAAGGCGAAGGCCACCGAGAAGCCGACATAGCCCATGTAGAGCAGCGGCGGGTGAATGACCAGCCCCGGATCCTGCAACAACGGGTTGAGGTCGCGCCCTTCGGCGGCGCCCGGCAGCAGGCGCTCGAACGGGCTGGAGGTGATCAGGATGAACAGCAGGAAGCCGAAGGCGACCAGCCCCAAGGTGCCGAGGACGCGGGCGACCATCGCTTCCGGCAACTGGCGCGACAGCATGGCGACGCCGAAGGCCCACCAGGTCAGCATCAGCATCCACAACAGCAGCGAGCCTTCGTGGCCGCCCCAGACGGCGGCGACGCGGTATTGCAGCGGCAGCAGCGAGTTCGAGTGCTGGGCGACATAAACGACCGAGAAATCGTTGCTGACGAAGGCCTGCGTCAGACAGGCGAAGGAGAAGGTGACAAGCAGCGCCAGCGCCGAAGCGGCCGGTCGGGCGACGGCAACCCAGGCCATGCGGTTCTGGTGGGCGCCGATCAGCGGCAGCGTGCCAAGGATCAGGGCGACCAACGCGGCGAGGATGAGGGCGAAATGGCCGAGTTCGGGGATCATGCTCAGTAGCTCGCTTTCGGCTGGCCGCCAGAGGACGGGGACACATGCTTGTTGGCCGCCCGTGACTGGGCGTCATCGACGGCCTTGGCAGCTTCCGGCGGCATGTAGTTCTCGTCGTGCTTGGCCAGCACCTCGTTGGCGGTGAACGTGCCGGTGGGGGTCATTTTCCCTTGGGCGACCACGCCTTTGCCTTCCTTGAACAGGTCGGGCAGGATGCCCTTGTAATTCACGGTGATGTCCTTTTCGGTATCGGTGACGACGAAGGCGATGGTCACGCCATCGGCCTGGCGCTGCAGGCTGCCTTCCTTGACCATGCCGCCGATACGGAACACCTTGCCCTGCGGCGCTTTGCCGGCGGCGACGTCGGTCGGCGAAATATAGAGGGCGATGTTGCTGTTCAGCGCATTGAGCACCAGCGCGGCGATGATGCCGATGACGGCCAGTGCGCCGCCGATCAGCGCGAGTTTCTTGTGACGGGATTTCATTCTGCGGTGTTCCTGTTTTCAGCGCGGGTTTCTGCTCTCATCTGGCGCTTCAGACGAGCAATGGTGGTCTTTCGATTGCGGGCGACCATGATCGGTTCAACGGTCATGATCAGGACGGTGACGCCGAAGGAGCCCCAGACGTAGAAGCCGTAGCCGCCCATGGCGAGAAAGTCGGAGAAACTGTTCCAGTGGATCATTTTTCGTCTCCGGCCGTTTTGTCCGCCAACTCGGCCTTGACCCAGTCGGTGTGGCGCTCGCGTTCGAGCATTATGGTGCGCACCCGCATGAAGGCGACGGCGATCGAATACATCCAGAAGCACATCGCCATCAGCAGCATGCCCCAGAGCATGGTTTCGGCCATCGACGACTTGTTCAGGTTGACGCTGGATCCCTGGTGCAGCGTGTTCCACCACTTCACCGAGAAATAGATGATCGGGATGTTGACGACGCCGACCAGCAGCAACAGGCCGCCGGCCTTGTCGGCGCGGCGCGCATCGTCGATCGCTGCGGTCAACGCCATATAACCGATATAAAGGAAAAGCAGGATCAGTTCGGAAGTCAGGCGCGCATCCCACACCCACCACGCGCCCCACATCGGCTTGCCCCACAGCGCGCCGGTCCACAGCGACAGGAAGGCCATCAGCGCGCCGGTCGGCGCCAGTGCCTGCGCCATCATGCCCGACAGGCGGGTGTTGAAGGCCAGCCCGATGGCCGCCCAGAAAGCCATCACCAGATAGATGAACATCGACATCCAGGACGCCGGGACGTGGATGAAGATGATCCGGTAGCCCTCGCCCTGCTGGAAGTCGGTCGGCGCGACCAGCATGCCGAGATAGAGGCCGGCGAGGCCGAAAACGACTGAAATGGCGGCGAAGTACGGAATCATTGCGCCGGCCAGCGGGTAGAACGTGGCCGGCGAGGCGAAGCGGTAGAGATTGAAACGGTCTTTCATTCGAGGGCGATCTTCAAGGCAGCGGCCGTCGCCCAGGGGGCGAAACCGACAGAGGCAAAAGTGATGGCGGCCAGCAGGGACAGATGACCCTCCCCCCCGAGACCGGTCACCGTCGCATCCACTGCGCCAGCGCCGAATATTAGCACCGGGATGTAGAGCGGCAGCACAAGCAGCGAAAGCAGCACGCCACCGCCACGCAGGCCGAGGGTCAGCGCCGCGCCGATGGCGCCGATGCCGGATAGCGCCGGGGTGCCGAGCAGAATGGCGCCGGTGAGGACGATCAGGGCGTCGGCGGAAAGATCGAACTGAATGCCGAGGACCGGGGCGATCAGCGCCAGCGGCAGGCCGGAGACCAGCCAGTGAGCGATCACTTTGCCGGTGACGACCAGCCCCAGCGGGTGCGGGGCCAGCGCCAGTTGTTCCAGCGTGCCGTCGCGGTGGTCGTCGGCGAACAGCCGCGGCAGCGACAGCATGGTGGCGAGCAGGGCAGCGACCCACAGCACGCCGGGCGCGAGCTTTCTCAGCAAATCGGGTTCCGGGCCGATGCCGAGCGGGAACAGGCTGACGACGATGATGAAGAAGAACAGCGCCGAGACGATGTCCGCCTGCCGCCGCATGGCCAGTTTGAGATCGCGGCCGATCACCGCCGTGATGATCCTGAACATCAGGAAAGACGCAATTCGCGCACGGTGCCGGCCGGGATGTTGACCAGCTGGTGGGTGGTCATCACCGCCAGGCCGCCGCGCTGCAGGTGGCCGGAAATGATGCCCGCCAGCCAGTCGACCGCAGCAGTGTCGAGGGCGACGAAGGGTTCATCGAGAATCCACAGGGGGCGCTTCTCCTTGACCAGCCGCGCCAGCGCAACTCGCCGTTTCTGGCCCTGCGACAGGTATTTGCAGGCGAGATCCTCACGCCCGGCGAGGCCGACCTGTTCCAGCGCGTCGAGCGCGTCGTCCTCGGAAAGATCCTCGTCGGCCAGGCGGGCGGCGGCGAGCAGGTTTTCCAGCGGCGTCAATTCTTCCTTGATGGCATTGAGGTGGCCGAGATAGCAGAGATCGGCGCGGAAATCGTCGCCCTGCGCCTTGATCGAGGTGCCCTGCCAGCGGATTTCGCCGGCTTCGGGCGGCAGCAGGCCGATCAGCATGCGCAGCAGACTCGTTTTGCCCGAGCCGTTCCTGCCCTGCAGATAGAGCAGTTCTCCGGCTTCCAACTTGAAGTTGAGGCCTGCGAACAGGCGGCGCTCGCCGCGCACGCATTCCAGATTGTCAGCTTCAAGCATCAGGGGAAAAACCGAAAGAAATCAGGCCCAAATTATGAACGCGCAAGTGTACCGGCAGATTGACGATCATCAAACAAATCGGGATAGAAAAACGGGGGCCGCAGCCCCCGTTTCGCTTGGTCTGAATGGGCTGGACTACCAATAGCGGAGCTTGCCGGTATCGACATGGACGAACTTGTCGCGGGGATAGAAGCCGACACCGCCGGCCTTCAGCGACATGGCGGCATCGCGCAGGTCGGAAAGGGGGACGCCGGGAATGCGGATGTCGATGGCCTGGCCGTGCATGTGCAGGCTCTGCCGGGCGACGCCGCCGCCACGGGAGTTGCGCAGGTGCGAGTTGGTGGCGGCGCAACGGTAGCCGGAAATGACCTGGAACGCCTGGTCGCTGCCGAGTTCCTGGCGCGTCTTGAACAGCAGGTCGAACAACTGCGGGTCGATGGTGCCGATTTCGCCCGAGTAATGATCGCGCAGGAAGCGGTTGAGCGTGATCAGCGCATCGGGAACGTAGTGGTTGCCGACGGCAAAGACGACCGAAAGGCGCTCGCCGGTATGGGTGTGATCGAAATCCAGGCTGCGCGCATTGGGCAGCGAAGCGAGTGCAGGTTTGGCAATCGGCAGGACGGCGCCGGCAACGGCAAGGCGGGCCGCGCGACTGAGAAACAGGCGGCGCGAGTGCTTATGAGAATTGGGCATTGCGGATCCAGCAAATATCTAATCTTTTGATTCTGCGCCATTTTTTCCAGTATGGGAAGAACTGAGCGCAGCTGAACGCTGGCGCAGGGCATCATCAAGAATCTTGTCATACCCATAGATGTCCGGGAAAAAGTGAACCCTTCCATCCCGGACGGCAGCGGTAACATAGGCAATGATTACCGGGAAAGGTTCCCGCAGGCGCAAGGTCGCCGACCGGCCCTTGGTCATCGCCTGAACGATGCGGTCTTCGGTCCATTCCGGTTCCGTGGCGAGAACGAATTTTGCCAGTTCGACCGGTTCCTCGACACGAATGCAGCCGTGGCTGAAATCGCGGCGGTCTTTCTTGAACAGTTGCGGCGTTGGCGTGTGGTGCAGGTAAATGTTGTCCGGGTTGGGAAAGACGAACTTGATGTCGCCGAGCGCATTCCGTGCCCCCGGGCGCTGGCGAATGCGCATCTGGCCGCGCTGGACGGCGTCGAGATTCGCTTCGGAAAAGCCGCCGACCACCCGGCCGTCGCTGCCGACGAATTCGAAGCCTTGCTGGTCGAAATAGCCGGGTTCGCGGCGCAGTTTGGGCAGGGTTTCGCCGCGGGCGATCGACGGCGGGACGTTCCAGTAGGGGCTGAACTCGACGAACTGCATCTCGGCATCGAAGAGCGGGGTGCGCGTCTTGCGGGCGTTGCCGACGATGACGTTCATCGCGGCCTTGACCTCCAGCTTGCCGTCGCGGATTTCGTAGGCACGCAGCCGGAATTCCGGGACGTTGACGACGATGGCGCGTGGTGCATCCGGCAGCGGCGTCAGGCGCAGCCGTTCGAGTGCCAGTTCGAGCTGGCGGACGCGGGCATCCGGCGCGACATTGAGCTGCTCGAAAGTGCCCTTGCCGATGACGCCGTCGGGCGTCAGGCCGTGCCGTTCCTGAAATGCCATGAGGCCGTCGACGATCGCGCCCTCGTAGCGTGATGATGTCGGGGTGTCCGCGGGCAGGTCGCCGAGCAGTGTCAGCCGTTGAGCCAGCAGCGCAATGCCGGCGTAGGGCTGTCCCGGGGTCAGTTTGTCGCCGGGCAATGGCGGCAGCTTCTGCTGCCAGGCCGGGTTGCCGGCCAGTTCCCGGTAACGGGCGAGCGCCTGGTGAAGTTCGGTGTATTGCGGCAACGGCGGCACTGCGCTTTGCGCCACCGTTCCCTCCACGGAGGCGTTGGCCGGGTCGGCGGCCACCGTCGCCACGCAACAGCTTGCCAGTAGTCCGATGGCGAAGCAGATTGCCGGAACGTGCCGACCACGAATGGGTCGGATGGCAAGCATGGAATCAGGCGACGGTATGGGCATGGTGGCTCGTGGAATATAGCTTCGTCTACATTATGGACTATCGTTAAAATGTCTGGATGAACCAAATGTCGGGCGTCGGCAACGGCGGGCGGCATTTCGCTGGATACTGGAAGACCGATGCACGAAATGTCACTGGCTGAAGGCATTCTTCAGCTTGTCGAGGAAACCGCCCGGCGTGAACAGGCGCAGCGGGTGAAGACCGTCGTGCTGGAGATCGGGCAACTTTCTTCGGTCGAAGCGTCGGCACTCGAATTCTGCTTTGCGGCGGTAGCCGCGGGAGGTGTTGCCCGAGCGGCACGATTGGTGATCGTCGATGTGCCGGGTGCCGGGGAGTGTCTGGTGTGCGGACTGGCGGTGCCGATGGAGTCCCTGTTCGGCATTTGTCCGGGTTGCGGCAGCCACCGTTTGCGCCCAACCGCCGGGACTGAAATGCGGGTCCGGGAAATAGAAATCGAATAGGAGTCAGGCGATGTGCACAGTTTGCGGTTGCGGCGAGGGCGAAGCGCGGATCGCGGGCGCAGTGCACGTGCATCCGGATGGCACGGTGCACAGCCATAGCCATGAACATGCTCACGAGCATGACCATCATCACCACGAAGACGGCGTCAGCGGCGATCTCGATTTCGGCGCCGGTCCGGCCCGCGCCCACGCGCCGGGGATCAGCCAGTCGCGCATGGTGCAGATCGAGCAGGACATCCTTGCCAAGAACAATGGGTACGCCGCCGAAAACCGTCAGTATTTCGACGAACGCAGCATATTCGCGCTGAATCTCGTCTCCGGCCCCGGCGCCGGCAAGACCGCCCTGCTGGTGAAAACCATCGAACTGCTGAAGGACAAGGTGGCGATCAGTGTCGTCGAGGGCGACCAACAGACCTCCAACGACGCCGAGCGCATACGCGCCACCGGTGTACCGGCGCTGCAGATCAACACCGGCAAGGGCTGCCATCTCGACGGCCACATGGTCGGCCATGCGCTGGAGCGCCTGCAGCCGCCCGACGAATCGCTGTTCCTGATCGAAAACGTCGGCAATCTTGTCTGTCCGGCCGCCTTCGACCTTGGCGAACACCACAAGGTCGCCATCCTGTCGGTCACCGAGGGCGAGGACAAGCCGCTCAAGTACCCGGACATGTTCCGCGCCGCCGACGTCATGCTGCTCAACAAATGCGATCTGCTGCCCTACCTCGACTTCGACGCCGACCTGGCCGAAGCCAACGCGCGGCGGGTCAATCATGACCTGACCATCCTCCGCGTGTCGGCCAGCAGCGGCGAAGGCTTGTCGGGCTGGGTTTCGTGGATCGAGTCGGGGCTGGAAGCGCAGCGCGGCAAACGCTCGACGACTGTCGACGCGCTCAAGGCGCGCATCGCCGAACTGGAACGGCAGTTGACTGCGAAGTAACGCAGGCCTGCGCATGATGCGACCAACATTTGGCCAAAATTTGTTTGTAGGTGGCGCGGTTCTAGCCGCCTTGCCGGGTTTCTTCTTGTTCGGCTGGCTAGCGGGCTTCCTCTTGTGTTGCATTGTTGCCGTGAGTGCGGATCGCCTTGTGGTTTGGTTGGCGCCGAACTTTTCCTGCGAGGGCTATTCAACATCGGTGTTTGCGGGCGCTTGTATCGCTTGGCTGACCTTGCTGATTGGCATGGGGGTTATGGCGTTGCTAGGTAGCCTTGTGGTGCCATTCATGAAGGACTTCGACTGGCTTTGGCATTATTGGCTCTTTGGGCCATTCCTCAATCCGGTTGGCGCATTCATGGGTGCAGCATTTTTGACTTTGCCCAGCTTGCTACTCGGCGTTGCGCTCGGTTTGCTAACTTCAATGAAGGGAAAAGGTAGTTGAATGGCCACCTCTTCCGCATTCGCGGCCTGGTTCAGGGCGTCGGCTTTCGGCCCTACGTCTGGCGGCTGGCCAACGAACTAGGCCTGATTGGCTGGGTGCGCAACGATGGTGCCGGGGTGACGGTTGCGGTCGACGGCGAAAAAGTGCCCGAATTCATGGCCCGCCTTGCGAACGAGGCACCGCGTCTGGCACGTATCGATGCCATCGAAACCGAACCCACCGCGGTAGCCGGCGCAGGCTTCGTGATACTGGAAAGCGTGGCCGGCAATGTAAGCACCGCCATCGGCCCCGATGCCGCAATCTGCCCCGACTGCATTGCCGATATCTGCGATCCCGCCAACCGCCGCTGGCGTTACGCCTTCACGACCTGCACGCACTGCGGCCCGCGCTATACCGTCAGCCGGCGCATTCCCTACGACCGCGTGCAGACCAGTCTCGCCGCTTTTCCGCTTTGTTCGCTTTGCCAGACCGAATATACGGCTCCGGTCGACCGGCGTTTTCATGCCGAAACCACGTGCTGTCCGGATTGCGGTCCGCAACTGCGGCTGCTCGATGTGGCCGGGGAGGCGCTGGCCGGCGATCCGCTCGGCGAAACCTTGCGCCGGCTGCAGGACGGAAAGATCGTCGCCATCAAGGGGCTGGGCGGTTTCCACCTCGCCTGCGACGCGCACAATGTCAAAGCGGTGGCAGAACTGCGTCAGCGCAAGCAGCGCGAGGAAAAACCATTCGCGGTGATGGCGCTCAATGCCGCCTCGCTCGCCGCCTACGCCTGTGTCGGCGAGGCCGAGTCACGACTTCTATGCAGCCCGGCAGCACCCGTTGTGCTTTGCCCGAAGATGCAAGATGAACTGCCGGGCATCGCCCCCGGCCTCGCCTGGCTCGGCGTCATGCTGCCGGCGACGCCGCTGCACCTGCTGCTCTGGCACGAAGCGGCCGGGCGTCCGGTCGGCACTGGTTGGCTGTCGCAAGTCAGCGACCTGCTGCTGGTGATGACCAGTGCCAATCCGCACGGCGAGCCGCTGGTGATTGGCAACGACGAGGCGTTTGAGCGCCTGGCCGGCATCGCCGATGCCTTCCTGGTGCACGACCGCGACATCGTTATCCGCTGCGATGACTCGGTGCTGCGCGCATCGGCCCAAGGGCCGGCCTTCATCCGCCGCGCCCGCGGCTACGTGCCGGTGCCGATCCCGCTTGCCAATGGCGGGCCGACCGTGCTGGCGCTGGGCGGCTACCTGAAGAATGCGGTCTGTGTATTGAAAGGCCGCGAGGCCTTCCTGTCGCAGCACATCGGTGGCCTCGACAACGCGGCGGCGATCGGCTTTCTCGAAGAAACGGTGGCCCATCTGCTGGCCATTCTGGGCGTCAGGCCGGACCTGATCGCTCACGATCTGCACCCGGATTTTCCGTCGACGCAGCTGGCGCTGCGGCTGGCCGGCGAGTTGGGCATTCCGGCGCTGGCCGTCGCCCATCATCATGCCCATATTGCCGCGATCTGCGCCGAACATGCCCTCAACGAGCCAATTGTCGGGTTGGCTGTCGATGGTGTTGGCCTCGGCCCGGATGGCGGGCTGTGGGGCGGCGAATTGCTGCGCGTTGCCGGCGCGCAGTGCGAGCGGCTTGGCCATTTGCTGCCGCTCAGATTGCCCGGCGGCGAGCGGGCCGCCCGCGAACCGTGGCGCATGGCGGTGTCGGCTCTGCACGGTGCGGGCCTTGGCTACCGCATTGGCGCCTGGCTAAAGGATACTTACCCCGAACGCGATGCCGGCCCGTTGTTGACCATGCTCGCCCGCGATCTGCGCTGCCCGCCGACCTCCAGCCTCGGGCGCTGGTTCGATGCGGCGGCCGGCATCCTTGGCTTGCGCGCCGAGGCGCGTTACGAGGGACAGGCGGCGATGGAACTGGAGGGGTTGGCGGCAGGTTACGCGCCAGTGCCGGCGCTGGCCGGCGGCTGGCGCATTCAGCATGGCGTGCTCGATTTGTCGCCCTTGGTGCCCGCCCTGCTCGACTGTGCCGATGCGGCTTACGGTGCCGCGCTATTCCATGCCACACTGGCCGCCGGGCTGGCAGAATGGGTGTTGGTTGCGGTCGACGGCAAAAAAGGGGCAAAAATCGCGGTCGGCGGCGGCTGTGCGATGAATGCCGTGCTGATGTCGGCGCTGCGCGCGCATTTTGAAAGCGCGGGACTGGTTCTGCTCGAAGCGCGTCAGGCGCCACCCAACGACGGCGGCCTGGCGCTCGGCCAGGGCTGGGTGGCGCGGCGGATGTTCAAGGAGATGTAAATGTGTCTGGCAATTCCCGCACAAGTCGTTGAGCTGCGCGAAGGCGACAACGCCGTGGTCGATCTGGCCGGTGTTAGGAAAGAGATTTCGCTGTCGCTGGTCGATAACGTCGCGGTCGGCGATTACGTGATCGTCCATGTCGGCTACGCGCTGAACAAGCTCGACCCGGAAGAAGCCGCCAAGACGCTCGCGCTGTTTGCCGAACTCGGCCAGCTGGGCGGCGATTCGACGCTGCACTGATGAAATATATCGACGAATTCCGCGACGGCGAAGTCGCGCAAAAGCTGGCTGCCGCCATCGGCCGGGAAGTGAACCCGGACCGCCGCTACCATTTCATGGAATTCTGCGGCGGCCACACGCACGCCATTTCACGCTATGGCGTTACCGACCTGCTGCCGGACAACGTCCGGATGATCCACGGCCCCGGCTGCCCGGTCTGCGTGCTGCCGATCGGCCGCGTCGATCAGGCGATCCGCCTGGCGCTGGCGCACGGCGTGACGCTCTGCACCTACGGCGACTGCCTGCGCGTGCCGGCGTCGGACGGACTGTCGCTGCTGAAGGCGAAGGCGCAAGGTGGCGACATCCGCATGATCTATTCGTGCGCCGATGCAGTGGCGCTGGCGCAGCAGAATCCGGAAAAGCAGGTCGTCTTCTTCGCCATCGGTTTCGAAACGACGACGCCGCCGACGGCGGTCGCCATCAAGCAGGCCGCCGCGCTCGGCTTGAAGAATTTTTCCGTACTTTGCTGCCACGTGCTGACGCCGCCGGCCATCGCCAGCATCATGGAAGGCGTCGACGAGCAACTGCAACTCGACGGCTTCGTCGGCCCCGCCCATGTCTCGACCATCATCGGCAGCCGGCCTTATGAACCGTTCGCCGCGCAGTATCGCAAACCGGTGGTGATAGCCGGCTTCGAGCCGCTCGACGTGCTGCTGGCCATCCGCATGCTGATCCGCCAGGTCAACGAAGGGCGGGCCGAGGTCGAAAACGAGTTCGTGCGGGCCGTCGACCGCGACGGCAACCGCAAGGCGCAGGCCTTGATGGATGAAGTCTTCGAGTTGCGGGAAAATTTCGAGTGGCGCGGGCTGGGCACGTTGCCGCATTCGGCACGGCGGCTTCGCGCGGAATTCGCCGAGTTCGATGCCGAGCGGCGATTTGTGCTCGCCTATCGGCCGGTGGCAGACCACAAGGGCTGCGATTGCGGCGAGATACTGCGCGGCATCAAGCGGCCGCAGGAATGCAAGCTGTTCGGCACCGTGTGCACCCCGGAGAATCCAGTCGGTTCGTGCATGGTTTCTTCCGAAGGCGCCTGTGCCGCCCATTACACCTACGGGCGCTACAAGGATGTCTGAGCCGCGCAAGAACTACGTGCGGCCGCTCGACATCAAGCATGGCCGCGTCGACATGGCGCATGGCGCCGGCGGCCGGGCGATGGCGCAACTGATCGACGAGCTGTTCGCCCGCCATCTCGGCAACGAATGGCTGGCTCAGGGCGACGACGGTGCCGTGTTGCCGGCGCCGGGGGCCGGTCGCTTGGTCATGGCCACCGACAGCCATGTGGTGTCGCCTCTGTTCTTTCCCGGTGGCGATATTGGTTGTCTTTCAGTGCACGGCACGATCAACGATGTGGCGGTGATGGGTGCGCAGCCGCTGTGGCTATCGGCGGCCTTCATTCTCGAAGAGGGGTTTCCGCTGGCCGATCTGGCGCGTATCGTCGAAAGCATGGCAGCAGCCGCCAAAGCTGCCGGCGTGCCCATCGTTACCGGCGATACCAAGGTGGTCGAGCGCGGCAAGGGGGATGGCGTCTTTATCTCGACCACCGGTGTCGGCGTCATAGTGGCCGGGCGCGAGCTATCCGGGTGCCGGGCGCGGCCAGGCGATGTGATACTGCTGTCCGGGACACTCGGCGACCACGGCATGGCGATCATGGCCGGGCGCGAAAGTCTCGGTTTCGAGTCGCCCATCGTCTCGGATACGGCCGCGCTGCACGGGCTGATCGCCACCATGCTGGATTGCGGCGCCGAACTTCGCGTGCTGCGCGACCCGACGCGCGGCGGGTTGGCGACGACGCTCAATGAGATCGCCAGGCAATCCGGTGTCGGCATGATGCTGCAGGAAAAAGTGGTGCCGGTCAGTCCGCCGGTTGCGGCAGCTTGCGAGTTTCTTGGGCTGGACCCGCTATATGTTGCTAACGAAGGTAAATTGGTGGCGATCTGCGCGGCAAATGATGCTGAAAGGCTGCTGGCGGCGATACGTGCACATCCGCTGGGCGCGCACGCGGCGATCATCGGCTCGGTGCATGAAGATCCGCACCATTTTGTGCAGATGACCACTGCTTTCGGCGGCAGACGGATCGTCGACTGGTTGTCAGGCGATCAGTTGCCGCGCATTTGCTGAAGGCCGGAGTCAGTTGCGCAGCGCGATCACCACGCTCTGAACATTGTCGAGTTCGGCCAGCACGACGGCGCGGGCATCGCTCATGTCGTCGGCGTTGCGCACCCGGAAAAGTTCCCGTCTGCCACTGTGGTAGCGCACCGCTGCCGTGAATTCCGGACGGGCAGCCACGGTTGGCGGAGGCCGGCGCGCGGCGGTCTGCTTGCGTTGTCGTTGCATCGATTACCCCTAGTCTTATTTGCTGCTTTGCAACATCCTAACCAAGAGTGCCCGACCGACAAATAGGGCGAAGGTTATATGTTTATGCGCATTGACAGGTCGGATGGTGGTTCGCCTCGCCAGGCCTTGCATCAGAATTCCTGCATAAAAGAAAAAAACCCGATCGGTATGCAAGAATTCGTATCTATCGTTCGCCCGGGAGGCAGCCATGGACCGTTTTACCATTTCCCTCGATGAATCCTTGGCCAGTCAATTCGATCGACTGATTGCCGAGCGCGGCTACAGCAACCGCTCCGAAGCCGTGCGCGACCTGATTCGCGGCGCCATCGAAGGCGATCGCCAGCGGGCGGCGCCAACCGGCTATTGCGTCGCCAACCTTTCCTACGTCTATAACCATCACGAACGCGAACTGGCCGAGCGCCTCACCGGCTTGCAGCACGACCACCACGATCTGACGGTGGCGGCCATGCACGCCCATCTCGACCATGAAAACTGCCTGGAGTCGGTCGTCCTGCGCGGCGAAACGGCAGCCGTTCGCCGTTTTGCCGAAAGCTTGATGGCGGAACGCGGGGTTCGACATGGGGCGCTGAACGTGGTTGCGCTCGAACCCGAGCATGCCCACACGCACGGCTCGCAGGGGAGCAAGCACAAACACTATCGCCCCCTGCGTTGACCTTGCGCAATAGTGCGTATGGGCAGCGGTGCGCTCGCGTGGCATCATGCGATGTGACAAATT
Organism: Dechloromonas sp. UBA6271; assembly: GCA_002440665.1. Taxonomy (GTDB): domain Bacteria; phylum Pseudomonadota; class Gammaproteobacteria; order Burkholderiales; family Rhodocyclaceae; genus Azonexus. The sequence goes on from DJUX01000015.1 coordinate 69,161, forward strand.
CTAATTCCTTCATACGTTCGCCTTGATCCCCGCGCCGTCCTCCGACTGGTTGTCCCTGCTGATCCTGACCTTCGTGCTTGGCATGAAGCATGGCTTCGATGCCGACCATCTCGCCACCATCGACGGGCTGACCCGCTTCAACACCCGCGCCCGGCCGCGCATGGCGCGCTATTGCGGTCTGCTTTTTTCACTCGGCCATGGGGCTGTGGTGGTGGGCATCGCCCTCGGGATTTCGCTCATCGCCGGCCATTGGGCGGTGCCGGAATGGTTTGGCGTCGTCGGCTCGCTGATTTCCATCGCATTCCTGATCGCCCTTGGCAGCCTCAATCTCGCCGCCGTGCTGCGCGCCGGACCACGGGAGGTGGTGCAACCGGTGGGCCTCAAGGGCCGGCTCCTCGGCGGTCTCGGCCAGGTTTCGCAGCCGCTGCTGGTGGCCGTCGTCGGGGCGCTGTTCGCCTTGTCGTTCGATACCCTCTCGCAAGCCGCTTTCTTTGCGCTGACCGCCACGCAGTTCGGCGGCTGGCAGCATGCCTTGGTGCTCGGCTTGCTGTTCACCCTCGGTATGCTGCTGACCGACGGCATCAACGGCCTGTGGATCGCCCGCTTGATTGCCCGCGCCGATCAGGTGGCGCTGGTCGCGTCGCGCGTGATGGGGCTGGTCGTCTCGGGTGTCAGCCTGCTGGTGGCGGGATTTGGCGTGGCCAAGCTGCTGTCGCCGGCGGTTGATGCCTGGAGCGAGGGCAAGGAACTGATTTTCGGCTTTGCGCTGGTGGCGATCGTCGCCATCAGCTTCGTCACGGCGGTTCGTCTGACGCGTCAGCCAGCGATGGCGTGAACGATTTTTGAAGAAAGCGGCCGGGAGACTGGCTTTTTTTGGCGATGCAGTTAAGAAAAAAATTAAGTTGTTCTTATCTTGTTCTGGCTTCCGCCGGTGTATTCGCGCAAGAGCCTGTCGAGTTGTCGACGGTGGAAGTCCGGGCCAGGGCCGAGAACCTCGAAGGCATCGCGACCGCCGCCAGCGAGGGTGTGGTTTCCAGCCAGCGCCTGGTGGCGGTGCCCTTGCTGCGCCCGGCCGAGGCGCTGGAAATGGTGCCCGGCCTGATCGTCACCCAGCATGCCGGCGACGGCAAGGCCAACCAGTATTTCCTGCGCGGCTTCAACCTGGACCACGGCACCGATTTCGCCACCTGGGTCGGTGGCGTGCCGGTCAACATGCCGACACACGCCCATGGCCAGGGCTATACCGACCTCAATTTCCTGATTCCCGAGTTGGTCGACCGCATCAGCTACCGCAAGGGGCCGTATTTCGCCGACGAAGGCGATTTTTCATCAGTCGGGGCAGCGCATATCGACTATTTCCGGAGGATGGAGAGTTCGCTGGCGCAGGTGACCCTCGGCCAGAACCGTTACGCCCGGACCCTGCTCGCCGGTTCGCCGGCGGTTGGCGCAGGCAACCTGCTCTATGGCCTGGAACTGTTCCACAACGATGGTCCGTGGCAGGAGCCGGAAGACTATCGCAAGGTGAACGGCGTGCTGCGCTACAGCCAGGGCTCGCGCAACAACGGAATTTCGCTGACCGGCATGGCCTATCGTGGCCGCTGGAATTCGACCGACCAGATCGCCCGGCGCGCCATCGACAGTGGTGCGGTCGACCGCTTTGGAAGCCTGGATTCGACGACCGGCGGCGAGACCCATCGCTACAGCCTGGCGGGCGAGTGGGCGAAGCGCGGCGAGGCGAGCCAGAGCAACGCCAGCCTCTGGTGGCTGAAATCCGGGCTCGACCTGTGGTCAAATTTTCAGTACTGCCTGAACGATTTTGCAGCGACCGGCACCTGCGCCACCGGCGACCAGTTCAAGCAGGGCGAGAGCCGCCAGGCCGGTGGATTTTCCGCTTCGCACACCCTGTTCGAGCGCTGGGGTGCCTACGAAGTGGCCAACGCTTTCGGCATTCAGGGGCGGGTGGACCGCATCCGGCCGATCGGCCTTTACAACACCAGCGCGCGCACCACGTGGAACACGGTACGCGCGGACAACGTCACCCAGCGCAGCCTGTCGCTGTGGGGGCAGAACGAAATCCGCTGGGCTTCGTGGTTCCGTTCGGTTGCCGGTCTGCGCGGCGAGGCCTACGATTTCACGGTCGACTCCAGTCTGCCGGCGAATTCCGGCACGGCGAACGACCAGATGTTGCTGCCCAAGCTGTCCCTGGTCTTGGGGCCATGGCAGCGCAGCGAGCTTTATCTGAATTATGGCCAGGGCTTTCACTCCAACGATGCGCGCGGCACGACGATCACGGTGGACCCCAACGATCCGGCAGTTTCGGTGGATAAGGTCAAGCCGCTGGTGCGCACCACCGGCTACGAATTCGGCATGCGCTCGGAAATCGTCTCCGGCTGGCAGTCGACCGTAGCCCTCTGGCAACTGGAGTCGGCCTCCGAACTCTTGTTCGTCGGCGATGCAGGGACCACGGAAGCTTCCCGCCCATCCCGCCGCTATGGGCTTGAATGGACGAATCTCTACACGCCAAGCGACTGGCTGGCCATCGATGCCGACCTCGCCTGGTCGCACGCCCGCTTCCGCGACGCCGCGCCGGAAGGAGACTACATCCCCGGCGCCGTGGCCACCACCGCCAACCTGGGGCTGACGCTCGATCGTTTCGGCCCGTGGTTCGGCGCCCTGCGCTTCCGCTACTTCGGCCCGCGTCCGCTGAACGAAGACAATTCCGTTCGTTCGTCCGGGTCGGCGCTGACCAACCTGCGCGTCGGTTACCGCATCGACCAGCGTACTCAGTTGGCGCTGGATGTCTATAACCTGTTCGACCGCCAGGTGAACGACATCGAATACTGGTATGACTCGCAACTGGCCACGGAATCGTCACCGGTCTTCGATCGCCACATTCATCCGGCCGAACCGCGTACCTTCCGGCTGACAATTTCGTATCGCTTCTGACCCGGAAATTCATAATTACGCTTTGCCGGGCCACGATCTTTCCGGTAATCTACAGGGTTTCCCCACCGCAGAAAACCAGAGGAGATTTCGTGGAAAAGGACCTGCGCGAAGCCGCACTCGAATACCATCGCTGGCCCACCCCGGGCAAGATTTCCGTCCGCCCGACCAAGGGGCTGACCAACCAGCGCGACCTGGCGCTCGCCTACTCGCCGGGTGTCGCCGCCGCCTGCGATGCGATCGTCGAAGATCCGGCGACTGCCGCCTGGTACACCTCGCGTGCCAATCTGGTTGGTGTCGTGACTAACGGCACCGCCGTGCTCGGTCTCGGCAATATCGGCCCCCTCGCTTCCAAGCCGGTCATGGAAGGCAAGGGCTGTCTGTTCAAGAAATTTGCCGGTATCGATGTGTTTGACATCGAACTGGCCGAGAACGACCCTGACAAGCTGATTGACATGATTGCCGCCCTTGAGCCGACGCTCGGTGGCATCAACCTCGAGGACATCAAGGCGCCCGAGTGCTTCTACATCGAGGAGAAGCTCAAGGCGCGGATGAATATCCCCGTCTTCCACGATGACCAGCACGGTACCGCGATCATTTCCGCCGCTGCCATGCTCAATGGCTTGAAGGTCGTCGGCAAGAAGATTGACGAGGTCAAGGTAGTCGTCTCTGGCGCCGGAGCGGCAGCCATCTCCTGCGTGAACCTGTGGTGCGACCTCGGCGTCAAGCGCGAGAACATTACCATCTGCGACTCCAAGGGCGTCATCTACGTCGGTCGCCCGGGCAGCATGGACGAGACCAAGGCGCGCTACGCCCAGAATACCGAGAAGCGTACGCTGGGCGATGCGATGGTCGGCGCCGATATCTTCCTCGGTCTGTCCGCTGCCGGCGTCGTCAAGCAGGATATGGTCAAGAGCATGGCCGACAAGCCGATGGTTTTCGCGCTGGCCAACCCGACCCCGGAAATCATGCCTGAGCTGGTCAAGGAGGTTTGCCCGGACGCGATCATCGCCACCGGCCGTTCCGACTACGTAAACCAGGTCAACAACGTGCTGTGCTTCCCCTTCATCTTCCGCGGCGCACTCGATGTCGGCGCCACGCGCATCACCGAAGAGATGAAGATGGCCTCGGTGCGCGCCATTGCCGAGCTGGCCGAAGCCGAAGTCACTGACGAAGTCGCCATGGCTTATCCCGGCCACGACCTGTCCTTCGGTCCGGAATACCTGATTCCCAAACCGTTCGATCCGCGCCTGATCGTCAAGATCGCGCCGGCTGTCGCCCAAGCCGCCATGGACTCTGGCGTCGCCACGCGGCCGATCTCGGACTGGGCGGCTTATCGCGCCAAGCTGTCGGAATTCGTCTATCACACCGGTGTCGGCATGCGCGCCATTTTCCAGGCCGCCCGTCAGGCCAAGGGCAAGCGCATCATCTTCGCCGAGGGCGAGGACGAGCGCGTGCTGCGGGCCGCTCAGGTGGTCATCGAAGAGAAGTTCGCCCGGCCGATCCTGATCGGTCGTCCGGCGGTCATCGAGCACCGTCTGGAGAAGGCCAAGCTGCGCATCAAGCCGGGCGTCGATTTCGATGTTGTCAATCCGGAATCCGACGAGCGCTTCCGCGAATGCTGGATGGCCTATCACAAGCTGATGGTCCGCCGCGGCGTGACGCCGGCGATCGCCAAGGAAGCCCTGCGCCGCAAGCCGACGGTGATCGGCGCGATGCTTCTCAAGCTAGGTTACGCAGACGGCCTGATATGCGGGATGGCCGGCCAGTACAGTCATCATCTGGGGGTGGTCAGCCAGATCATCGGCAAGCGCAACGGTGTCAACACGCTGGCGGCGATGAATTACCTGATGCTGCCCGGCCGTTCGCTGTTCATCTGCGATACCCACGTGAACGAAAACCCGAGCGCCGAGGAAATCGCCGAAATGACGCTGATGGCGGCCGAACAGGTCAAGCGTTTCGGCAGTCACCCGAAGGTGGCGCTGTTGTCGCACTCCAATTTCGGTTCCGGCAGTTCCGAGTCGTCACGCAAGATGAGTATTGCCGCCAGCCTGGTGTCCGCCATGTCAGCCGGCGAACTGGAGGTTGACGGTGAAATGCACGGTGACGCCGCCTTGAACGAGGACATCCGGCGCGAAGCGAACCCGGAATCGCCGCTCAAGGGCGAGGCCAACCTGCTTGTGATGCCCAACATCGACGCCGCCAACATTTCCTACAACCTGATCAAGATGACCGGTGGCGAAGGCGTTACCATCGGCCCCATCCTGCTCGGCGCGGCCCGCCCGGTGCATGTGCTGACCTCGACCGCCACCGTGCGCCGCCTGGTCAACATGACGGCACTGGCCGTCGTGGAATCGACGGAACGCTGATTTCCACACAATAAAAAGGCGCGGGAGGGAAACCTCGCCGCGCCTTTTTCATTTTTACCTCTTTTTTGCCGTTGACCGCAGCAATGAGCCGCGGATTTGTTGGGTGGGCGTTTATTCGGAGAGTGCCGCCAGTATCTTGCCGTGAATGCCGCCAAAGCCGCCGTTGCTCATGACCAGGATGTGGTCGCCCGGCTGCGCGGCGATGACGATCTGGTCGACCAGGCGAGCCAGGTCCTCTTCGACGATAGCGCGCTCGCCCATCGGGGCCAGCGCCTCGCGGGCATCCCAGCCGAGATTGCCGGCGTAGCAAAAAGCCATGTCGACCTCGCGCAGGCTCTCGGGTAACTGCGCTTTCATCGTCCCCAGCTTCATGGTGTTCGAACGCGGTTCGAGCACAGCCAGGATGCGGGCAGGGCCGACCTTGCGGCGCAGGCCGGCGACGGTGGTGGCAATGGCCGTCGGATGATGGGCAAAATCGTCATAGACCGTGACACCGCGTACTTCACCGCGCACTTCCATGCGCCGTTTGACATTGACGAAGCGCGACAGTGCATCCAGCCCGTGGGCGAGCGATACGCCGACATGGCGAGCCGCAAGCAAGGCGGCGCAGGCGTTGGCACGATTATGTTCGCCGGACAGTCGCCAGACGGTGCGGCCGATTCTTCCTTCGGGGCCATGCAGGACCAACTCGCCCCGGGCATCGTCACCCGTCACCCGATAGCCGGCGGGATCATTAAAACGCTCGACCGGCGTCCAGCAACCACGCTCCAGCACGCGTTCGAGGCTGGTCTCTCCCGCATTGGAAACGATCAGCCCGGATTGGGGCAAGGTGCGTACAAGATGGTGAAATTGCGTTTCGATCGCCGCCAGATCAGGGAAGATGTCGGCGTGATCGAATTCGAGGTTGTTCAGAACGGCGGTCCGCGGCCGGTAATGGACGAACTTGGAGCGCTTGTCGCAGAAAGCGGTGTCGTATTCGTCGGCTTCGATCACGAAGAAGGGCGTGTCGCCCAGGCGGGCCGAGACGCCGAAGTTGAGTGGCACACCGCCGATCAGGAAGCCCGGCGCCATGTTGGCGTCTTCGAGAATCCAGGCCAGCATCGAAGCGGTCGTCGTCTTGCCGTGGGTGCCGGCGACACCGAGCACCCAGCGCCCCTGCAGCACGTGTTCGGCCAGCCATTGCGGGCCGGAAACATAAGGCAGGCCCTGGTCAAGAATGGCTTCGAGCAGCGGATTGCCGCGCGAGATGGCGTTACCAATCACGAAAGCATCGGGTTGCTGCGCCAGTTGGCTGAGGTCGAAGCCTTCGATCAAGTCGACGCCAGCGGCACGCAACTGGTCGCTCATCGGCGGATAGACGTTGGCGTCGCAGCCGGTGACACGATGGCCGGCGGCGACTGCCAACTGGGCGAGGCCGCCCATGAAAGTCCCGCAGATTCCCAGAATATGAATGTGCATGTCACATAGACCCGTTAAAATGGGGGCGATTTTACCCTGATCGAGCCCCCATGACCCGTCATGAACGGCCCCGTACCAATAGCAGCGCCCGGGCCAGCATTGCCAGCGCCGCTGCACGCCTGATGGCGGAAGACGGTATTACCGATTTTCATCACGCCAAGCGCAAGGCGGCTCGCCAGTTGGGGCTGTCCGAGCATACGGCCTACCCGGACAATGCGGAAATCGAGGCTGAATTGCGTGCCTATCGCAGCCTGTATCAGGAAGAGGGACACGCCGAACTGATTCTTGCTCTGCGCCAGACGGCGCTGGGCTTGCTGGACCTGCTCGTCGACTATTCGCCCTACCTTGCCGGTTCGGTGCTCGATGGCACGGCCGGCGAGCATTCGCACATCGACATCCTGTTGTTTGCCGACAGCGCCAAGGAAGTCGAGATATTTCTGCTCAATCAGGGCATCGTTTTCGAGCATGTCGAGCCGCGCAATGACCGTGCCGAAGCGGTGCTAGTGATGGAAACCGATACCGCGGATGCCAATCTGGTCATCTTCCCGCCGCAACTGGAGCGCGTGGTGTTGAAACATCGCGACGGACGCCCGCGCGAACGCGTTCGCGCCGATGCCCTGAGAGCATTACTTTCGGAGTAAGACTGGACAAAATGCGGCGATTTGCGGCAAACTTGCAGCCATGAAGAAGCAAAAAACAGCTTCCAAGCCGGTCGACAAGCCCCGCATCCTGGTGGTGCACGGGCCCAATCTCAACCTGCTTGGCACTCGTGAGCCGGAACATTACGGCAAGCTCACGCTGTCCGACATCAATGTGGCGCTGGCGCGCATGGCCGAGAATGCCGGGGTCGAGCTCGAAGCGTTCCAGAGCAATCATGAAGGTGCCCTGATCGAGCGCATCCATGCTGCCCGCGAACAGGGCGTGCGCGCCATCATCATCAATCCGGCGGCCTATACGCATACCAGCGTGGCTTTGCGCGATGCGCTGGCGGCGGTAACGATTCCGTTCATCGAGGTGCATCTCTCTAATGTGCATGCCCGGGAGTCGTTCCGGCATCATTCCTATTTTTCCGACTTGGCCGTCGGCGTGATTTGCGGCTTGGGCCATGAGGGCTATCTGCTGGCCCTCGAGTATCTGCTTAATAAACTCAATATCGAATAGTCCGGCAACTTGCCGGCATTTGCGTGAAATTGACGCAAAACAGAAGGGAGTATCCATGGATCTGCGTAAACTCAAGAAGCTCATCGACCTCGTTCAGGAATCCGGTATTTCCGAACTGGAAGTGACCGAAGGTGAAGAAAAAGTGCGCATCGCCAAGCATTACGGTGCGGTTGCCGCTGCACCCATGCAGTACGCGCTGCCGCCGGCTATGCCGGTGGCCGGTGCCGCGCCGGCCGGTACCTCCTCGGTCAATCTGGATGACGAAGATGATCTGCCGGAAGGGCATGTCGTCAAGGCGCCGATGGTCGGTACCTTCTACCGCTCGCCGTCGCCGGGTGCCGAATCCTTCGTCCAGGTTGGCCAGACCGTCAAGGAAGGCGACACGTTGTGCATCATCGAGGCGATGAAACTGCTGAACGAAATCGAGTCCGATGCTTCCGGCGTGGTCAAGGCCATCCTGCTCGACAATGGTGAGCCGGTCGAGTTTGGCGAACCGCTGTTCGTGATCGGCTGATCGCGCTATGTTCGGGAAAATTCTCATCGCCAACCGGGGCGAAATTGCCTTGCGCATACAACGAGCCTGCCGCGAACTGGGCATCAAGACCGTTGTGGTGCACTCCGAGGCCGATCGCGAAGCCAAGTATGTCAAGCTGGCCGACGAATCGGTCTGTATCGGCCCGGCGCAGTCGGCCCTGAGTTACCTGAATGTTCCGGCCATCATTTCGGCCGCCGAAGTGACCGATTCCGAGGCGATCCACCCCGGCTACGGCTTCCTGTCTGAAAACGCCGATTTTGCCGAGCGCGTCGAGACTTCAGGCTTCGTCTTCATCGGCCCGCGCGCCGAAACCATCCGCCTGATGGGCGACAAGGTGTCGGCCAAGGCGTCGATGAAGGAGGCCGGCGTGCCCTGCGTTCCCGGCTCCGACGGCGAGTTGCCGGAAGACCCCAAGGAAATCGTGCGCATGGCGCGCGCCACCGGTTACCCGGTAATCATCAAGGCGGCGGGCGGTGGCGGCGGTCGCGGCATGCGTGTCGTGCATACCGAGGCCGCGCTGGTCAATGCCGTGGCGCTGACCCGCCAGGAGGCCGGAAGCTTTTTCGGCAACCCCGCGGTGTACATGGAAAAATATCTGGAAAATCCGCGCCATGTGGAAATCCAGGTGCTGGCCGACGAATACAAGAATGCCATTTACCTCGGCGAGCGCGACTGCTCGATGCAGCGTCGCCACCAGAAGGTGATCGAGGAAGCGCCGGCGCCGCACATTCCGGCCCGCCTGATCAATCGCATCGGCGAACGTTGCGCTGAAGCCTGCCGCAAGATCGGTTATCGGGGCGCCGGGACTTTCGAATTCCTCTACGAGAACAACGAGTTCTATTTCATCGAAATGAACACGCGTGTTCAGGTCGAGCATCCGGTGACCGAATTGATCACCGGCGTCGATATCGTTCAGGAGCAGATTCGCGTCGCTTTCGGTGAAAAACTGCGCTACCGGCAAAAGGACATCGTCCCCCGCGGTCACGCTATCGAATGCCGTATCAACGCCGAAGATCCCTTCACGTTCGTGCCTTGTCCCGGCAAGATCAGCTTTTATCACCCGCCGGGCGGGCCGGGCATCCGTGTCGATTCGCACATCTATCAGGGTTATACCGTGCCGCCGCATTACGACTCGATGGTGGCCAAGGTCATCGCCTACGGCGACACCCGCGAGCAGGCCATTCGGCGCATGCGGATCGCGCTGTCCGAGATGAGCATCGAAGGCATCAAGACCAATATCCCGCTACACCAGGAATTGATGCACGACGCACGCTTCATCGAGGGTGGCACCAGTATTCACTATCTGGAACAGAAGCTCGCCGAAAAGGGCGAAGTCAAGAAGTAGGCGATGGGCTGGCAGAACGTCAGTTTTCTCACCGACGCATCGCACGCCGAGCCGATGTGCGATGTCCTTCTTGAGACAGGAGCGTTGTCAGCCAGTATCGAGGATGCCGATGCCGGCACGGTGGACGAGCGACCGCAGTTCGGCGAGCCTGGTTCGGTCAATTCGCCCGGCTGGACTCATTCCCGCGTCGTCGCCCTGTTCGAGCCCGACGCCGATGTCGCGGCGCTACTGGCGCACGCGAGTGCGGCAATCGGCTTGGCTGGTGTGCCCGCCTGGACCGTCGAAGAGGTGGCCGAACAGAACTGGGTGCAGCTGACCCAGTCGCAATTCGACCCGATCCGCGTTTCCGAACGTTTGTGGATCGTACCGTCCTGGCATGAAACGCCGGATCCGGCTGCGGTCAACCTCATTCTGGACCCCGGAATGGCCTTCGGCACCGGTTCGCATCCGACCACCCGGCTTTGTCTGGAATGGCTGGAGCTCAATGTTTCCCCGGGTTGCCGGCTGCTCGATTATGGTTGCGGCTCCGGTATCCTGGCCATTGCCGCCGCCCGTCTGGGTGCCGGCAGTGTCGCCGGGGTCGATATCGATCCGCAGGCGGTCGAGGCGGCGCGGGCCAATGCCGAGCGCAATGGTGTGACTGCCTTGTTCGCCGATTCGGCGCAACCGGTGGCGGGCGAGTACGACTTGGTTGTCGCCAATATCCTGTCGAATCCGTTGCGCGTTCTGGCGCCGGCGATCTGTGCCCACGTTCGTTCCGGTGGCCGCCTGGCGCTGTCCGGGATTCTGCGCGAACAGGCCGACGAAATCATTGCGATCTACGCGCAGTGGTTGCCCATGCAGGTCGCAGACGTTCGTGAGGACTGGGTGTGCCTCGCCGGTATCAAGCCCTGATGCGTACCCGTTGCCCGGCGTGCAACACGGTTTTCCGTGTCACGCCGGAACAACTGCGCGCCAAGGCCGGCAAGGTTCGCTGCGGTTACTGCCAGTCGATCTTCAATGCTTTCGATGGTCTCGTCGACGATGCGTCGACCAGCGCAGTGCCATCGGTTGAGGCATCCCCGGCGCTTGATGAAGCCAAGGCAGCAATCCATGCGGATGCTTCGCTGAAAGCTGACGGAGTCGTGCCCGAGAAGGCGGTGGCCGAATCCGCTCCGCTACCGGAGTCTGATACGGTTACAGAGCCAGAGCCAGAGCCAGAGCC
>DJUX01000014.1 GCA_002440665.1 Dechloromonas sp. UBA6271
CGTCGCCGGCGGCATGGAGTCGATGACCAACGCGCCCTACCTGCTGCCCAAGGCGCGAGCGGGCCTGCGCATGGGCCACGGTCAGTTGATGGACCACATGTTCCTCGACGGGCTGGAAGATTCGTACGGCAAGGAAACCCGTGGCCGCCTGATGGGCACCTTCGCCGAAGAATGCGCCACCACCTACGGCTTCACCCGCGAAGCGCAGGACGAATTCGCCATCCGCTCGACCACCCGCGCCATCGAAGCCAGCAACAACGGCAGCTTCGCCTGGGAAATCGCACCGACGACCGTTGCCGGGCGCAAAGGCGATGTCGTCATCGACAAGGACGAAGGCCCGTTTGCGGTCAACGTTGAAAAAATCCCCTCGCTCAAGCCGGCTTTCAGGAAGGACGGCACAGTAACCCCGGCCAATTCCTCGTCGATTTCCGACGGCGCTGCCGCCCTGGTGCTGATGCGGGCGTCGCAGGCCGCCAGTCTCGGCCTCAAGCCGCTGGCCCGCATCGTCGGTCATACGACCAACGCCGGCGTGCCGGCCCTCTTCCCCTCGGCCCCGGTCGGGGCGATGCAGAAATTGTTCGCCAAGACCGGGTGGACCGCCGCCGATGTCGACCTGTATGAAATCAACGAGGCCTTTGCCGTCGTCACCATGGCGGCGCTGCACGATCTCCAGCTCGACCCGGCCAAGGTCAACATCCATGGCGGCGCCTGTGCGCTGGGCCATCCGATCGGCGCGTCCGGGGCGCGCATCGTCGTTACGCTGCTCGGAGCACTGAAGAAGTACGGGCTGAAGCGCGGTGTCGCCAGCCTGTGTATCGGCGGTGGGGAAGCGACGGCGCTGGCTGTCGAAATGTGCTGAACGGAGAACGAAAATGATTCTGACCACTGAACAGGAAATGATCCGCGACACCATGCGTGCCTTCGCGCAGGAGCGCCTCGCGCCCTTCGCCGCCGAATGGGACAAGCACCACACCTTCCCGGCCGAAGCCCTCAGGAAACTCGGCGAACTGGGCGCCTTGGGCATGGTCGTGCCCGAGGAATGGGACGGCGCCGGCATGGACTACATGTCGCTGGTGCTGACGCTGGAAGAAATTGCCGCCGGCGACGGCGCCACCTCGACCATCGTTTCCGTGCAGAACTCGCTGGCCTGCGGCATCACCATGAAGTACGGCACCGATGCGCAAAAGGAAGAATGGCTGAAGCCGCTGGCCCGTGGCGAAAAGCTCGGCTGCTTCTGCCTGACCGAACCGCACACCGGTTCGGATGCCGCCGCCATCACCACCCGCGCCGACCGCGATGGCGACTTCTTCGTGCTGAACGGCGTCAAGCAGTTCATCACCACCGGCAAGTACGCCGAGGTCGCCATTGTCTTCGCCGTCACCGACAAGGCCGCCGGCAAGAAGGGCATCTCCTGCTTCCTGATTCCGACCGCGACGCCCGGCTTCATCGTCGGCCGTACCGAAGAGAAGATGGGCCAGCACGCCTCCGACACCGTGCAGATCATTCTTGAAAACTGCCGCGTGCCGGCCTCCGCGCTGCTCGGCAAGGAAGGCGAAGGCTACCGGATAGCCCTCTCCAATCTCGAAGCCGGTCGCATCGGCATTGCCGCCCAGAGCATCGGCATGGCGCGTGCCGCGTTCGAAGCGGCCGTGCGTTACGCCAAGGAACGCGTCACTTTCGGTGTGCCGATCATCGAGCATCAGGCGGTGAACTTCCGCCTCGCCGACATGAACACCTTGCTCGACGCCGCCCGCCTGATGGTCTGGCGCGCCGCCACGCTCAAGGATGCCGGCAAGCCCTGCCTCAAGGAAGCGTCGATGGCCAAGATGTTCGCCTCGGAAGCGGCCGAGAAAATTGCCTCGGACGCCATCCAGATCCACGGCGGTGTCGGCTACACCAGCGACTTTCCGGTCGAGCGCATCTACCGCGATGTCCGTATCTGCCAGATCTACGAAGGCGCCAACGACATCCAGCGGCTGGTCATCGGGCGCAGCATCGCCGCCGAATAGGCAGCTGTTGCGGTCGACGCGCAAAAAAGGCCAAAAACCGCTGTCGACCGCAGCATTCCAGGGAGGAGACAAATGGGACCATTGCACGGCGTCAAGGTTGTGGAGTTCGCCGCCCTTGGGCCGGCGCCAATGGGGGCCATGCTGCTGGCCGATCTCGGCGCCGAAGTCTTGCGCATTGAACGCAAGGCAAGCGCAAGCGGCCGCCCGACCGCCGACTTGTTCGACCCGAAGATCGACATTCTCAACCGCAGTAGGCGCGTCGTCGCGCTCGACCTGAAAAAGCCGGAAGCGATCGAAACCGCGCTGCGTCTGGTGGCCGGGGCCAATGTTCTGGTCGAAGGTTTCCGGCCCGGCGTCATGGAACGCCTTGGCCTCGGGCCGGAGGTTTGCCTGGCGCGCAACCCGCGCCTGATCTACGGCCGGATGACCGGCTGGGGCCAGAGCGGGACGCTGGCCAACACGGCGGGGCACGACATCAACTACCTGTCGCTGTCCGGCGCTCTGCACGCCATCGGCGAGCCGGGCGGCAAGCCGGTCGTGCCGCTGAACCTGGTGGCCGATTGCGGCGGCGGTGCCATGCTGCTGGCGCTCGGCGTGCTGGCGGCGCTGGTCGAGGCCCGCAGTTCCGGGCGCGGCCAGGTGGTCGACGCAGCGATGACCGACGGCGCCGCCATGTTGATGTCGATGATGTACACGCTGAAGGCAATGGGCCAGTGGACGCAGGAACGCGGCAGCAACCTGCTCGACGGCGGCGCGCACTTTTACGACACTTATCAGTGTAGCGACGACAAATGGCTGTCGGTGGGCGCCATCGAACCCCAGTTTTACGCGCTGCTGCTGGACAAGGCCGGCATCACTGATCCCGCCTTCCGCGCCCAATGGGATCGCGCCCAATGGCCCGCGCTCAAGGAAAAACTGGCGGCCGTGCTGCTGACCAAAACCCGCGACGAGTGGTGCGCCGCGTTCGCAGGCAGCGATGCCTGCGTCGCCCCGGTGCTCGACATGGACGAAGCGCCCTTGCACCCCCACAACCGTTCGCGCAATACCTTCATCGAGATCAACGGCGTCACCCAGCCGGCGCCGGCGCCCCGCTTCAGCCGCACGGTGCCAGCCATGCCGACTGCGCCGACGGTGGATGGCGATGCGGGCGCGGTGCTCGCCGACTGGGGCTTTGCCGGCGACGAGATCGCCGAATTGCAGCGGCTCGGCGCGCTGTAACGCAGTAACAGCTTTCAGGAACGGCTGACGGAACCCGCATTGCGGGCCGCCGCCCTTTCCCGGCATCCGATAAAACTGATTCCCGCACTACGCAATTCATCGTATTCCTGATCCAAGGTCCGCCCCGTAATCTGTCGCTGCACTGCACCAATTGCGGACGGATATTCCATGATCAGAAAATTACTCGTTGTATTGCTCTGCGCCGGCAGCCTGAGCGCCCATGCGGCGCTCGACCCGGCGCAGGTGCGCCAACTGGCGGCCGAGGATTCCAGCGACAAGGTGGCGGCGATCCGCCAACTCACCCAGACCGCCGACCCGGATGCCGTGCGCGTCCTCAAAGCGATGGCCGACGACAACCTGTACCTGGCCGGCGACCAGACCGTCATCATCGAGGGCGACAAGGCTTTCGATGCCGCCACCGGCGAAGCGATCAAGATGCCGGCCAACCCGGAATCGCCGACCGTAAATAACCGGATTCGCGGCGAACTGGCCAGTGCGCTGGCTGCCCTCAAGCTGTTCGATCCCGATGTGACGGTCCGCCTCACCTCGGCGCAAAAACTGCAAAGCCAGGTAACCCCGGAAATGGCGCCACTGCTGGCCCGCGCGCTGGAGAAGGAAAGCGATGCCCGGATCAAGGCGCTGCTCGTTCTCGCCCACGCCCAGGCCAACCTCGGCAACGAAGACCCGGAAGCCCGCATGGCGGCGGTCAAGGCGCTGGCTGAAACCTCCTCGCCGACGATCAAGAGCGTGTTGCTACCGCTCACCGAAAAAGCCGGCGAGCCGGACGACAAGGTGCGTTACGAAGCCATTGCCACCGTCAAAGCCATCGACAGCCGGCTGGCCATGGCCGAGAACTTCGGTCGCGCCTTCTCTGGCCTGTCGCTCGGCAGCATCCTGCTCCTCGGCGCGCTCGGGCTGGCGATCACCTACGGCGTCATGGGCATCATCAACATGGCGCACGGCGAGCTGCTGATGGTCGGCGCCTACGCCACCTACGGCATGCAGACCCTGTTCCGCGCCTACCTGCCGGACTATCTCGACTGGTATCTGCCGGCCGCCATTCCGGCCGCCTTCTTCGCCGCCGCGCTGGTCGGCGTGGTGATGGAACGCACGGTGATCCGCTGGCTGTACGGCCGCACGCTGGAAACCCTGCTCGCCACCTGGGGCATTTCGCTGGTGCTGATCCAGGCGGCGCGCGTGCTGTTCGGCGCGCAGAACGTCGAGGTCGCCAACCCGAGCTGGATGTCGGGCGGCATCGAGATCATGCCCAACCTGATCCTGCCGTGGAACCGCATCATCATCGTCGGCTTCGCCATGTTCGTGCTCTTCCTGGTCTGGGTGCTGATGAACAAGACGCGGCTCGGCATGTTCGTCCGCGCCGTCACGCAAAACCGCCCGATGGCCGGCTGCGTCGGCGTGCCGACGGCGCGCATCGACACGATGGCCTTCGCGCTCGGCGCCGGCATCGCCGGGCTCGGCGGCGTCGCGCTGTCGCAGATTTCCAACGTCGGGCCGGACATGGGCCAGGGCTACATCGTCGATTCCTTCATGGTCGTCGTCGTCGGCGGCGTCGGGCAGCTTGCCGGCGCAGTCTGGGCGGCGCTTGGCCTGGGCATTTTCAGCAAGCTGCTCGAAGGCTGGGCCGGGGCGGTGATCGCCAAGATCGCCATCCTCGTCTGCATCATCATCTTCATCCAGAAGCGTCCGCAGGGCATCTTCGCCCTCAAGGGCCGCTTCGTCGAGTAGGGCTGAACCACATGCGCAAACCCCTCACCCTTCGCATCCTGTCCGCACTGGACAGCAAAGGCTGGCTGGCGCTGGGCGTCTTCCTCGCCCTGGCGCTGGTCGTCGTCCCGCTGTTGCATCTGGCGGTACCGGAAGACAGTGCTTTTCATCTCTCGACCTACTTCATCACGCTGATCGGCAAGATCATGTGCTACGCGCTGGTGGCGGTGGCGATGGATCTGATCTGGGGCTATGGCGGCATCCTGTCGCTCGGCCACGGGCTGTTCTTCGCCCTCGGCGGCTACGCCTTCGGCATGTACCTGATGCGCCAGATCGGCCGCGACGGCAGCTACGGCGCCGACATCCCCGACTTCATGGTCTTTCTGGACTGGAAGGAAATCCCCTGGTTCTGGAGCGGCAGCGACAGCTTCCTCTGGGTGGCGATCCTGGTCATCGTCGTGCCGGCGCTGGTCGCCTTCATCTTCGGCTACTTCGCCTTCCGCTCGCGGATCAAGGGCGTCTATTTCTCGATCATCACCCAGGCCCTGACCTACGCCGCGATGCTGCTCTTCTTCCGCAACGAAACCGGCTTCGGCGGCAACAACGGCTTCACCGACTTCAAGCGCGTGCTCGGCTTCAGCGTCACCTCGCCGGAGACGCGGCTGGTGCTGTTCGGGCTGACCGCCGTGATGCTCGCCGTGACGCTGGTCTTCGCCTCGTGGCTGGTCAAATCCAAGTTCGGGCGCGTGCTGACGGCGATCCGCGACGCCGAGTCACGCGTCATGTTCATCGGCTACAACCCGCTCTGGTACAAGCTGACCATCTGGGTCATCTCGGCCGTGCTGTGCGGCATCGCCGGCGCGCTTTACGTGCCGCAGGTCGGCATCATCAACCCCTCGGAAATGAGTCCGGCCAACTCGATCGAGATCGCCATCTGGGTCGCCGTCGGCGGGCGCGGCACGCTGATCGGCCCGATCATCGGCGCCTTCGTGGTCAATCTCGCCAAGAGCTGGTTCACCGTCAGCTTCCCGGAATACTGGCTGTTCTTCCTCGGCCTGTTGTTCATCGTCGTCACGTTGATGCTGCCGCAAGGCCTGGTCGGCCTGTGGAAGAAACTGATGGCCAGAAAAGAAGGAGCCGCAGCATGATCCTCGAAAACACCCTCGACGACCGCCCGGAAGGCAGCGACGGCAGCGACCAGATGGGCCACTTCGTCACCGGCGAACTCGACCTCTCGCACGGCGTCGCGCTCTACCTCGAAGACATCACCGTCAGCTTCGACGGCTTCAAGGCGCTCAACAACCTGAATCTCGAAATCGACGCCGGCGAACTGCGCTGCATCATCGGCCCCAACGGCGCCGGCAAGACGACGATGATGGACGTCATCACCGGCAAGACGCGGCCCGATTCCGGCAAGGCCTTTTTCGGCCAGACCATCGATCTGACCCGCCTGACCGAGCCGGAAATCGCCCACGTCGGCATCGGCCGCAAGTTCCAGAAACCGACCATCTTCGAGCAGCACACAGTGTTCGAAAATCTCGAACTGGCGATGAAGACCGACAAGCGGGTGTGGAAGAGCCTGATGGCCTGGCTGGCGGGCGACGAGCGGGACCGCATTGCGGAAACCTTGAAGCTGATTCGCCTGAATGGCGAGGCGGATCGGCAGGCCGGTTTGCTGTCGCACGGGCAGAAGCAGTGGCTGGAGATTGGCATGCTGCTGATGCAGGAACCGAAGCTTTTGTTATTGGATGAACCGGTTGCCGGGATGACCGACGACGAGACGATGCGTACCGCCGAGCTTTTCGTTTCACTGGCGGGGATGCATTCGCTCGTAGTCGTTGAACACGATATGGCGTTTGTCGAGAAGCTCGGCGGGCTGGTGACTGTGCTGCATGAGGGATCGGTACTGGCCGAGGGTGATCTGGCGACGGTGCAGAATGATCAGCGGGTGATTGAGGTTTATCTTGGGCGCTGAGGGTTTTCGCTTTTCTCAAGCCTTGGGTTCCGCGCTTGAGGCGCGGGCATACTTTCTTTTTGATGGCAAAAAGAAAGTAGCCAAAGAAAAAGCCACCCCTGGGTCGGCGCCCCTGCGGGGTTCCTTGCGCTACTCGGCAGACCGGGCGGCTTGCCTAAACTCGCCTGCGGCTCAGACAAGGCAAGCCGACTGCCCCCGGCCCGCCTGCGTTGCTCAGCGCCTTCCAAGGGGCCCGAAAAACGGGGTGGCTCAAAGAATTCTCGAAAAATTTGCCTGTTGCGGTCCACAGCCAAAAAAGGGCAAAAATCAAATTCACAATCCCATCTTAACCCCGGACGCCTTGCTCCTCCCCCTGACAAGGGGGAGGCCGGGAGGGGGTTTGCTTTCCGGGCCCCTTGGAAGGTGCCGAGCAACGCAGGCTGGCGCGGACAAAGGGCGAGCACTGTTTGAGGGGCGAAGCCCCGAGTTGCGCAGCCCCCGCGTCAGCCGAGTAGCGCAGGGAACCGGCGCAGCCGGCACCGACCCAGGGTCGCCTTTTCTTTGCTTACTTTCTTTTGGCGAAGCAAAAGAAAGTAAGACGCCCCGCAAGGGCGGAACCCCATGCCAAAAAATGCCCCCCAGCAAGGAGCAGCAAGAATGCTAACCATCGACAACCTCCACCAAGCCTACGGCGGCTCCCACATCCTCCGTGGTCTCTCCTTCGAGGTCAAAACCGGCGAAGTCACCACCCTCCTCGGCCGCAACGGCGTCGGCAAAACGACGCTGTTAAAATCCCTGATGGGCCTCGTCAAAACAAAATCCGGCAGCATCACCTTCGACGGCAAGGACATCACCCACCTGCCCCCGCACGAACGAGTGAAAGCCGGCATCGGCTACGTCCCGCAGGGGCGCGAGATCTTCCCGCGCCTCACCGTCGAGGAAAACCTGCTCATGGGCCTCGCCACCAAACCCGGCAGCACACCGATTCCGAGCCGCATCTTCGACATGTTCCCGGTCCTCAAGCAGATGATGCACCGCCGCGGCGGCGACCTCTCCGGCGGCCAGCAGCAGCAACTCGCCATCGGCCGCGCGCTGGCCATGGGGCCGAAGCTGCTGATCCTCGACGAGCCGACCGAAGGCATCCAGCCGTCGATCATCAAGGACATCGAGCGCGCCATCCGCATGCTCGCCGCAACCGGCGAAATGGCGATCCTGCTCGTCGAGCAGTACTACGATTTCGCCGAATCCCTGGCCGACCAGTACCTGCTGATGGAACGCGGCGAGTTCATCATGCGCGGACGCGGTGAAACCATGCCGCAGGATGGGGTACGCGAGGCACTGGCGGTCTGAATCAGCTACGCGCCAGGCGAAGCCTCGCCATCTCGGCAACGTGGGTTTCGAGCTTGCGGTCCTGGGCAAGTAGCCCGGCAAAATCGCCTGCGCTCATCACCAATAGTTCGCAAAAACCCAACGCTGTTACGTCGGCGGTGCGGGGCAAGTGGGTCAGCAGCGCCAGTTCACCAAAGAAATCTCCCGAGCCAAGCCTCTGCGCCTGGCCCGGCAGCGCCACTTCAAGCGCACCGGATGCGATGAAGAACATCTCCTGCCCCTTGTCACCCTTACGGATTACTTTTTCGCCCGGCAAGACGAAACGCGGTTTGAGAACTGCAGCGATCGACTCCAGCGCCGCAGGCTCAAGACTCTGAAAAAGAGGCACTCGGACCAGCAGTGCCTGAGGGCTCAATTGCAGGTCCAGGGATGGGCGCCGATTTGCGCTACGCCAACGCGCAGATAGATCGCCGAGTAACTCACGCAAGACCTCCCGGCTGATCACCGCTTCGTTAAACAAGCGCAGGTATTCGGCATGCTCGATGCGCAGCGCCGCACGCTCCAGGTAGCGAAGCTGCATCTTTTCGGCAAATTCACTGTACTGAAGCCGCAGGGCGGATAGTGCGTCTTCGATGACTGCAAGCCGCTGTTTCAGCACCTCAAGCAGCAATTTTGCCGCCTGGTCTCCGAGCATTTCCGGAATTCGCTCTTCGGCAAAATTCAACAAATTGTGCGTCGTTGCCCTGCTGACCAGTAACGACTCCAGTCGGTCGGCCAGTGCACCCGCCAACCAGATCTGCCAGCCAGTTCGCCGGTGAACCTCCATGGACAGGCGGAATTCGAGAGGAAACCCGAGTTCACGCTGCGACGCGAGTTCGTAACCTTTGCGTCCGTCGGACCTCGCGCCATCCTCCAGGTGGTAGGCATGGGCCACCAGGTTGCGGACGATTCTGCCCGAAACGATGCGCTCCCGATAATGCTGCAAATGGAGCACCTGCTCGTGTCGAGCGGCCACCACCAGTGCAGCACGCAAACGTTGCTCTTCGGACAGCACGTTGTCCACCTCGACTAACGATTCAGACTCTTGCAGGCGCTGGGTGTAATGCTCGGTCAGATTTTGGCGAGCGACCGAATCGATACGGTACTGATCGCCTGCGGCATGGAGCCGCTGCTTGACCATGCCGAGGCTATGGGCCATCGCCCGACCGCGCAGGAAACGATCCACCGGCGACAAGCGATCAATGCCGAGCGCACGGATCAACGGCCGGAGCGTCAGTCCATTGACAAACAAGGTAAACAGCACGAAGGCGGTGACCAGCGTCGATACCAGACGCTTGACGTCAGGCGGCACGGCCGGGTGTTCGAGCACCGCCAAGGCCAGGGCCAGCGAAATGGCGCCACGCAGGCCGCCCCACATGATGACCAGACGCAGTCCAAGTTCCACCTTGTGCGCCATCCCGACGGCACTCATCATCGGCATCAGCCCAAACAGCACGATCCCGCGCGCGGCCAGGGCGCTCACCACCAGGACACCCAGCATCAGGATGTCGGAAAGCCCTGAACCCGAGAGCAGGTCCGGAATACGCAAGGCGGCCAGCAGGAAAATCAGGGAACTCGCCCAATAACCCAGCTGCTTCCAGATCCTGACCAGGAAGGACCAGGTCTCGGGCGAGACGCGGGTACGTCCGTCATAGGAAAAGACAAGCGCCGCCGAGACGACGGCGACCACGCCGGAGACATGAAAAGCAAGTTCGCCGATCACGAAGGCGAGATAGGCAACCGTCACCGTGACGGTCACTTCCGCCGTTCGCTTGCCGGGCAGACGGGCCAGCAGGTGCGTTGCCATAACGGCCAGCACGAATCCCACCAGCACGCCCCCGGAAAAGCCGCGCAGAAATGCCCACACGGCATCGCTCCAGTCACCTGCTCCTGTGGTCAGCATGGCCATCAGCACCGAGAACAGGGCAATGGCTGCGGCATCGTTGAACAGGCTTTCGCCCTCCACCAGCAGGGTCAGGCGATGCGGAACGCTCAGATCCTTGAACAGCGCCACGACTGCGACCGGATCGGTGGTCGAGACGATGGCGGCCAACAGGAGGCAGGCCACCAGTCCGTATGACGACATCACCGACAGGGAAAAACCCACCACGATGGTCGAGGCCAGCACGGCCACGACCGCGAGAAGCATGATCGGCCAGATGTCGGCCAGCAGGCGACGAACATCGATATCGATCGCCGTCTCAAACAGCAGGATCGGCAGAAAAATATACAAGAATGCTTCGCTGGGAATTGTCAGCGAAACGCTCAGCGCCACGTTCTCGGGATCAATGGTGAAACCCAGCGCCGCGCCGACGATCACCAGCACGATGGAAAGCGGCAAGTTCACCCGACGGGCTATCGGCTCGGTAAGCACAACCACCGCCAACAACATGGCTATGCCAAGTACGGAAATCGGCACACTGGTCATTTACTGCCTCCTTGTTGCTGGAAATCGCGCAAGCGCGGCTTTCCGAAGTGCATCCACGCCACCGATCGAGACGCTTCTAGCATCAAGACCGGGAACAACATCCGAACCTTGTCCATGCACCATATTGAATGCAAGGCACGGCGATTTCATTTTTCGGCCATCAATATCAGGTTGCCACCTTCGCCCCGCTCAAGGCGGCGGCTGTGTAGCTTGACAAGGGGATCCTCCGGATAGTGACGGGCAAGTTCGGCGAACATCGCTTTCGCCTGCTCTTCCCCGCCGACGATCGACAATTGGTTATAGGCATCCAGATACTGTGCCAGTGGCGCATAGCGCGCTTCGCGCTCGGCCACCAGTGGCTCGAACACCTCTATCGCTTCGGTTTTGCCTTTCAGCACAAAACGACCTATCGGTCGCACCGCCGCGTTCGGACAACCGCCCAGGGTGGCCGCCGAGATGCACATGTTCGTACCGATCTGCTTGTTGGCGCTTTCCAGCCGTGAAGCCGTATTCACGGGATCGCCGAGAGCCCGGTAGTCAAACACTGTCGATCCCCCGAAATTCCCGACGATCACCTGACCCGAATGAATACCGATGCGCGTGATCCCAAACCTGAACCCCTCGGCATTCAGCTTTCTTGCATAGCCCGTGGCGAATTCATCCATCGCCAAAGCGCAGGCCAAAGCCCGCGACCGATGGTCCGGTTGTGGCACCGGCGCGGAAAACATGATCACGACCGCATCCCCGACGATCCGATCAAGCGTTCCCTCGTAATGGAAGGCAATGGCGACCATCTCGTCGAGGTAGGTATTCAAAATGGCAACGGCTTCCCCCGGATCGATGCTTTCCATCAGGCCGGTGAAATTAGCCAGGTCGGTGAAGACAAAGCTGCATTCCTGGCGTCCCCCGCCCAGGCTCATGGCCTCAGGGTGCTTGACCAGAAACTCGACCCGGTTAGGTGAGACATAGCGAGAGAACACTGCCTTGATCCATCGCTGTTCGCGCTCGCTGATGAAATGATGAATGAGACTCCCCAACACAAATGCAAACGCGAAAATCAGCGCCGGTGTCACGGTATTGATCAACAGCGCATGTTCGCGAAAGGCGTACCAGCCGCCCGCCAGGGTCATGGACAGAAAGGCGGCGGTGACGCTGGCCGCCGTCAAGGCCCGGGCGCGAATCGACAGAAATGCAATGGCCAGGCCGCCAACGATAATCGCGAGCACCTCTGCAGCCTTGGCCCAGTCCGGACGCGACAGAATGCGACCGGACAGAATCTGTTCAACCGCCTGGGCATGGACCTCCACCCCGGGCAAGGCCCCGCCGAGCGGGCTGAACCGCAGATCCATCAAGCCTTGAGCTGAACTGCCAATGAACACGATATGCCCGTCCAGCAGGGCATCCGGAATGTCTCCGGAAAGGATTTTCCAGGCCGGCAGATAACGATTCGTCGCCGGCCTGGCGTAATGCAACCAGATTTCGCCCTCGGCGGTGGTCGGAATCTTGTAGCCACCGATGCGGACCTCCGACAGCCCTCGCCGTTGCTGCGCGGCCTTGAGGAAATAATTCCGCTCGCCCTGCGCCACGCGCAGCGACTCAGCCGCAATGCTCGGCACCGGATCGCTCCCCAGGCGCAAGACCAGCGGCACACGACGGACAATGCCGTCGCTGTCGGCGACAAAATTCAGTGCACCATAGCCCTGGGCCACTGCTGCAAGCTCCGGTCGGGCAGCGATCGCCGAGTCGAAGGCATGCAGTTGTCCAATCGGATTGTCACCGGCGCTGACATAGCGAAAAGGCGTGTGCGCCAGGGCGGGCGTATCGCCGCCATCCGCAGATCCGCGTTGCAGCACGAAACCCAAAACCACCCCCGCCTCGCTTAAGCTTTTGGCGAGCACCTGATCATGATCCGGGAGTCCGTCCAGGGTCTTTCGCGCCGCACTACCCAGTTGCCAGAGTTTCGCCATGGTTTTGGGCGAAGTTCGATCGGCCTCGGCAAGCAGCACGTCAAAACTTATCGCTGCAACCCCAGCGTTCTTGAGGCGCTCGACCAGCTCGGCCAGACGCGTCCTCGGCCACGGCCATTGACCGAGGCGTGACAGGGTTTCCTCGTCGATGTCCACGATGCGGACAGGCACTTCGACATATGGACGCGGATACCATCGCTGATATTGGTCGAACACGTTGTTGCGCAGCGTCTGCATGGGCAGCGGATCAAGAATCAGCAGCCCAAGCCCCAACACCACCGAAATAATCGGCAACAGCACGCCAAGGCGCTTGAGCGCCTTGTTCTTCAAAAAACCCGTTGAAACCTGGCCGGTCCTCAATGAGCCCCCTGCGGCAAAAACGCGCACAGGCCAACGCCTGCACGGCATGAATCACTGGACATCACGCCGGCGGCCTCATCAACCGGATGTGATGCCCGGCTAGCGGATGGAAACCTCGACGCGCCGATTTCTCGGCTCCCAGGTGTTGTCCGGCGTCGGCACCAGAAGATTCCTTTTCCCATGCGACTCGATGGTGATGGAATTGGCTTTCAGCCCCTTCTGGGTAAGCAGTTCGGAAACCTTGGTCGCACGTTTCAGCGCCAACTGGTTGTTGTAGGGGTCGGTGTAAAGCGTATCGGTATGGCCAATGACTGAGATATCCACCGCCGGTCTCGTTTGCGCGTCGGCAACTATTTTCGGGATCAGCGATTCGGACTCGGCGGTCAGCGTTGTTCCCGTCTTGAAATAGAGCAGAAATCGGACCGGTATCTTCGGTAAGGCGGCCATGGTATCGCCGAAATCCTGCTTGATCTGTTTGTCTTCAACCTGCAGTGCGCTCCCGTCGAGTGCTCCGGCCTGGCCAGCCTTGGTCAAAACCTGCTCGCCCTTCTGCCCTATGACGACCACTTCCCCAACCGAGCCGTCGGGGCTGGGGATTAAAACGACATACGATTTCGGCGCACACCCGCCCAGTAGCAGCACGAGCAACAGGAATGCGCAATAGCTGAGGGCAATTGCATTTCGATGCGGCAGCAGCGTTTTCATTCTTCAACCTTGAGGAGAAACTGCGTGCCGCGGACCCCGATGATTCCCGAGGGCGTTCCAACCGATACGGCATCCGGCTTCAGTTTTTCGATGACCCCGGAGACATAGTTGAGGCTCCCTTTGGCCAGCTTGCTGCTGAACTTCAATTTTCCCTGGGCCGGCGAATACAAATATTCGTCGACCGTAAAGAGCGTATCGGCACCGAACGAGATCACGGTCTCATCCTTGAAGGTAACGCCCATGCTGCTCTTTTTGCCGGTTTGAAGAACACTCCCCTGGTGAATCGGGGAACCGACCTCGGCCTTGATCTTTTGTTCGCCGGTCGTGATCGAGGCTTCGCCCGTGACGCTCTTAACATACCCAATCGGGAGTTCATTGGCCATGACCTGGCCCGCCAGGAACACATAGACCATCAGCACGATTCTCAACATGTTGCGCTCCTGTAAAACATTCAACAGAGAAGTTGGTTTCCTTGCGCCACCCGTTAGCTCAGAATACTCGAAATTTTGCTCGGTCAGGCAAGCGCAGCAATCCAATGGGTGGCCCGCTTGAGCTTTTCCGCCATGTCGCGGGAAATATTTTGAAGCAGGGTAATTCTAAGCAGCGGTGCGTCGCGTGCCAGGCGATCAATATCGTCGGCCGCCAGCACCCAGCACTCGACCTTGCAATCGGCCACCACGGTAGCGCTGCGGGCCGTTTGACCGAGCAGGACCATTTCGCCAAAACTCATGCCGGGGCCGAGCGAAGCAATGCGCTGATGGGCGCCATCCTGGAGCGGGACAAGGATGCTCACGTATCCCTTGTCGATGAAAAAGACGCGGCCATCTGCGGACTGGCCGGCTGTCAGGATCGCTTCGCCTTGGGCAAACTGCCTAACGGTGGCCACCTGCTCGACCTGCGCCAACAATTCCGGCGGCAAGCCCTTCAGCATCACGCAATCGGCCAGCCCAACCGGACCCTCGATTGTCGGCACGGAATCACCGAGCAGGCGGTTCTCGCACCACTCGGCGGCAAGATCGTTGTCTTCGAAACTCAAATAGCCGCGATCAGTCTTCGGTGAAGTTGTGCTGAGGAAATGCTTGATCACGGAACGACCGTGAATCCTGGAAAAGACCACGGCAATATTGTCCCGGGCAAATCGCAGGCGCACATCGTTGAGCAAACGGGCGGCACTTTCCGAAATGCCGTCGACCTGATGCATGTCGAGAATGAAGCAGGTACTGTCCACCGCCATTTCGATCATCCGGCGAATGACATACTCCACCCCATCGACAGCCAGATAGCCATGCAGACACAAATACTTGATTCGATGCGCATGATCGTGGAGATAGCTGCGCATTTCCGGCGATGGCTGGCGCTTGGATGGCGCCTGGGCTGCCGTGTAGATCCGGCCAAGCGCCATGCCAGGTTCGCCAGCGCGGTTGAATACATGCAGGCCAAAGTCTTTCGAGAGGTGCCGGCAGACCTCGATACCGCGCACGCTATTGCCTTTCGGGTCGAGGCGCGGCGAAAAAATGCCAATCCCGAAACGCCCCGGGAGGACCGCGATAATGCCGCCGCCGACACCGCTCTTGGCGGGCATGCCGACCTCGTAAAGCCAACTGCCGGCAAAATCATACATGCCGCAGGTTGCCATCACACTCAGCACGCGCTCTACGTGTTCAGCAGGCAAGGCGCGCCGCCCGGTAATCGGGTGCATGCCGCCATTGGCCAGCGTCGCCGCCATGAAGGCGAGATCACGGCAGTCCACCAGAAGCGAGCACTGCCGGAAATAATTCTCGAGGGAGGCCATCGGATCGCCGTCGATGATCCCGAAATTCTTTAGCATCCAGGCAATGGCCCGGTTGCGAAAGCCGGTGTCGCTCTCCGAACGGTATACATCCTCATCCATATCCAGATCACGGCCGACGAAGGCGCTCAGCGAACCAAGAATTCTTTGCCATTGGACATTCGGTGAATCTCCCGCGACAAGACTGGCTGCCGCGATTGCACCAGCATTGATCATTGGATTGAGCGGCGCACCAGTTTTGGGATTCAGGCTGATCGAGTTGAAGGCGTCGCCGCTCGGCTCGACACCCACCTTTGCCGTAACGAAGTCAACGCCTCGGTCCGCCAGCGCGGTGGCGAAGACGAAGGGTTTGGAAATCGACTGGATGGTGAATCTCTGTTCCGAATCCCCGGTCGAATAGACCATACCGTCCATGGTGACAAGGGAAATGCTGAACCAGGAAGGATCTGCCTTGCTCAATTCAGGGATGTAATTCGCCAGTTCGCCATCCTGCACAGACGCGAGTCGCGCATGGAGATTATCGAGGTAAGCCTGGATCGGCGATTGCATGCGCTGCCCTTTCGATGGTCGATCGACCACTTACATAAGCATTTACCATACCCGGAATATGCCAAACGGCAAGATTCATCATCCGCTACCGAGGCCTCCAGAGCGAACATCAGAACTGCGCATTCCTGCGTATTTCCTGCCGCTGCCGCTTTCCCGGATAATCCGGCCATGACATCGCGCCTTCCATTGACGCTGCAGGACTTGCCGCCTGCCTGGCATGCCGAATTGCATCTTGGCTTTGCCCGTACCGGCGGGCGGACTGTGTTATGTGAGAACCAGCATTGTGGGCCGTTACGGGTCCAGAAGGCGCTCTACCCGGAGGGTGAAGCAGTTTGCCAAACCATCCTGCTACATCCACCGTCCGGGATCGTTGGGGGCGACCATCTGGCAATTTCGGTCAGCGTCGACTTGGGCGCCCAAGCTCAACTGACCACACCGGGCGCCGGCAAGTGGTATCGCAGTGGCGGCGCTGAGGCCTCGCAGAAAATCGATCTGACAGTAGCCGACGATGCCACGCTGGAATGGCTACCGCAGGAAGCCATCATCTTCGACGGCGCCAGGGCGCGCATGGAAACCCGCGTTTCTCTAGCTGCCAGCAGTCGCTACATCGGGTGGGATATCCTCTGCCTCGGCCGTGCCGCCGCCGGCGAACGTTTCGCCAGGGGCAGTTTTGACCTGTTTTACCGGGTCGACCGGAACAAGCTGCCGATCTGGCTGGAACGTGGCGGTTTTTTCGGTAATGACCCGATGCTTACCAGCCCGGCAGGCTGGGCTGGCAAGACGGTCTGCGGCACTTTGCTGGCCAGTTTTCCCGAATTGCCGCAACAGGCCGCCGCACTGCTCGAAGCCTGCCGCCGGATCGCCCCCGCCGATGGTGCCAATCATGGCCTCAGCGCCTTGCCCGGCATCCTCGTCGCCCGCTATCTCGGCGACAGCAGCGAGGCCGCCCGTGACTGGTTTTCCGCGCTGTGGGAAGTCCTGCGCCCGGCCTGCTGCGGTCGACCGGCAATTTTGCCCAGAATCTGGGATACCTGAGGAGTCTTCATGGAACTGACACCCCGCGAAAAAGACAAGCTGCTGATCTTCACCGCCGGCCTGCTCGCCGAACGGCGCCAGGCCAGGGGCCTGAAGCTGAATTATCCGGAAGCTGTGGCGCTGATTACTTGCGCGATCATGGAAGGTGCCCGCGAAGGCAGGACCGTCGCCGAGTTGATGCACGCCGGCACGCAGGTGCTGAGCCGTGCCGACGTGATGGATGGCATCGCCGAGCTGATCCCGGAAATCCAGGTCGAAGCTACCTTTCCGGACGGTACCAAGCTGGTCACCGTGCATAACCCCATCGTTTGAGGTGCTGACATGATCCCCGGAGAACTCCTCGCCGAACCCGGCGAACTCGAACTCAACGCCGGCCGCCCGACGATCACGCTGGTCGTCGCCAACACTGGCGACCGGCCGATCCAGGTCGGCTCGCACTACCACTTCTTTGAGACCAACGCCGGCCTAAGCTTCGACCGCGACGCCGCCCGCGGCTTCCGCCTCGACATCGCCGCCGGCACCGCCGTACGCTTCGAGCCGGGCCAGACGCGGACCGTGCAACTAGTGGCGTTGGCCGGTGACCGCAAGGTTTACGGCTTCCGTGGTTTGGTGCAAGGAGCGCTCTGATGGCCAATAAAATTACCCGTCAGGCCTACGCCGAAATGTTCGGCCCGACGACCGGCGACCGCCTGCGCCTGGCCGATACCGAACTGATCATCGAGGTCGAGAAGGACTACACGATCTACGGCGAGGAAGTGAAATTCGGCGGCGGCAAGGTCATCCGCGACGGCATGGGGCAGAGCCAGCGCGTTTCCGCTGAAACGGTCGATACCGTGATCACCAATGCGCTGATCGTCGACGCGGTGACCGGCATCGTCAAGGCCGACATCGGCCTCAAGGACGGCCGCATCGCCGCCATCGGGAAGGCCGGCAACCCGGACATCCAGCCGGGCGTCACCATCGTCATCGGCCCGGGCACCGAAGTCATTGCCGGCGAAGGCATGATCGTCACGGCCGGCGGCATCGACAGCCATATTCATTTCATCTGCCCGCAGCAGATCGACGAGGCGCTCTATTCCGGCGTGACGACGATGATCGGCGGCGGGACAGGGCCGGCCACCGGCACTTTCGCCACCACCTGCACGCCGGGGCCGTGGCACATCCACCTCATGCTCGAAGCCGCGGATGCCTTCCCGATGAATCTCGGCTTTCTCGGCAAGGGCAACGCCAGCCTGCCGGAAGCACTGCGCGAACAGGTCGAGGCCGGCGTCATCGGCCTCAAGCTGCATGAAGACTGGGGCACGACACCGGCCGCCATCGACTGCTGCCTGAGCGTCGCCGACGAGATGGACGTGCAGGTCGCCATCCATACCGACACGCTCAACGAATCGGGCTTTGTCGAGGCCACCATAGCCGCCTTCAAGGGCCGCACCATCCACACCTTCCACACCGAAGGCGCCGGCGGCGGCCACGCGCCGGACATCATCAAGGCGGCCGGGCTGCCCAACGTGCTGCCCAGCTCGACCAACCCGACCATGCCCTACACGGTGAACACCATCGACGAGCATCTCGACATGTTGATGGTCTGCCACCACCTCGACCCGAGCATTGCCGAGGATATCGCCTTTGCCGAATCGCGCATCCGCCGCGAAACCATTGCCGCCGAGGACATCCTGCACGACCTCGGGGTGTTCTCGATGATGTCTTCCGATTCGCAGGCGATGGGCCGCGTCGGCGAGGTGATCATCCGCACCTGGCAGGCGGCGCACAAGATGAAGCTGCAACGCGGGTCGTTGCCGGAAGACAACGCCCGCAACGACAACTTCCGGGTCAAGCGCTACATCGCCAAATACACCATCAACCCGGCGCTGACCCACGGCATCGCCCATACCGTCGGCTCCATCGAAGTCGGCAAACTGGCCGACCTCGTGCTGTGGAAGCCGGCCTTCTTCGGCGTCAAACCGTCGCTGATTCTGAAAGGTGGCATGATCGCCGCCGCCGCCATGGGCGACCCCAACGCCTCGATCCCGACGCCGCAACCGGTGCATTACCGGCCGATGTTCGGCAGCTTTGGCAAGGCGCTGAAAACCTCGGTGACCTTCGTCTCGCAGGCAGCACTGGCGAATCCCGCAGTCCACGCGCTGAAACTGCAAAAAACCCTGGTCGCCGTCTCCGGTACGCGCACACTGCAGAAGTCCGACATGGTGCATAACGGCACAACGCCGGAGATCACCGTCGATCCCGAAACCTACGTCGTCAAGGCCGACGGCGTGCATCTCGTCTGCGAACCGGCGACCGAACTGCCGCTGGCCCAACGCTACTTCCTGTTCTGACATGCTGATCCTCAACCGCCGCACCACCGCCCCCGCCACCGACTCGGTCGCCCTCGCCTACGACGAACGCAAGCGCAGCCGCCTCAAGGTGAAGCTCGCTTCCGGCGCCGAGGCCGGCATCTTCCTCGAACGCGGCGACCATCTGCACGGTGGCGACCGACTGGCGGAGGAAGATGGCGCGGCCATCGTCGAAATCCTCGCCGCCCCCGAAAGGCTGATCGAGGCCGTCGCCGACAGCCCGCTACTGTTCGCCCGCGCCGCCTACCACCTCGGCAACCGCCACGTGCCGGTGCAGATTCTGCCGACCGACCACGGCGGCAAGCTGCGTTTCCAGACCGACCATGTGCTGGCCGAAATGGCGAAGGGTCTAGGCTGCACGGTAAGCGAAACCGAAGCGCCGTTCCAGCCGGAATCCGGCGCCTACGGCGGCCATCACCATAACCACGATCACGACGACGAACACGCCGCGCTACACGACCCCGGCCACGGCCCGCATCGCTCGGTGCCGAAGATCCACCAGTTCAAGCCGCGTTGAACGCCTCACTGCAACTCGTTCGCCTGCTGCAACTGGCCAGCCCGGCGCTGCCGGTCGGCGCGTACACCTATTCGCAGGGGCTTGAATGGGCCGTCGAATCGGGAGTCATCCGCGACGAGGCGACGGCCGGCCGCTGGATCGCCGACCTGCTCCGGCACGGGATCGGCCGCTACGAAGCGCCGCTGGTTTTGGCCCTGATGGCGGCGTGGACCGCAACCGACGTAGCGGAAATCACCCGTCTCAACGGCGAATTCCTGGCCAGTCGCGAATCTGCCGAACTGCGGGCGGAAACGGCCCAGATGGGCTTTTCCATGCGCCGTTTGCTGCGCGACCTGCGCGACGAGGCGCTGGCCGACATCGCCACACTGCTCGAAGACCAGCCCGAGCTGGCCTTTCCCACGGTCTGGGCAGGCATTGCCGCCACCTGGAACAACGACCCGCAGGCGGCGTTGACCGCCTACCTGTGGTCGTGGGCCGAGAACCAGGTGATGGCCGCGCTGAAGGCGGTGCCGCTCGGCCAGGCCGCCGGCCAGCGCCTGCTCGCCGAACTCGGCGGCCGGATTCCGGCGGTTGCGGTCGACGCCCGGAAACTGCCCGAAACCGAATGGTCCAACTTCACGCCGGCCTTCGCAATCGCCTGCACCCGCCACGAAACCCAGTATTCCCGTCTTTTCAGATCCTAGGAAAAACATGAGCAAGCAAGCCTTGAGAGTCGGCATCGGCGGCCCCGTCGGTTCCGGCAAGACCGCCCTGACACTGGCGCTGTGCCAGGCCCTGCGCGAGCAGATCGACATGGCCGTCGTCACCAACGACATCTACACCGCTGAGGACGCGAAATTCCTGGTCAATCATTCGGCGCTGGCGCCAGAACGCATCATCGGCGTCGAAACCGGCGGCTGCCCGCACACGGCGATCCGCGAGGATGCCTCGATCAACCTTGAGGCAGTCGACCGCCTGCAGCGCGCCTTCCCCGGCGTCGAACTGATCCTCGTCGAATCGGGCGGCGACAACCTGGCGGCGACCTTCTCGCCTGAGCTCTCCGACCTCACCCTTTACGTCATCGACGTCGCCGCCGGCGAGAAGATTCCGCGCAAGGGTGGCCCAGGCATCACCAAGTCCGACCTGCTGATCATCAACAAGATTGACTTGGCGCCGATGGTCGGCGCCTCGCTGGAGGTCATGGCGCACGACGCCAGGGCGCAGCGCGGCGCGCGGCCCTTCGTTTTCTCCAACCTGAAGACCGGCGAGGGCCTGGAGCAGATCATCGCCTTCATCCGCGAACGCGGGATGCTTGGCTAGAGCGCGTTCCAGTCCGGCGCAGGCAGCGCGGCGAAACCCTGCCGGAGCTGCTCGCCCCACTGCTTGCGGATCTGCCCGTAATAGGCGCTGTCCTGCGTGATGTTGATGTGGCGGCCGACCTTCAGCGTATCGTTTTCGTAAATGACGAGATCGAGCGGCAGGCCGACCGACAGGTTGGAGCGGATGGTCGAGTCCATCGAGATCAGCGCGCATTTGGCGGCTTCGTCGAGCGATGTCCGCGCGCCGATCACCCGGTCGATGATTGGCTTGCCGTACTTCGACTCGCCGATCTGGAAATACGGCGTCTCGGGTGTCGCCTCGATGAAATTGCCGGCGGCGTAGATGTTGAAGACGCGCTGCTCCTCGCCCTTGATCTGGCCGCCGAGGATCAACGACGACGCGAAATCGACGCCGAATTTCCTGAGCGCCTCGGCATCGCGTGCATGCACCTCGCGCAGGCAGTCACCGACGTGCTTGGCCGCCTCGAACATGTTCCTGACCTTGTGCAGGTTGCTGCCGCGCGACGACTCCAGCTTTTCGCGCAGGGTATTGACCACCGACTGGCTGATCGACAGGTTGCCCGAGGTCATCAGCACCAGCACCCGCTCGCCCGGCTTCTCGAAGACGTGCATCTTGCGGAAGGTGTTGATGTGATCGACGCCGGCGTTGGTCCGCGAGTCGGAGAGGAAAACGAGGCCAGCGTCGAGACGCATGGCCACGCAATAGGTCACGCCCCGTTCCTCAAGCAGCTTCCGACATCGGCACCAGGAAGTCCTTGCTGATACCGTCGCCCAGCATGTAGATACGGTCCATGAAGTCGGTCAGCCATTCGTGCAAGCCCTGCTCCAGGATGTCCTCGATCCGGCCATAGTGCAGTTGGGCATGAAGCAGGCCGGCCTGGCGGGTCGTTTCACCGGACTGGCGGTTGGCGATCAGATCGAGGTTCTTGATCACGCTGTTCATGCAGAAGTGCAGCGAGCGCGGCATGTCTTTGTGGAGAATCAGCAACTCGGCAACACGCTCCGGCGTGATGACATCGCGGAATACCTTGCGATAGACCTCGAAGGCCGAGACAGAACGCAGCAGCGCGCCCCATTCGTAGAAATCGGTGGCGCCTTCGTCTTCATGCGTGCGCAGCACATGGTACTTGACGTCCAGAATGCGCGCCGTGTTGTCGGCCCGTTCCAGCAAGGTGCCGATGCGGATGAAGTTGTAGGACTCGTCCTGCAACAGCGTGCCCAGCGTGGTGCCGCGCGTCAATGAAGAGCGCATCTTGACCCATTCGAAGAAGTCGCCGATGCCGGCGCCCCAGATTTGCTCGAAGGTCTTCTCGCGCGCTTCCAGCCAGGTCGAATTCAGGGTTTCCCACATTTCCGTGGTGATCGTGCCACGCACGGCATGGGCGTTCTCGCGCGCCAGGCGCAGGCAACTGTGGATCGAGGCGTAGTTGTCAGGGTCGCTGACCATGAAACGCAGCACGTTTTCGGCGTTGACCGTCGAATACTTGGCCGCATAGGCCTCTTCCAGGCTGTTCAGGGCAATGATGGCATTCCAGCTCTGGTTGACCGCTTCCAGCGATTGCGGCACCAGCGACATCTGCCACGTCACATCGAGCAGGCGCGCCAGGTTCTCGGCCCGCTCCATGTAGCGGGACATCCAGAAAAGGTGGTCGGCAGTACGGGATAGCATGATCAATCCTCCAGAACCCAGGTGTCTTTGGTGCCGCCGCCCT
This sequence comes from Dechloromonas sp. UBA6271, assembly GCA_002440665.1. Lineage (GTDB taxonomy): Bacteria > Pseudomonadota > Gammaproteobacteria > Burkholderiales > Rhodocyclaceae > Azonexus. The sequence continues at coordinate 23,007 of DJUX01000014.1, forward strand.
GCGACGAATTGACGACCAGCGAGCCCTCGGTCAGGGCAACCCGGGTCAGGCCGCCCGGCACCATGTTCACACAGTCGCCCGAAGAGAGTACGAAAGGCCGCAGATCGAGGTGGCGCGGTGCGATGCCTTGCTCGACGAAGGTCGGGCAATTGGACAACGCCAGCGTCGGCTGGGCGATGTAGCCCTCCGGCTTGGCGATCAGTAACTGGCGGAAATGCTCGATCTGTTCCTTGGTCGAGGCCGGCCCGACCAGCATGCCGTAGCCGCCGGCCCCATGGACTTCCTTTACCACCAGTTCCGGCAGGTTCGCCAGCACGTATTTGAGGTCTTCCGGCTTGCGGCACATGAAGGTCGGCACGTTGTTCAGGGTCGGCTCCTCGCCGAGGTAGAAGCGGATCATTTCCGGCACGTAGGGGTAGATCGACTTGTCGTCGGCGACGCCGGTGCCGATGGCATTGGCCAGCGTCACGTTGCCGGCCTGGTAGGCTTTCAGGATGCCCGGCACGCCGAGCGTCGATTCCGGACGGAAAGCCTGCGGGTCCATGTAGTCGTCGTCAATGCGCCGGTAGATCACATCGACACGCTGCGGTCCCTGCGTCGTGCGCATGTAGACCACTTCGTCCTTGACGAAGAGATCGCGGCCCTCGACCAGTTCGACGCCCATCTGCTGCGCCAGGAAGGTATGTTCGAAATAGGCGCTGTTGTAGGCACCGGGCGTCAGCACGACCACCGTCGGGTCGCTGACCCCCTTGGGTGCGACGGCGCGCAGTTTTTCCAGAAGCATGTCCGGGTAGTGCTGAACCGGCGCCACCTTGTTCTTGGCAAATAATTCGGGGAACAGCCGCATCATCATCTTGCGGTCTTCCAGCATGTAGGAAACACCGGACGGCACGCGCAGGTTGTCTTCCAGCACATAGAGTTCACCGGCGCCGGCGCGCACCACATCGACCCCCGCAATGTGCGCGTAGATACCGCCGGGGACGTCCACGCCCTTCATGTCGGGCCGGTACTGTGCGTTGTTCAGCACCTGCTCGGCCGGAATCTTGCCGGCCTTGAGAATTTCCTGGTCGTGGTAGATGTCGTCGAGGAACATGTTCAGCGCCTTGACGCGCTGGCGCAGGCCGGACTGCAGCGATTTCCATTCCGCCGAGGGAATGATGCGCGGGATGATGTCGAAGGGGATCAGGCGCTCCTTGCCCGACTCCTCGCCATAGACCGCGAAGGTAATACCGACCCGATGAAAGGCCAGATCGGCCTCGGCCCGCTTGCGGGCGATGCGCTCGGGCGGTGTCGCCTTTAGCCAGTCATCGTAACGCTTGTAATGAGCACGGACGCCGCCATTGGCGTCCATCATTTCGTTATAGAAGTTCATGTTGGACTCGTCGCTGAGGATGCTCTCGGCAGGAATTCAGCAGGTTCCATGCCATCGGTGAATATCACGACAAATCAGTGGATTACATTTTCATGATCAGCCACTGCGCCCCTTTTCGGTGCACGCCATTTCAAAGTGGTGCAAATAAAAAACCCGCCGGATCGCTCCGGCGGGTTTCCATGACCTGAAACCGAAGCGATCAGGCGCGTTCGAGAATCACGGCAATACCTTGGCCGCCACCGATACACATGGTGACGAGGGCATATTTGCCAGCGACACGTTCCAGTTCGTACAGGGCCTTGGTGGCAATGAAGGCACCGGAACAGCCGACCGGGTGGCCGAGAGCGATGGCGCCGCCATTCGGATTGGTCTTGGCCGGATCGAGCCCGAGCACCTTGGAAACCGTCAGCGCTTGCGCGGCGAAAGCTTCGTTGGATTCGATAACATCCATCTGGTCCAGCGTCAGGCCAGCCTTCTTCAGGGCCAGTCTGGTTGCCGGAATCGGACCTTCGCCCATGACATCGTTCGGCACACCGGCAACGGCGTAACCAGCGATGCGGGCACGGGCCTTGTAGCCAGCCTTGGCGGCGACGTCAGCGGCAGCCAGGACGAAGAAAGCAGCGCCGTCGTTGATGCCGGAGGCGTTACCGGCGGTAACGGTACCATCCTTCTTGAACGCCGGCTTCATCTTGGCCAGGCTTTCCAGCGTGGTGTTGGACTTGACGTGCTCGTCGGTATCAAACACGACTTCACCCTTGCGGGTCTGCTTGACGATCGGCACGATCTGCGACTTGAAGTGACCGGCCGCGATGGCGGCGGTGGCACGACGCTGGGATTCGACGGCGAAGGCATCCTGCTGCTCGCGGGTGAAGCCATGCTTGGCTGCCAGATTCTCGGCGGTGATACCCATATGACCGACGCCGAACGGGTCGGTCAGCACGGCAACCATGGAGTCGATAGCCTTGGTGTCGCCCATGCGGGCGCCGTTGCGCAGCGCCGGCAGCATGTAGGCCGCCTTGGACATGACTTCGACACCGCCGCCGATACCGTAGTCAGCATCGCCCAGCATGATGTTCTGGGCGGTGGTGACAATGCCCTGCAGGCCGGAGGAGCACAGGCGGCTGACCTGCATGGCGACGGATTCCATCGGCAGACCGGCCTGGATGGAGGCGACGCGGGAAACGTAGGCGTAGCGGGAATCGGTCGGCATACAGTTGCCGACAGTGACGTAATTGATCTGCTGGGGATCGACACCGGAGCGGGCAACGGATTCCTTCATGACGATGCCGGCCAGTTCGCTGGCTTCGAAATCGGCCAGGGAGCCACCAAAAGTACCGATAGCGGAACGGACTGCGCTCAGAACGACAACTTCTCTGCTCATGTAAACCTCCTGATAAAAATTATTCAGCCCACCAAACTGGCGAACTCCAACAAAAAGAGCAACAACATCCACAGCACCGTGGCCCGCCAGACGAGTCCGACGGCGCTTTGCATGAAATCGACATCGGCCGGATCACCTAGACCCAGTTCCGCACGATTGCTCACTTCGACACCTTCGGCGAGCGGCATGCCGAGTTGCACCCCGAGCGCACCGGCACCACTGGCCAGCACGATACCGAGATCACGATCCGGCCATTGGCCGGCCTGGGTGCGCCAGCAATAAACCGCATCCTCGAAATCGCCGACGATGGCGAAGGCAGATGCGGTCGCCCGCAACGGCAACCAATCGATGATACCGAAAACCTGACGGGAAAACGCGGAGAAATCATTGTGCTCCGCAGCATTTTTGCCCTCCCAGCGATCCTTGATTACTGCTGCCATGCGGTAAAGCACCGCACCACACGGCCCCGGCAATACGACAAAGCAAAGCAGCACGCCAAACACGTGGCGGTGCGCGGCAGCAAGCGCCGTTTCGATAGTCAGGCGGGCGATTTCCTGCGACCCGAGGTCGTCAGCCGAACGCCCCTGCCACTCGGCCAACAGGTGCCGGGCACGCGGCAGATCGCCGAGGCGCAGCGCGAGATGGATTTCGGTGTAATGGTGGCTGAACTGGCGGAACCCCATGGTCAGATAGAGAACGCCGATGTTGAGCAACAAGGCCAGGATGGGCGAAACCGAGTAAAGCAGCCCATAAACCACGGTGATCAGAATCACCGGCGCCAGCACGGCAAGGCACCAGGCAATCACGCCCTGGCGATATTCGCCGGCGTTGAAACGGGATTCGATGAAGCCCGCCCAGGCCGCAAGCGGCTCTTCCACCACGCGGCGGTAATTCAGGGGTTGCAGTTGCTCGATGAGAAAGACTGCGATGAGCGAGAGAAGACTCATGTAGTGCCGGGGGATGCCGGATTCGGCTTATCTTCTTGTGCTAAAACGCCACCATACCACAAGCTCATGCAGCGTGGAGGCCGAGGCGTTCGGTAAGCGAGCGGATCATGCCGGCCGTCGCTCCCCAGATGAAATAATCGCCGTAGGGCATGGCGAAGAAATGCCGCAGGGCACCGCGGTAGTGCAGCGAATGCCGTTTGTGATTGGCCGGGTCGAGCAGGAAAGCCAGCGGCACTTCGAACGCTTCCGCCACCTCGAAGGGATCGAGCGCCAGTTCGAAAGGCGGCGTCACCAGGGCGACCACCGGCGTGACCCGAAAACCGGTGCCGGTACGGTATTCCGGCAGAAAGCCAAGTACCTCGACATGTTCGCGAGCGAGACCGATTTCCTCTTCCGTCTCGCGCAATGCGGTATGGATCGGTGATTCATCTTCCGCTTCGACGCGCCCACCGGGAAAACTGATCTGGCCCGCGTGATCCTTGAGATGCGCAGTACGCTGGGTCAGCAGCACGGTCTGGCCGTTATCGCGCAGGACAATCGGAAAGAGGACGGCGGCGGGCGTCAGCGGCAACCCTTCGCCGCCATCTTCTTGGACAAAATGGCCGGTGATCGGCTCACGCAACAGACTCGCACGCAGACGGTCAAGATCGACACTCATGCAGCTTCGGCGTCGCCCTCGATTTCCGCATGGACCGACGACAGTGCATCCTGCAAGGTTTCCTCGGACAACTGGTTGAGCGAGGTCGCCACCATGTCGGCCGCCTCGATGGCACCGAGCGGCAGGCGCTTGCTGTCGAGGCTGGCGATCAGCGCCGCCGAGGCGCCAACCACATGCAGAATGGCCTGCCGCTCGCTCATCAACATCTCGACTTCGCGCCGAAGCATGGCAATTTCCTGATCGCGTTGCGGCATGGTCTCTCTCCTAGAATCTTCTTTTAAGTGTCATGGTACTGCCATCACGCTGCATTTCCATCCGGTTCAGAAAACTCATGCCGAGCAGCGCCATCGGCATTTCGCTCTGGTGGATCAGGGCATCCACGTTATGCAGCGTGATATCGCCGACCCGCACCGTATCCAGCTGAATCTTGGTCACCACCGCCTGGCCGTTGGCGGTGGTAGTCATGCCCTTCACGCCGCGTGTGGGATCGAGACCGATGCGTCGGGCATCGGAAGCGCCGAGCGAAATCATGGTCGCCCCGGTATCGACGATGAAGCGTACCGAGGTCCCGTTGATCGTACCCGTGGTGTAGAAATGCCCCTGCCCGTCGGCGTTCAGGATGACTTTTCCGGAACCGTCGCCGGATGCGGTGCCGATGGCGTGCTGGCCGACACGCAACGGACGTTTCTTGCCGCCGATTTCGACGACAGCCTGATCGCCCTGAACGGAAAGCACCTTCACCCCGTCCAGCGTCTGGCCGATGGCGACCGCCTGCGGTTCGCCGCCATTGATCATCAGCATAGCCTTGCTGCCCATCACCCCGGCCAGGCCGACATCCTGCGCGGCAGCGAACCCCGAAACAAGGCCGAGAAGCAGGGCGAAGCGCGTAAAATGGCCCTTCATTTATTCGTCACTCTCGCCACCATGCAACCCGTTGCCATCTTTCGCCACTCTCCTACCGAAGGTCCGGGCTATTTTGCCATATTCCTTGAGCAGCAAGGGATTCCATGGCGCCTGATCGCCATCGATGAAGGCGATCCGGTGCCGGCTGCGGTCGACGGCTTTTCCGGCCTTTGTTTCATGGGCGGCCCGATGAGCGTCAATGATCCGCTGCCGTGGATCGAACCCGTTTGCAACCTGATCCGCACTGCCGTGGCGAAAGATATTCCGGTCATCGGCCACTGTCTGGGCGGGCAATTGATGAGCAAGGCCCTGGGCGGCCAAGTCACCAGAAATACGGTCAAGGAAATCGGCTGGGGCGAAGCCGGCAGCGAAAATAATGCTAGCGCCCGGCACTGGCTCGGCGCCTGGGCCGGCAAGACCGGCACCGTCTTCCAGTGGCACGGCGAAACCTTCAGCATCCCGCCCGGTGCCACCCGCCTGTTCGCCAACATGCACTGCGCCAACCAGATGTTCGCGCTCGGCCCGCATCTCGGCATGCAATGCCATGTCGAGATGACGCCGGAAATGATCGCCACCTGGTGCGGGCAATGGGCCGACGAGGCGATTGCCGTCGCCGACCAGTCCAGCGTCCAAATGCCTGAAGTCATGCAAAAGGAAATCGCCGAGCACCTGCCGGTGATGCGCCAGCTTTCCGAACAACTTTACTCGGTGTGGATCGAGGGCCTGCAGCGCTGAACCCAAGCGCCTGAAAAACCAAACGGGCAGTTCAACTGCCCGTTTTAATTTTTGCCCTTTTCAGGACGTCGACCGCAACAGGCGGATCAGTCTCGGAAATTGCCGTACTTGATCGGGAAATCGGTTATCGACTTAGTGATCAATGCGATGCATCCCTGCAGGTCGTCGCGCTTGGCGCCTTGCACGCGCACCGTATCACCCTGGATCGATGCCTGGACCTTCAGCTTGCCATCCTTGACCAGCTTGACGATCTTCTTCGCCAGATCGCTGTCGATGCCGTCCTTGATCTTCATTTCCTGCTTGACCTTGTTGCCGGAGACGCTGATCACCTTCTGGTGATCGAGGCGCTTGACGCTCTCCTTCTCCTTCTTTTCCATCGCCGGGAACAGCAGGTCCTTGATCTGGTCGAGCTGGAAGTCGGAATCTCCCCACAGCGTGATGACCTTGTCCTTCTCGTTCAATTCAACCTTGGCGCTGGTGCCCTTGAAGTCGTAACGATTGTCGATCTGGCGCAAGGTGACGTCGATGGCGTTCTTCAACGCCACCATGTCCGCTTCGGAGGTGAAGTCAAAGCTCGGCATGGCGCTTACCCGAAGTGGCAGACGTAATGATAGGCGTCACCGTCGGCGACGGAAATTTCGAAGCTGGAATTGCCCGGCACGTTGAAGGACTGGCCTTCGCCCCAGGTCGTCCATTCGCTTTCGCCCTTCAACTTGACGCGGCACGAACCGCCGACGCCTTCCATGATTTCCGGCGCGCCGGTATTGAAGGTCAGGCTGGACGGCAAGATCACGCCGACTGTCTTCTTGGTGCCGTCGGCCAGCACCACGGTGTGGCTGACGCACTTGCCGTCGAAATAAACGTTGGCTTTTTTAACCACGGAAACGTTGTCGTATTGCGACATTTAGATACCCCAGAGTTTTTGAATGACTGCCTTGGCGATGAAACCGACCATGCCGAATGCCAGCACGAAGAAAAGTACGAATGTCCCCGTCTTGCCGGCTTTCGACTTCCAGGCGATCTCGCCGATGATGAACAGCATGAACAGGATGAAGGCGCCCACCCCCCAGGTTGCGCCGAAATCCGCAAGCTGCTCCTCGGTAAACCCGAACAGGGTGTTGGCTTCCATCGCTTAAGCTAACCCCTTCTTCGCGCGCAGGTTTGCAGCAATGCGCATGCGCAACGCGTTGAGCTTGATGAACCCGGCCGCATCCTTCTGGTCGTAGGCACCGGCATCGTCCTCGAAGGTGGCGATGGTCGGGTCGAACAGCGAATCGGTCTTGGAGTCGCGACCGACGACGATGACGTTGCCCTTGTACAGTTTGACGCGGACGAAGCCGTTGACCGTGCCTTGGGTGTGGTCGATCAGCACCTGCAGCGCCTGACGCTCAGGGCTCCACCAGTAGCCGTTGTACACCAGGCTGGCATAGCGCGGCATCAGGTCGTCCTTGAGGTGGGCGACTTCGCGATCAAGGCAGACCGATTCGATGGCGCGGTGGGCGCGCAACATGATCGTGCCGCCCGGGGTTTCGTAGCAGCCGCGCGACTTCATGCCGACGTAACGGTTTTCGACCAGATCGAGACGACCGATGCCGTGCTTGCCGCCCAACTGATTCAGCGTCGCCAGCACCTGCGCCGGGCTCATGCGCGTACCATTCAGGCCGACGATGTCGCCCTTCTCGTATTCGATATCCAGGTATTCAGCCTTGTCCGGTGCGGCTTCCGGGGAAACCGTCCAGCGCCACATCGACTCCTCGGCTTCGGCCGCCGGGTTTTCCAAGTGGCGGCCTTCGTAGGAAATGTGCAGCAGGTTGGCGTCCATCGAGTACGGCGAACCACCCTGCTTGTGCTTCATGTCGACCGGAATGCCGTGCTGCTCGGCGTAGGCCATCAGCTTTTCGCGTGACAGCAGATCCCACTCGCGCCACGGGGCGATGACCTTGATGCCCGGCTTCAGCGCATAGGCGCCGAGTTCAAAGCGTACCTGGTCGTTGCCCTTGCCGGTCGCGCCATGCGAAATGGCATCGGCGCCGGTGGCATTGACGATCTCGATCAGGCGCTTGGCGATCAGCGGGCGGGCAATCGAGGTGCCGAGCAGGTACTCGCCTTCATAAACGGTGTTGCAGCGGAACATCGGGAAGACGAAATCGCGGACAAACTCCTCGCGCAGGTCGTCGATGAAGATGTTTTCCGGCTTGATGCCAAACTGCAGCGCCTTGGCGCGCGCCGGTTCGAGTTCCTCGCCCTGGCCGAGATCGGCGGTAAAGGTCACCACTTCGCACTGGTAGGTATCCTGCAGCCACTTCAGGATAACGGAGGTATCGAGACCGCCGGAATAGGCCAGTACCACTTTTTTGACGTCGCTCATTTCTGTTCCCTTGTTTCGTTTAATCCTGCCGCTCAGCCCTGAATGCGGCCCAGCAGCAAATATTCCATCAGCGCCTTCTGGACGTGCAAGCGATTTTCCGCCTCTTCCCAGACTACCGATTGCGGCCCGTCGATTACCTCGGCGGTCACTTCCTCGCCACGATGCGCCGGCAGGCAGTGCATAAAGAGGGCCTCGGGATTCGCCACGCGCATCATGTCACCATCGACGCACCAGTCGGCGAAAGCCTTGATCCGTGCCTCGTTCTCGGCCTCAAAACCCATGGAAGTCCACACGTCAGTCGTCACCAGGTCGGCACCACGGCAGGCGTCCATCGGATCGGCAAACACCTTGAAGCGCGTGCTATCGATCTTGCCGACCAGTTCCGAATTTATTTCATAGCCTGGCGGGGTCGACACATGCACCGTGAAATCCAGCACCTGCGCCGCCTGCAGCCAGGTATTGCACATGTTGTTGGCGTCGCCGACCCAGGCCACGGTCTTGCCCTGGATGCAGCCGCGATGCTCGATGTAGGTGTAGATGTCGGCCAGGATCTGGCACGGGTGATACTCGTTGGTCAGCCCGTTGATCACCGGCACGCGCGAGTTGGCGGCGAAACGCTCGATGATTTCCTGCTCGAAGGTGCGGATCATCACGATGTCGCTCATCCGCGAGATCACCTGCGCCGCATCCTCGACCGGCTCGCCGCGACCCAGTTGCGAGTCGCGGGTATTGAGATAGATCGCCGAACCACCCAGTTGCTGCATGCCAGCCTCGAAGGACAGCCGCGTCCGCGTACTGGCCTTCTCGAAGATCATCACCAGCGTGCGGTCGCTGAGCGGCCAGTACTTTTCGTAGGACTTGAACTGGTTCTTGATCCAGCGCGTGCGTTCGAACACATATTCGAACTCTTCGCGCGTGAAATCCTTGAATTGCAGAAAGTGTTTGATCGCCATGATTTAGGCCGCCAAAAATTCCTTGATCAGAGGGGCGCTGCGGTCGACCAGTTCCCTGGCCTCATTTTCACTGAAGGTCAGCGGCGGTAGCAGGCGAACCACCTTGTCGGCCGTCACGTTGATCAATAGCCCGGCCGCCAGGGCCTTGCCGACCAGTTCGCCACACGGGCGATTCAGTTCGATACCGATCATCAGGCCCTGGCCACGAATCTCGACGACGCCCTTGAGCCCCGCCAGCGCCTCGGCCATCAGCTGGCGGATCAGCGCACCAACGCGCTCGGCATTCGCCATCAGGCCATCCTGCTCGATGGTGTCGATGGTCGTCAGCGCTGCGGTACACGCCAGCGGATTGCCGCCGAACGTCGAGCCATGGTTGCCCGGCCCGAACAGCCCGGCCGCCTTGCCACCGACCATGCAGGCACCGATCGGCACGCCGGAACCCAGCCCCTTGGCCAGCGTCGCGATATCCGGCTGGATGCCGGCATGCTGATAGCCGAACCATTTGCCGGTACGCGCCATGCCGCACTGCACTTCGTCGCAAATCAGCAGCCAGCCGAGTTCGTCGCACAACTTGCGCAAGCCAGTCTGGAACTCGCTGGAGGCGAGATGAATGCCACCTTCCCCCTGAACGATTTCCAGCATCACGGCGACAATGTTCTTGTTGTGCTCGGCAACGGCCTTGATCGCCTCCAGATCGTCGTAGGGAACACGAACGAACCCGGAAACCAGTGGCTCGAAACCGGCCTGCGCCTTGCGGTTACCGGTGGCCGACAGCGTCGCCATGGTCCTGCCGTGAAAGGCTTTTTCCATGACGATGATGGTTGGCGTTTCGATGCCCTTCTTGTGGCCGTAAAAACGCGCCAGCTTGATCGCCGCCTCGTTGGCTTCGCAGCCGGAATTGCAGAAGAAGATTTCCTGCATACCCGAGAGTGCTGCCAGCTTGTCGGCGAGTTGTTCCTGTTCGCGAATGCGATACAGATTCGAGGTATGCAGCATGCGCCCGGCCTGCGCGGCGATCGCCGACACAAGTTTCGGATGGGCGTGCCCGAGGGTGGAAACGGCAATCCCGGACAATGCATCCAGGTATTCCTTGCCCTCGGTATCGGTAATCCGGCTACCCTGACCGTGGCTGAATGCCACCGGCAACCGGGCATAAGTATTCATGACATGCGACATGAGGCAACCCCAAAAAACGAAAACGGCGGCCAATGCCGCCGGAACGATCGCCACCCAACGGTTCAAGAAGCGCCCGAAAGAGTTGCAGTAAGCTGAATGTTAAGTGAAAAACCGGCCCTTGTATAGAACGAGAAGCATGGCTTTCAGCAGCAAGCCGACTGATTCCGGACGCCCGGAATCAGGCCTGACCATTCCATGATAATGGCGAACACGCCACAGTTTCGGCGCTTCTGCTAGAATGCGCCAAGACAAGGTCGCAACGCCCGAAAAAGCAGAGTGGAACAATGACAACGCCAGAATCGACCACCTTCATCATCGTTGGCCTCACCAAACAAGGTAAGAAATTCCGCCCCAGCGACTGGGCCGAACGTTTATGCGGCGTCATGTCCGCCTTCGGCGCCGAGCGCAAGATGAAGTACTCGCCCTATGTCGGCCCCGGTGACTACAACGGTGAAAAAGCCGTGTTCGTCGAAGGCCGGCTAGGCGAAGTCGAACCGATGGCCTACCGCTTCATGCTCAACTTCGCGCAGGACAACGACTTGCAGATCATCGACGGCGTCTGCTCGCTCGACGGAAAGAAATAACCCTGCACGGGGTTCAGAATTTCTTTTGCGCACCAATCCAGTCATATAACCGTTGCTTGCGTTCGTCGGAAATCGGCAACAGTGCAATCCGTTCTTCAATAACTCTGCCATCCACGATTTTGTGACGGAGCATCGCCTCGACAAAAGGCCAATCCTTGTCTCGACCCGCGGCAAGTTTGGAAGCCGCGAGATCATGGGGCTCGAGGCAATAGCCAATTTTGAGATCGGTATTTTCGTTCTGAATCTTGACGAAACGCCCCTCCCAGCCTGCCGGAAGAATGGCGGTTTCCGGACCGACTCCTTGAGCATAGTAGCCAAATCGCTCATCAAAGGGCGAGAGTTCTCCAATCGCTCCGTCAATCACGTCGGCAAGGTCCGGGCGATGCAGCGGATAGCAATCAGCCTCTCGCGATTGCAACAAAACCTCCGGCGCATCCGGCACCGCACCCAGATCAGATTGACTACCAACCACAACGATTTCGTACTGATCAGTCACCGCTCCGCTGCGGCAGCGCGAATCAGATGTTCAAGCTCTCTACGCCTCATGTTCGCGCTGCCAACTTTTCAAAAAAGCAAAGCGCTCCCGATTAGTCAGGACACCGGCAAACGGTGACGACTGGCGCAGAGCGGCAGCTTTCTGAGAATCTTCAACAGCCATGGCCAAACAAGCCTCGACCCCCTGATCGATCAAGCGCTCCCACTCCTCAAGATAGGGCTGAGAGGCAATGCTCACCGTCCCGCGCCATCGCACCACTGTCTTTCGCGCCTTCTCCAACAGAGCGGGATCACGCATGACTCGCTCTGCAACCAAGCGGTGGAGGGCAAGGCTACGCTCATCAATTTCCTGATGCGTTCTCATAGAACACCCTCGTTCAAGCAACATTTCACATCATGTACCGTAGTGAGCCAAAACAAAAGGCGCCCGCAGGTGCCTTTAATTGAAGCCAAGCCAGGATCAAGCAACAGCCATCTGGGCAGACAGACGGCTCTTGGTGCGAAAAGCCTTGTTCTTGCCAGCACAGGCGGGCGCAGCTCTCGGAATTTGTGCACCCGACATTGACAGTAATGTAGTTTTGCATTACTTTAATGTACATCGATCAAGAAACCATGAGGACATCACCATGACCACACTGACCGTTACCGCACGAGGGCAAGTGACGTTTAGAAAAGACGTGCTGCAACACCTCGGCATCAGGCCCGGTGAAAAGATCGAGCTGGATTTACTGCCGGATGGTCGGGGCATACTCAAAGCATCCCGGCCTGCCGGAACGATTGATGGCTTCGTCGGATTGCTCGCGGGCCGGACAGGGAAAGTTGCCACCATTGAAGAAATCAACACAGCGACCGCGCAAGCCTGGGCCGGTAAAGAATGAGGGTCGTTGTTGACACCAATGTACTTGTTCGCGCTGTCGTGTGTGACGACCCCGCACAAGCGAGCATCGCCGCCAAGGTCTTGATCGATGCCGAATTGATTGCGGTTGCGTTACCGTGCCTGTGCGAATTGGTGTGGGTGCTGCTCAGAGTCTATAACCTCCAACCCGCCGACGCGGCCAACGCAATCCGTGCGCTGCTTGTCGTCGCAAACGTGGAAGTAAACCGGCCCGCCGTAGAGGCTGGACTTTTGCTGCTCGAAGCGGGCGGGGATTTCGCCGATGGCGTCATTGCCGACGAGGGGAACTGGCTCGGCGGGGAAACCTTCGTCTCCTTCGACAAAAAGGCAGTTGCGCTTCTCACGGCGCAAGGTCAATCAGCCCGCCTTTTGTGAGCAAGTTTCAACAAAAAGGCACCCGAAGGTGCCTTTTCTGTTTTTGCCGCACGAAGATTAGGCGGCAGCCAGCGCCTTGATCTGGGCTGACAGGCGGCTCTTGGTGCGTGAAGCCTTGTTCTTGTGGATGATCTTCTTGTCGGCGATGCGGTCGAGGACCGCAACGGACTGCTGAAAGACACCCTGAGCGGCGGCTTTGTCGCCGGCGTCGATAGCCTGGCGCACACGCTTGATCGCGGTACGCAGGGTCGAACGCAGGCTGGCGTTGTGGGAGCGCTGCTTGTCAGCTTGACGGGCGCGCTTGCGGGCTTGTGCGCTGTTGGCCATGTAAGTATTTCCGATAGCAAAAAATATAAGCGCACAATGATAACAAAGTACGGAATTGGCCGCAATTCAAAATTGCAGAATTTCCGTCACTCGACATCGATACGCATCAGAATCGACGCCGCCGTCACTTGCCCACCTTTCACTGCCGGTTTGAACCTGGCCGCAGTGAATCTTTTTGCCAGCAGTTCGGCCGTCTCGGCCGGCAGGTCAGAATAGATCACTTCGACATTGCCTGGCACACCCTGATCATCGACCTCCAGAGCAAGGATTATGAATCCAGTCACCCGGAAATCGGCAATTTCCGTGTCCACCTCCGACACCAGCTCTGGTGCCGCATCATTCGGAACGCGCGGGAGACCGCCGCCCTTCGGCTTGTCTATCGTCCGCACGGCAACCGGCCTCTCGGCAGTCACCTCGTGGTCGGCGACGACAGCCTCTCCTCGCGGGGCAAGATGCACTTCCAGGCGAGCTATCCGCCCGACCGGGTCCGCCGCAGCATTAATTGCAGGAAACCACGTTCCACCATCAAACAAAATGAAACATGCGCAGTGGAATACCAGTGAAATCAGAAAATAACGCGCCAAACCTCGCCCGAACCACGAAACCCGGCCGCAAGGCACTGCTTCATCGCAATTGCCGCCCATCGCTTTCCGACAACCGTATGTCAAGACCATTGTTCCCAAGCAACCCGGATTGCACTATAAACAACATTGCCAAAACATGTTTCACCGCCAGTATCCCGACCATGACCGTTAATCGATTCACTCCCGGCTTGACCCACTCGCAGCGGCGAAGTATCCGCGGCTTCACGCTGATCGAGTTAATGATGACCATTCTCGTGCTTGCAACCATCCTGTTGCTGGCGGTGCCTGGCTACCGGAGCTTTGTAAACAGCAACCGCCTGACCGCACAGGCCAATGAGTTGGTCAGCGATTTTTCGATGGCACGCAGCGAGGCGGGCGCACGCAGTCGGCAGGTACAGGCCTGCATCGCCGCCTCCTCCACGTCATGTGCGACGACTGGCAGCGACTGGGCGGCCGGCCGCATCGTCTGGGTCGACACCAATGGCAACGGCTCGCTGGATGCCCCTGGAGAAATCATCAAATACGTTCCGCCCCTGGATGGAGGCGTCACCTTGGTAGCCAGCGGGCCGTCGAATACCGCTTCGTTGATTTTCCAGCCCTACGGCGGCGTCACGGGCGGCAGCACCTGGACGTTCAAGCTGTGCGTGCCGGGCGATACCAAGGGGCGTCAGGTGGCCATGCCGATCACCGGTCGCGCCACCGCTTCGCGAATAGACAATTGTTGATGGACAAGACAATCATGAACTCCCCTGCTCTCCGCAGCCCGCAACATGGCGTGACCATGCTCGAGGTGCTGATCGCTATTGTTGTCCTGTCGTTCGGCATGCTCGGCATGCTCGGGCTACTGACCAACGGCCTCAAGATGACCTCCAGTTCGCAATACCGGACCATCGCCGCGCAGCAGTTGACTGCAATAGCCGACATGATCAGCGCCAATCCCGATATCTCCTTTGCGTATGCTGCTCTCCCTTCGAACAGCGCAGTTACTTCAAACTGCCTCACGGCTACAGGCTGCGCCACGACTGTCAGCACCCTGACAACGACAACCGGCACCCCACCTGTAACAACCACTACTACCAGCCTCTCTTCTACCGCCTTACCACAGACCGACTACGAACTTTGGCGGCAAAATCTGGCGATGCTACCGCAGGGAGTGGGCGTCGTTTGTCTTGACTCCACGCCAGCAGATGGAAATTCCGCCAACTTTGCCTGCGACAATTCCGGCCGGTTGACCGTAAAAATCTGCTGGAACGAGCAGGGCCGGGTCGCCATTTCCGGCGGCGGCGGCAGTGGCGGTGCCGCCAGCGCCAGCGCACAAGATACTTGTCTGGTAACACAGCTATGATCGCCATGATCCCGAATCGAGCCAAGGGCTTTACCCTTATCGAGTTGATGGTCGCGCTGGTCATCGGCCTGCTGGTGACGCTGGTGGTGCTGCAGGCCTACCTCGGCGGACTGGGCACGCAGCGGGCGCAGACCGATGCCGCCCGGGCGCAGGAATCCTCGCGCATCGCCTTCGACCTGCTCGCCCATTCCCTCCGGCAAGCCGGCTACAAAAACCCCAAGGCACCGGGGCTGGGGTTTTGCGACAGCACGACCGAGCGCATCGCCACCATCAACGATCCGGCAACCATCAGCCCGACGGCGGCAACCCTGGTGGGATCGACGGTAACGATTGCCAATAACAGCGATGCCGTCAAGGTCAGGTACTTTGGCGAAGGCCTTCCGGTCGCCCCGTTCACGACCGACAACTCGATCCGCGACTGCCTGGGCAACCCGGTGGCCCCGAACGTGCTGGCCGAAGACACGTTCTTCGTTGCTGCCGATGCGAACAACAACAACGAGCCGACGCTGTTTTGCTACACGACCAACGCTGCCACCCGGGGCAATGTGCCGCTGGTGGCCGGGGTCGAGAGCATGCAAATACTCTACGGCGACGACAACGACGCCGACGGCATCGTCAATCGCTACATCCACGGCGGGAGCATCTCTGCCCCCAACAATATCCGCAGCGTCAAGCTGTCGATCATCGCCCGGACACCCGGCGCCAGTGCCGTCGACCGTTCGGCGCAGCAAATAAACCATTTCGGGGCTGACTATTCAAGCGTTGCGAGCGGCGATGCTGGAATGATTTTCACCACGCCAAGCGATGGCCGGACCCGGCGGCACACCAGCACGACCATCGCCCTGCGCAACCTTTGTCCTGTCTGACATGGGAAATCAGCATATGACTCACCCTTCCCCGCTATCGATACCCGATCATCCGCGCCAACGCGGCGTCGCGTTACTCACTGCGCTGATCTTCCTTGTCGTACTGACCCTCCTGGGCATTGGCGTCTATGCGACCACCACCTCGGAAGAAAAAATGGCGCGCAATTTCCGCGACAAGGAAATCGCCCTGCAGGCCGCCGAAGCAGCGATCAATGAGGCGAAGATACTGATCACCGGCAGTTTCCAGAGCGGCGGCACCCAGAGATTCCCGCTTTCGGACGCCTCGTGTTATTCCAGCACGTCGGTGGTCGGCTTCTCGTGCGACCCGACACTCAATGCCGCCACCCTCGACCTGTTTTCCGGCAGCGTCACCGGCGCCCCGCTCAATCAGATCGGCAGCGACTCGCCGGCAATTACCGGCGTCGTCAGCCAGCCCCGTTACCTGGTCATCTGGCAGAACCCGACGGTTTGCGGCGCAAGCAACACCGGTACCTGCTTCCGGATCATCGCCCAGGGCCGCGGGCGCCTGCCGAACACCCGGGTCAATCTCGTCGAACTCTTTACCTACTGATCATCCCCCTCGCACATGTCGGAGGAACGCACCATGTCACGCAACCTGAAATCGCTGTCGCTCGGCCTAGCTGGACTAGTCTGCGCCTTGCCGGCGCTCGCCGGCACCTTGAGCGACTCGCCGCTGTTCCTGCAATCGGCCGTACCGCCCAACGTGCTGTTCTCGCTCTCGGTCGAATTCCCGACGGCAAATACCGCTGCCTATCAGGGGACTAACGACTATTCCGAAACCAATACGTATCTGGGCCTTTTCGACCCCGACAAGTGCTATACCTACAACAGCACAAACAGCTGGTTTTCGCCAGCGGCGCAGGCAACCAGCCACGCCTGCAGCGGCCAGTGGAGCGGCAATTTCCTGAACTGGGCCAGCATGACCGGCCTTGACGAATTCCGCTTTGCGATGACCGGCGGCGACCGCTACGTGGATACGGCCACGCAAACCGTGCTGCAAAGAACCTATCAAAGCGGACAAGGCGGCACCAGCAATTTCCCGCAGAAGACCTATCAGGGTGCCACGGCTACACCCTTTGCCGCCACGATTGCCCTGACCATCGACAATCAGGGGCTGGGTACGCAGATGCGGGTAAGCGATAGTGGTAGCGCGACTGCAGACTGCTCATCCCCAACATTGTCCGGCACCACCTTTTCGTGCAACCTCGCTACACGAACGACGCCCGCCGCAACCGGTACCTGCACCAGCTGGACCGGAGCCGGAACCCAGAGCAACCCCTACCGCTGTTCGACCTTTGGCGCGTTTTCCGGAGTTTTCTCACTGGCAGGAGTACCGACAGGCACGGCAGGCACCAAGTCCAACGCCGCGACGACCAGCACCGACACGGTCACCTGCACGAACCCAAGCGTCTCGGGCAGCACTTTCAACTGTACCCTGACCGATACGGCAAGCAATGTCGGTTCGTGCAACGCCTGGTCAGGCAGTGGCACGTCCTCCCAGCCATTCTATTGTTCCAATTTCGGCGCGTTCGGCAACTCGACCTTTGCCACGACCACGCGCGCCACTGCCAGCACCTACACACAGACCGCGACGGCTTCAAACACTGCCAACGTCGACCAGAATACATGTTCGATGTCGTCGAGCAGCCCATACACAATTACTTGTACGTTGCAGTCCCCGTCGACTGGAAATATCACTTGCATCCCAAATGCTACAGGAGATCTCGGTAACGGCACTGGGCGTTATTGTGGTGCAAATTCAACCTGGACATTCAGCGCCTCGGGTTCAACCTATTCCAGCCACAACAACAGCAGCACCCGCCGTGGAGGATCGGGAAACCGGTACTATCCACCAAGCCGAGTCACCTTCAATACCCAGACGACCACGACCTTCTACTACACTCCCTCGTACTCTGGCACCGACACCAGCAACGCCTTCTGGTACTACTCCGATTATTCGCTGGCTTTCGGCAACAGTGCGCTCTATCAGGTCCGTGCCGAAGTCTGCCAGCCGACGCCGGCCACCGGGACATCACGCGAAACCAACTGCGTCAAGTACGGCACCAGCAGCTACAAGCCGGTGGGCGAGGTCCAGCGTAACGGCGAAAAAATGCGCTTCGGCCTCTTCTCCTACTACAACGCGAACGACATCGACAATGCGGTGATGCGTTCCAAGGCAAAGTATGTCGCCCCGCTCAAATGGTCGTCTTCCGGAGGCTCAGTGACCAATACCGCTGCCGAATGGAATGCGGCGGACGGCACCCTGGTGACCAACCCAGATCCGAGCACAACCCAGACATCCTCCGTTACCTATAGCAAATCCGGCGTCATCAACTATGTCAACCAGTTCGGAACGGTATCCCAAAACTACAAAACTTATGACAATGTCGGCAAGCTTTATTATGAAACGCTGAAGTATCTGCGTGGATCGTCACCGACTACGGCCTTCTACACCCGGGCGACGGCCGGCAACAGCGACGGATTCCCGGTTATCACGACCTGGGACGATCCGGTGCAATACTGGTGTCAGAAAAACTACATCATCGCCATGGGCGACACCCATACCCACTGCGACAAGCGCCTGCCTGGCGGCACGAGCACAAGCTATGGCGCAGGGCAATGCACCGGCAACAGCCAGACGTCAGACCTGGGAAGCCTCGGGGGTGACTCCTCGATCAACGTCGCCACGATGACCAATGCACTGGGCACTCTGGAAGGCTACAGCAACCTGGCCAACACGTTCGGCTTCTCCGGCAGCGCCAGTTTCTATATGTCCGGCCTTTCCTACTGGGCGGCGAAAGACGGTTTCCGCACGATCACCGACTCAGCAGGTATCAGTCATCTGATCAAGGCCAAGACCTATGTCATCGACGTTCAGGAATATGGTGACAAGGGCGCTCCAGGCAGCGGCTGGCCCGGTTCCCAATACTGGCTGGCAGCGAAATATGGCGGCGTAAACAACCCGCCGCCGCAAAATCCTCCCCTCGGCGATTTTACCTTCGACTCCAGCGGCAACCCCCTGTACTGGTCGAAGACAATGCCGGGCTATACCGGTGCCTGGCCGTTGGGGCTGCTCCCGGCCGGCAACCCGGCGGACATGATCGCCGCGGTCAGAGGTGCGCTGTCGTCCATCGCCTCGCAAACCGGCGCCGGTTCGGCTGTGGGTGTGTCGACGGGTGACCTGCGTACCGGCAACGGCACCAACCTGTTCAGCGCGACTTACAACACCGCCGGCTGGTTCGGCGACGTCAGGGCTTATACGCTGAACAGCAACCTGTCCATTTCGACCGCCCCGACGTGGTCTGCCTCAAGATACCTGAACCCGACGACACTGAATGCTACCGGCTCCGGTAATTGGGCAAACCGCCGCATTCTGACCTTCCATGACGGCCTGACGGCCAGCGGAACGGCAGACACTGACCCGCTTGGCCGGCAGGGCGGCGACTTCCAGACATCGAGTTCTTCTGGAAGCCTGGCCTTCGGCACCGGGTTCTCCGCCCGCCAGCAGGATCTGCTCGATCGCGACCCGGGTTCCAGCCTCGTCGACAATCGCGGCCCTGATCGCGTCAATTATCTTGCCGGGGACAACAGCAACGAAGGCACGATAGGTTACAACTGGCGTAGCCGCAGCGTGCCGCGCTCGCTGACCCTGCTCGACGGAACGGCGCTGACCACACCAGAGGGATCGCTCGGCGACTTCATCAATTCATCGCCACTGTACGTTCGCTACCCCAGCGCCACCAATGTTCCAGCTGCCGATTACCTGACCTTCAAGGCCTATGCGGCAGCGGTGGCTTCGCGCACGCCCGTGCTCTACGCCGGCGGCAATGACGGCATGCTGCATGCCTTCGATGCGTCCGACTTGTCCGACAATGGGGGAACAACGGTTGGCGCGACCGCCAACAGCGGCAAGGAAGTTCTCGCCTATGTTCCGGCCGCGGTGTACTCCAAGTTGAACCAATTGACGTGGACCAACTACGCCCACAAATATTATGTCGATGGCACCCCGGTCGCTGCCGATGCGCAACTGAGCAGCGCCACCTGCACGCCAAGTTCCGACGCGACCAAGTGCTGGCGGACGATCGTTACCGGTGGCCTCAATGCCGGCGGCCAGGGCGTCTACGCACTGAATGTCACCGACCCCTCGACATTCGCCAGCGGATCGGCGAAATCCCTTGTGCTCTGGGAATTCAACGACCGTGACGACGCGGATCTTGGCCATACGTTCGTGCAACCGATAGTCCGCAAAATGAATAACGGCAAATGGGCCGTGATCTTTGGCAATGGCTACAACAATACCGATTCAGACGGCAGCGTCAGCACGACTGGCGACGCCTATCTGTATATCCTGTACGTTGATGGACCGGGCTATGCCGGCACCGGCCGCGGCCAATCATGGACCTTGGGGACCAACTATCACAAGATCCGGCTGCCGGCGCCGAATGCGGGTGCGGCACCGCTCAGCCCGGCCAACGGCCTGTCGACGGTCTTCGGGATCGACAAGGATAGCGACAATGTCGTCGACTACCTGTACGCCGGTGATCGTTATGGCAACGTATGGAAGGTCGACGTGAGCAACGCCAACCCTGCGAACTGGGGGTCCGCCTTCAGTTCGGGCAGCACGCCGCTGCCATTGTTTACCGCTGTGACGGGTGATACGCTGCCCCTGAGAGAGCAGATTACCAGCAGCCCGATTGTCACGACACACCCGAATGGCGGTTTCATGGTCATGTTCGGAACCGGGTCGTTCGTCGATGACAGCGATAACCAGACGCCATTCTCGGGCAATTCGTTCTACGGCATTTGGGACAAGGACGACGGCACCAGGGTGACCAGCCGCAGCGATCTGCAAAAGCAGGCTAGCTTGGCCAAGGCCACCAGCGGCGCCGACGTTTATGGCCTGCAATCCGATTGCGTGCCGCAATACTCGGCGACACCTGCGGCGCCAACCACGGCGACGGCAACGTGCCCGGCGTCTCTGGCACCGGCCTTGACGAGTGGTGCGGTACCTCAGCAGTTGGGTTGGGTGCTGGATCTGAAGAACGATCCGGCGGTCACCGGCAACAGCGGCGAACGCTATATCTCGTCGGTTCTGCCAATTCTCGAAGGCGGGTTGCTGACTTTCGTGACCCTGACGCCGTCGGGTGACGTCTGCGGTGGCAGTGCCTACGACTGGACTTACAACCTCGACTACCTGAGCGGTGGCGCCTACTCCAAGGCCGTCTTTTACGACACTACTGTCACCACTACTGGCACCACGTCGACGCCAACCAGTCTTTCCTTCACTGTTGGGGGTGTAGCCGTTCCCAACAAGCACCCCAGCGGGAAGCAACTCTCGACGAAACTCGGACAAAATCCGAAACGGATCTATTACGATACCGACAAGGGTCGCGCCGACCCGTCGGCCGGCTGCAATCCGTTCATCAAGGGCCGCCCGTGCAAGAAGGTCAAGCGTGCCTGCGATATCGTGACGATCACCGGCGGTTGCTCAAGCGTGACGCCCCCTGCAACCGGACGGCTGAACTGGCGCCAGATCACTCAGTAACCAGAGACAAGACATGCAAAAACGTAGCCGAGTCAGCGGGTTCACTCTCATCGAACTGATGATCGTCGTCGCGATCGTGGGGATTCTGGCGACCATCGCCTATCCTGCCTATCAGGACTATGTGCGCAGATCTGCCCGGGCCGAAGCCCGGGCAGCAATGCTGAACATGGCCCAATTGCAGGAGCGGAATTTTTCTGACCGGGGAGCGTATGTGGTCATTTCCAGCGCCCAGAGAAACGATGGCTGGGCAAATGCCAATTGGTCGGGTGGCAGTTCGCACGCCGAACGTAAATACGAGATTACGGTAGCCCTGAATGTCGTGGACGCGAACGGCAATACGCAGCCATATGCAATAACTGCCACGCCGGCGGCTGGACGCTGGTCGGACCCAGCGTGCGGCTTCCTTACTCTCGACAGCGCCGGCGCCAAATCCAGTTCTGCTGGCACGGCCGCCAATTGCTGGAAATAGTCCGGTTACGGCCGATTTAGCCCCAAGCCTTGGCGATCGACTGACCGTTCAAGGCTGCGGGCGCACATAAATTACGCCAAGCCCTTCGGCAGTGGAAACGAAACCCCTTCCTCAACCCCGGCCCGTTGCCCGACTTCCGCACCCGTCAGTTCCCTGATGCGGTCAACGACGCGCTGAACGAGGATTTCCGGCGCTGATGCACCGGCGGTGACGCCGATGTTCTGCTTGCCGGCGAGCCAGGCCGGGTCGATTTCCGTTGGCCCGTCGATCAGGTAGGCAGCGACGCCGCGCGCAATGGCGACTTCCTTCAACCGGCGGGAATTCGAACTGTTCGGGCTGCCGACGACGATAACGAGGTCGCATTCCCCGGCCAAGTCCTTGACTGAATCCTGGCGGTTTTGCGTCGCATAGCAGATGTCGTCCTTCTTCGGCCCCTGAACTTGCGGGAACTGTTCTTTGAGTTTGGCAATGACCACCGAGGCATCGTCGACCGACAGGGTGGTCTGGGTTACGAAGGAAAGATGGGCGGGATCATGAACTTGCAAGCGAGCAACGTCTTCCACGGTGTCGACGAGATACATGCCATCCGGGCTCTGCCCCATGGTGCCCTCGACCTCCGGATGACCCTTGTGGCCGATCATGATGACCTCCCGCGCCTGATTGCGCATCTTGCCGACTTCGACGTGTACCTTGGTGACCAGCGGGCAGGTGGCATCGAAGACCTTGAGGCCTCGGTCCTCAGCCTCGGTACGTACCGCCTTTGAAACACCGTGCGCACTGAAGATGACGGTGCTGCCAGCCGGCACCTCGGCCAGTTCCTCGATGAAAACCGCCCCCTTGGCGCGCAGGTCGTCGCAGACGAACTTGTTGTGCACGACTTCGTGCCGCACATAGATCGGCGCGCCGAATTTTTCCAGGGCGCGTTCGACGATGGCGATGGCGCGCTCGACGCCGGCGCAAAAGCCGCGTGGGTTGGCGAGGAGAATTTGCATTACATGATTCCGATGATTTTTACCTCGAAGCGGATTGTCTTGCCCGCCATCGGGTGGTTGAAGTCGAAGAGCGCGTGCGTGGCGTCCAGTTCGCGCAGGAAGCCGGCGAAGGTGCCACCGTTGGGCGCGGTGAATTCGACGACGGAGTTCTCCTTGAGTTCCATGTCGGCTGGCAAACCACTGCGGGCGAGGCGCTCGACGAGGCGCGGATTGTGCTGGCCGAAGGCCTGTTCCGGCTCCAGCTCGAAGACGAAATGCTCCTGCGCCGGCAGGCCGATCAGCACGTTTTCGAGGTTTTCGGCGAGTTGGCCACTACCCATCTGCAGGGTGGCCGGGCTCATGTCGAAGGTGGACAGGAACTCCTCGCCGTCGAGCGCGGTGATGCGGTAATGCAGGGTCAGGTAGCTGTCGGAACGGACGGTGTCGCTCATCGGGGAATCTCTTTCTTGTCTGTTGTGGTCAACGTCGAAAAAGCCAGCAAAATGGCGCCGACGGTAATGGCTGAGTCGGCGACGTTGAAGGCCGGCCAGTACCAACCGGCGGCATGCCATTGAATGAAATCGACCACCGCGCCGAAGCGCACGCGGTCGATCACGTTGCCCAGCGCCCCGCCCATGACCAGCGCCAGGGCGAGCGAGAGCAGTTTCTGCTCCGGGTGCTTGCGCAACTCCAGTGCAATCCAGCCGGAGACGGCAAGCGCCAGCGCCGTGAAAAACCAGCGCTGCCAGCCCGGCTGGTCGGCCAGGAAACTGAAGGCAGCGCCCGTGTTGTAAGTCAGCACCCAGTTCCAGAACGGTGCGACATAGATCGTCTGGCCGAATTCGATATGGTTCAGGACGATCCATTTGCTGAACTGGTCGAGCACGACGACCAGACTGGCAAGGCCATACCAGAGCCCCGCCTTAGGCACAGCTGCGTGCCTCGCCCTCGCCATACAGATTGCTGACACAACGACCGCACAGGGTCGGATGCTCGGCATTGGCACCGACTTCTTCGCGCACATGCCAGCAGCGCTCACACTTCGCATGTTCCAGCGGCGTCGCGATGACCTGCTCGGTTTCATCCCTGACGACTGCGGTCGACGAACAAATAAAGACGAATTTCAGGTCGTCGCCGAGCGCCGCCAGCGCCTCGAATTTCTCGCCGGCACAACGGATCTCGACGGCAGCCTGCAGCGCGGAACCGATCTTTCCGGCTTCGCGCTGGGCTTCCAGGGCCTTGGTCACGTCGGCCCGCGCCATGCGGATCAGCGCCCACTTGGCGAGCATTTCGCCCTCGCCTTCCGGCTTGGGCAGGTCGTGCCAGAGCTGGAACATCACGGAATCATCGGCATTACCGCCCAGCACCTGCCATACCTCTTCGGCAGTGAATGAGGTGATCGGCGCCAGCAGGCGGACGAAGCTTTGCGTGATGTGCCAAAGCGCAGATTGGGCCGAGCGGCGGGCGGCCGATTTCGGCGCCGTGGTGTATAGACGATCCTTCAGGATATCTAGGTAGAAGCCGCCGAGGTCTTCCGAGCAGAAGGTTTGCAGCGCCTGCACGACGCGGTGGAATTCGTAACGATCGTAATCGGCGCGGCAGCTTTCCTGCAGTTCACGTGTCAGCGCCAGGGCATAGCGGTCGATTTCCAGCCACTGCTCGACCGGCAGCATATCCTTGCCCGCATCGAAATCGGACACATTGGCGAGCAGGAAGCGCAGCGTGTTGCGGATGCGGCGATAGCCTTCGACGACGCGCTTGAGGATTTCATCGGAAATCGTCAGTTCGCCGGAATAATCGGTCGACGCCGTCCACAAGCGCAGGATGTCGGCGCCCATCTTGTCGGACACCTGCTGCGGGGCAATGACGTTGCCCTTGGACTTCGACATCTTGTGGCCCTTGCCGTCGACGACGAAGCCGTGCGTCAGCAGCGCCTTGTACGGGGCGCGGCCGTCGATGGCACAGCCGGAAAGCAGCGAGGACTGGAACCAGCCACGATGTTGGTCCGAACCTTCGAGGTACATGTCGGCCGGATAAGTCGATTGGGCAGCGTGCGAGCCGCGCAGCACATGCCAGTGCGTGGTGCCGGAATCGAACCAGACGTCGAGCGTGTCCTTCATCTTGACGTACTGTTCGGCCTCGGCGCCGAGCAGTTCGGCGGCATCGAGACTGAACCAGGCTTCGATGCCGGCCTGCTCGACGCGCAGGGCGACCTGCTCGATCAGTTCGGCCGTGCGCGGATGCGGCTGACCGGTTTCCCTGTGCAGGAAGAACGGGATCGGCACGCCCCAGTTGCGCTGGCGCGAGACGCACCAGTCGGGACGGGTCTTCATCATCGCCTCCAGGCGCGCGCGCCCCCAGGCCGGGAAGAACTGCGTCTCGTCGACGGCGCGCTCGGCGATCCAGCGCAGGGTCGGTGCTTCCTCGCCCTTGCGGTTTTCCATGCCGATGAACCATTGGGTGGTGGCGCGGAAGATGATCGGCGTTTTGTGGCGCCAGCAGTGCGGGTAGCTGTGCTGGATTCTCTCGGTTTTGAGCAGTCGACCGCGACTTTCGAGTTCCTGCAGCACCAGCGGGTTGGCCTCCCAGACGCTCTTGCCGGCCAGTTCGCCGACCGCCAGCGCCGGCGTCGTGCTGATGAACCTGCCGTCGTTGCCGACCGGGTTGTTCACCGGCAGGCCGTATTTCTTGCCGATGTTGTAGTCGTCCACACCATGCGCCGGGGCGGTGTGTACCAGGCCGGTACCGGCTTCGGTAGTGACGTGCGTGCCGCAGATGATGGCGACGTCGCGATTCTGGAACGGGTGCTTCAACAAGATCTGGTCGAGCTTGTCGCCGGTCGTCGAGGCCACCGCCGTGCCCTCCAGGCCATAGCGTTTGAGCGCCGCATCGGCCAACTCGCGCACCAGAATCAGCGCGCCCTTCTCCGTTTCGATCAGATCGTAGGTCAGTTCCGGATGCACGCTGACCGCCTCGTTGGCCGGCAACGTCCACGGGGTCGTCGTCCAGATCACCGCGAAAGCCGGGCCGCGCAGATGTGTCAGGCCGAAAGCGGCAGCCAGTTTGGTGGCGTGGTTTTCATGGACTTCGAAGGCAACGTCGATGGCCGGCGAGTTCTTGTCCTCATACTCGACCTCGGCCTCGGCCAGCGCCGAACCGCAGTCCAGGCACCAGTTGACCGGCTTCAGCCCCTGGTAGAGGTAGCCCTGCTCCAGAATCTTGCCCAACGCCCGGATTTCCTCGGCCTCGGCCTTGAAGGCCATGGTCAGGTAGGGGTTGTCCCATTCTCCGAGCACGCCGAGGCGGATGAAATCCTTCTTCTGGCGCTCGACCTGCTCGGCGGCATAGGCACGGCACAGTTCGCGCACCTTGTCGGCCGGAATGTTCTTGCCGTGCAGCTTTTCGATCTGGTGCTCGATCGGCAGGCCATGGCAGTCCCAGCCTGGCACGTAGGGCGCGTCTAAGCCGGAAAGCGTCTTCGAGCGAACGATGATGTCCTTCAGAATCTTGTTAACCGCATGGCCGATATGAATATCGCCGTTGGCATACGGCGGACCATCGTGCAGCACGAAGCGCGGGCGGCCGGCGCTGATTTCGCGGATGCGCTGGTAGAGTTTCTTTTCCTGCCACTGGCCAACCCATTGCGGCTCGCGCTTGGGCAGGTCGCCGCGCATCGGGAAGGCGGTATCCGGCAGGTTCAGGGTGTCTTTGTAATCAGCCATTTTGCGTGCTCACAGCGTGAAGAAGGCCCGCGCCGCCGCGGCATCGGCCGCGATCTGCGCCTTGAGGGCATCGAAATTGGGGAAACGTTGTTCGTTGCGCAACTTGTGGACGAAACGCACCGAGATGTGCGCGCCGTAAATGTCACGGTCGAAATCGAAGAGATGCACCTCCAGTAGCGGCCGGGTGCCGCCGACTGTCGGACGGATGCCGAGGTTGGCGACGCCGGGCCAGGGCTTGTCGCCCAGACCGCTGACTTCGACTGCAAAAACGCCGGCCATCGGCAGGGGATTGTGCTTGATGCGGATATTGGCCGTGGCAAAGCCGAGTTGACGGCCGATCTTGTCGCCATGAGCGACCTGGCCGTCGATGACGTAGGGACGCCCCAGCAGGCGGGCCGCGTGTTCCATGTCGCCGGTCGCCAGCGCCTGGCGGACGCCGGAACTGGACACCCTTTCGCCGTCGACCGTGACACTGCCCATCGCCTCGACGGCAAACCCATGCCGGGCGCCGGCTTTCTGCAACAGTGCAAAGTCGCCGGCACGCCCCTGGCCGAAGCGAAAATCGTCGCCGATGATCAAATGACGGACGCACAAACCGCGCACCAGCACCCGTTCGATGAACTGGTCGGCCGACAGCGCCGCGAAGGCGGCGTTGAAGCGGCAGACCATGGCCTGCTCGACGCCTGCGTCGGCAAGCAGTTCGAGCTTCTCGCGGAAGGTCGTCAGGCGCGCCGGTGCCGAAGCCGGACTGAAGAATTCACGCGGATGCGGCTCGAAGGTGAGAATGCTGGGCGGCAGAGTGGATTGGCGCGCGACCTCACCCAAGCGGCCCAACAAGGCACCATGCCCGCGATGTACACCGTCGAAATTGCCGATCGCCAATGCCGTCGGCCCCGGAACCGGGCGCGAAAAACCGCGAAAAACCCGCATTTTATGCCCGAAAAAATGGGTAATTATAGCGGCTTGTAATGCGCGGCGCTCGTTCCGGGTGACAGCAATCCCCGCCGGCTGCCACGAACCCACATCCGCCGGCCAAATTTGCTACATTCGGTGCTTTACTCTGGCAAAGATCGACGCCCGCCATGCTCCAGCTGATCGAGCACATCATCCGCATTTCCTCGAAGCGCGACCGCACCGAAATCAATGCGGCGCTGGTCGATGCCATGCAGGATCTTTTCAGCCCGCCGGCCTTTGCCGTTTATCGCTGCTACCCGGCCCAGAAGAAATCGGTCGTCTTTTCCTGTGCCGGTCTGGGGCCAGCCGGGCAGTTTTCGCACAACGCCTATCTGCCGGAACGCCGCCATTGCCAGCCGATCGAGCACGACCCGCTGCTGCTGCGTTGCCAGACGGAACACGCCATCGTCCTCGAGACACTGCCCAACGGTTCGGATCGCCTGGTATTTCCGGTCATCGAGAACAATCAGCCGGCTTATCTGATCGACATTTCCCTTCCTGTCGACTTTCCCGCTGACCGCCGCGTCCTGCTGATGGGGCTGGTGGAGTATTTCGGACACCATATCTCACTGCTCGACTACGGCGAGGCCGATACGCTGACCGGCCTCGCCAATCGCAAGACCTTCGACAAACACCTGTTCGAAGTCCTCGGCAAGGCCGCCAACGACGACGCCCGGCAACATCCGGCCGCCCCCTGTCGGCGCCGCAGTGGTGGCAACGAGCACCACTGGCTGGCGATCTGCGACATCGACCATTTCAAGCGCATCAACGACGGACACGGCCACCTGACCGGCGATGCGGTTCTCGTCATGTTCGGGCAACTGATGCGGGAAACCTTTCGCTATGACGACCAGTTGTTCCGCTTTGGCGGCGAGGAATTCATCGTCGTCCTGCAACCCGCTACCGAGAAGAACGCCCTGGGCGTCTTCGAGCGTTTTCGCACCACCGTCGCCGACCGCAGCTTTGCCGACGCCGGCCGCGCGACAGTGAGCATTGGCTACTGCCGCTTGCTGCCGCACGACACCCCAACGGGCATCATCGACCGCGCCGATGCGGCGCTGTATTGGGCCAAGCAGAATGGGCGCAACCGCGTCGCCTGCTACGACACGCTGATTGCTTCAGGGGCGCTTACGACCACCGCCGTCCAGTAAGCGCTGCCACTTCAGGCGATGCTGGCGAGTTTGGCCTTCGGCCCCGGCGGGTGCTTGATGAAATACTGGCGAACGCCGCGGACAATGGCATCGGCCAGCTTGTCCTGATAGGCGTCGTCGTTGAGCCGGCGCTCTTCGTCCGGGTTGGAGATGAAGGCCGTCTCGATGAGTGCCGAGGGAATGTCCGGCGCCTTGAGAACGGCAAAACCTGCCTGCTCGACGTTGTTCTTGTGCAGCGTGTTGACCGAGCCGAGTTCGCCCAGCAGGTATTTACCTAGTTTGAGGCTGTCGTTGATCGTCGCGGTTTGCGAAAGATCGAGCAGCGTGCGCGCGAGGAACAGATCCTTGGCGCTGAGATTCACGCCGCCGATCGTGTCCGCCTCGTTCTCGCGCTGGGCCAGCAAGCGCGCCTGCGTACTCGACGCACCGCGCTCAGAGAGCACGAACACCGACGAACCGCGGGCATCGGGCTTGACCCAGGCATCGGCGTGGATCGACAGGAAGAGATCGGATTGCACGCGCCGCGCCTTCTGCACGCGCATCTGCAGAGGCACGAAGAAATCGGAATCGCGCGTCAGCACCGCACGCATATTGGGTTCGGCGTCGAGGCGGGCCTTGAGCCGTTTCGCCACCGCCAGTGTCACGTTCTTTTCGTAGGTGCCGCCACGGCCGACAGCACCGGGGTCTTCGCCGCCATGACCAGGATCGAGCGTGATGGTAACCAGACGATCGACAATCGGTTTGCCGGACTTGCGCGACGTCCTGACCTCGGGCGCCTCGGGTGCCGGCGCCGGCTCGGCCTTTTTGGCTTGCGTTTCCGGAACCTTCGTCTCAGCTTCGAGTTTGAGCGGCTCGACCGCGTCCTTGCGCCCTTCGACCAGCGACATCAGGGGATCGACCGGCGTCAGCGGATAGACGTCGAGAACCAGCCGATGGCCGTATTCGCCAGCCGGCTTGACTTCGAAAACCTGCGGTGCGACCTTGGTCTTGAGTTCCATGACCAGTCGTACGACGCCCGGCTTGTAGCGCCCGGCACGCAGCAGCTTGATGTAGGGATCGTCGGTCGTAATCTTGCGCGCCAGACTGTCGAGCACGCTGTTGAATTCGACACCTTCGATATCGACCACCAGGCGGTCGGGATTCTCGACGGTGAAGTGGGTGAATTTGAGCGGCGCGTCGTGCTCCAGCGTGACGCGCGTGTAATCGGCGGCCGGCCAGACGCGAACGGACAGTACGGACGGCAATCTCGCCACGGCGCCGGCCAGTGGCGAAACCGAGAGGATCAGCGTGGCACCGGCGTAACGGAGGAGTTGCCGTCGCCCATGGCTGAGTTCAGTGCCCTTACGCATTGCGCCCCTTCCGGTGTATCTGCCACGGCTTCGAGTAGACGCCCGAAACCTGCATGATGAAGGCGCAGCCGCAGGTCTGGCGGCGGAACGCAGCCTTGAGCGCGCTCCGGCCATTCGACCAGGCAGACTGCAGCATCAGTAAAGTATTCATCAAAGCCCGCATCGAGAAACTCCTCGGGTGACTCGAAACGATAAAAATCAAAGTGATATAAGTATAAGCTCGAAATTACGTAAACTTCAACCAGAGAATACGTCGGACTTTTCACCGGCCCCTGATAACCGAGCGCCCGGATCAGGGCGCGGACCAGCGTCGTTTTGCCGGCGCCAAGGTCACCTTCGAGAAAAATCACCAATCCCGGATACAGCGCCGGCGCCAATGCCTGGCCCAGGCGCTGGGTGGCTGCCTCGTCGGGCAAAGGAAAAACGGCGGTAACATCGGGGCTATGCAAGATCGGGACTCCACGTTGGACAATGCGGCGCTGAAGGAAGCCATCCGGCGGGCCGGCAGGGAACTGGGCTTTGCCGCCGTCGGCGTCGCCCGAGCAGAGGTTGGCGCGGCGGCCGGTGAGCTGCGCGCCTGGCTGGCAGCCGGCTGCCACGGCGAGATGGATTATATGGCCCGCCATGCCGAATTGCGCGCCAATCCGCAGCAACTCCACCCGGGCACCGTGACAGTGATCTCGGTTGCGGTCGACTACCTTCCATCGGCCAAAATGGCCGACGCACGGGAGCAGGCGGCAATATCCCGTTACGCCCTGGGGCGCGATTACCACAAGGTCGTGCGCGGCCGCCTGCAAAAACTCGCCGACGCCGTCGCGGCACTGATCGGCCCTTTTGGCTACCGCGTCTTCTCCGATTCGGCGCCGGTCATGGAAGTGCATTTCGCGCAGCAGGCCGGTCTCGGCTGGCGTGGCAAGCACACGCTATTGCTCTCGCAGCAAGGCTCCTGGCGTTTTCTCGGTGAAATTTACTGCGACCTGGCGCTGCTACCGGATTCGCCCGGCGAAGCACATTGCGGCACCTGCACCGCCTGCCTCGACGTCTGCCCGACCCAGGCCATCACCGCACCGTATCAGGTCGATGCCCGGCGCTGCATCTCCTACCTGACCATCGAGCTGCACGGCGCCATTCCCGAGGAATTTCGGCCGCTGATCGGCAACCGCATTTACGGTTGCGACGATTGCCAGACCTGCTGTCCGTGGAACCGCTTCGCGCAATTGGGCGACGCGGAGTTTTCGCCGCGCCACGGGCTGGACAGCGCCCGCCTGAGCGAACTGTTTGCATGGACGGAGGCGGAATTCAGTGAGCGACTGGCCGGCAATCCGATCCGCCGCATCGGCCACGAGCGCTGGTTGCGCAACATCGCCGTGGCGCTGGGCAATGCACCAAACTCGCCGGAAATTCAGGCCGCTCTGGGCAGTCGCGCCAATCACCCTTCCCCGCTGGTGCGCGAGCACGTTACCTGGGCGCTGGCCCGGCTGGCAGCTACCAACTCGGCCCCTGCGCCCCGGGCATGAAGTGGATGGGTGCGACCTCGGCCTTGTCGAGCGCCAGTTTTTTCTGGATCCGCGCCGTCATCTGCTCGCGTGATGGCGGCGGGCAATCGTAAATCTCGTCCAGCAAGTTGCGAAAACGCAACAGCCAGACGTGCGTCAGCTCGGCGAGCGCCGCATAGAAAGGTGAATTGCAACCGAGCGCGACACGCTGGGCGAAATCCGGGAACCAGTAGCCAACATGCTCGTCGATGAAATTGGCCATTTTTTTGCCGTCGACCGCAGCAGCCTGCAAAACGTGGCGCAGGTAGTGCAATTGCAGCACCAGATGGTCGTCGAAGCGGCTGCGCCAGTCGGCTGCCTTGAAGCCGGCCGCGGCGTAGATTTCGCGCAACTCGAACATCGGCCGCTGGCAGGCCAGATGATCGTCATCGAGCCAGACCGATTCATACGGCGAAGCGCCGAGGCGGTTGTTGAGATAGATCGCGGCGTAATCGGCCGCCAGGTCATCGATGACGTCCGCCGCCGGCGCGTCGGACAAGCCGGCGAGCGCAGCCGAAACGTTGGCATAGGCCTGAGTGGCCATCGCGTCGGCCGGGGCCAGCGCCAAGCCTGCGGGAAAATCGGTGGCCTTGAGCGCCGCCAGGGTTGCGTTATCCAGTTCGCGGTCATGCAGACGGATCAGTTGGTCGAGATCGTCGACCAGTGCTGCACGGAGTTCGGCTTGCATCGATTCGTACCCTGCGGATCAAAATAAAACCGGCCTTGATGGAAAGGCCGGTTTACTGAAAAAAGTTGCAAAATACGCCGTCACGCAGCGCCGGTATGCTCCGCCACGTAATGCTTCAAAACGCTCTTGAGCACAGCGGCATGCTTCACGTTGCCGGTTTCCCTGGCGTGGTCGATGTCATCCACGATCATGCGCTTGATGCGCTTTTCACCGCTCGGGGTGTGAGCCAGATAATTACCCATTTCGACGGCGAGCATTTCCGGGATATGTTCATGCTCGGCGATGGCGAGGATTTCCTCTTCGTTCAGATCGGACAATTCGATACAGTCTTGCAGCGTCAACATGGCGTCCCCTCTCTCTTTTGAAATGTGTTGAGACTAATTAGGCGCTTGCACCTAATAATTACCTTGACCTGCAACAATCTTCTGTTAAATAAACGAATTATTCTGAGAGATCACGCCACCGGCCGTCCGCAATCGGTGCACCACTCGCTCCACGAGCCAGCGTAAAGACGCGAACCGGGCAAGCCGGCAATTTCCATCGCCAATATGTTGTGGCAGGCCGAAACCCCGGAACCGCATTGATGGACGACCTGTTCCGGTGACGCGCCGGCCAGCACCATGAGCCATTCGGCACGTAGTTCGGCAACCGGTTTGAAACGGCCATCGGCCTGCAGATTTTCGCGGAAGAAGCGGTTGACCGCGCCCGGGATGTGGCCGCCGACCGGATCGATGGTTTCGTTCTCACCGCGGAAGCGATCCGGGCTGCGCGCGTCGACCAGGTGCATGCGCGAAGTCTGCAGAAAGGCCTGAACGTAATCGGCATCGACCATTGAGTCATGCACCTTCGCCACGAAGCTTACCGGCCGGAGCCGCGGCAGCTCGGACGTCAGCGCCCCGTTCGCCGCCTGCCAGGCCTGCAGCCCGCCGTCGAGCACGGCTACCCGCTCATGCCCCAGCCAGCGCAAAAGCCACCACAGGCGGCCGGCGATCATGCCCTGCGCATCGTCGTAGATCACTACCTGCGTTTGCGGCCCGATGCCGATTTCGCCCAGCCGCGCGGCCAGTTTTTCCACCGCCGGCAAGGGATGGCGCCCGTTGCTGCCGGTCATCGGCCCCGACAGGTCACAATCGCAATGGAGGAAGACCGCGCCCGGAATGTGATTCTCGGCGTAAACGCTTTCGCCATAGCCGGTATCGGCCAACTGATGGCGAACATCGACAACCAGCCAGTCCGCATCGCCAACATGCGCCGCCAGCGTGGCGGGATCGACCAGCGTCGTATAGCTCAAGCCGCCGACTCCAGCCAAGCCTCGGCTTCCTCGGCTGTCGGGAAGACTTCGACGTCGGCATTGACGAAGGTCTGCGACAGCCAAGCGCTCCAAGTCACCCACTGACTGTCGGTGACAACCGCAACGCGCTTGAAATCGTTGGCATGGGCACGCGAGAACTTGATTTCCTCCCACGCGACGTCGATGGTCAGGTCGGCCATCTGGCTCAGGTTGAAATACAGATCGACTGGCCCCTCGAACTTGACCTTGTAATTGACGACCTCCTCGAACTCCTTGTAATCGGCGAGCGTGAATTCGCCGAAGACGGAAACGCTGACGCGGTGAGGTTTATGGTCAATGACGATCATTGCTTATCTCCGGTGTTGTTTGATGCCAGTTTAATCCTGTTCCACCGGGCTGGCGCGGGAAAAATGCGTCGCCGCGATGCCGGATAGGATGATCAGGGCGATGGCCAGCCAGCCCGAGGCATCGAGCACCTCACCCCAGAACAATACGCCGAAGAGGCTGGAGAAAATTACCGTGCTGTAGGCCAGCGCCGCCGACATCAGCGTCTTGCCGCGCGTATAGGCGCGCGTCATGGCGAGCTGGGCGACGGTGGCGAAACTGGCGACGCCAAGCAAAAGCAGGCCGCTTTTCAGGTCGACCGCATGCCACTCGCTGAAGACGAGCCAGATGCCGCCACAGACCGAGGACACCAGCGAAAAATAGAAGACCGTGCGCGTCTCCGGTTCGCCCCGTGCGCCCAGTTCGCGGACGCTGAAATAGGCCATGCCGGCCAGCACGCCGGAGCCGAGGCCGACCATGCCGCCGACCAGCTGATCGGCATGAAAACTCGGCTTGAGCAGCAGCGCGACGCCAACGAGGCCGACGATCAGCGCCCCGAGAATGCCGGCGCGCATGCGCATGCCGGCCAAAGCCAGGTAGATGGCGAGAAAAATCGCCGACGTATAGTTGAGCGTCACTGCCGTCGCCAGTGGCAGCAGGGTGATGGCGTAGAAGTAGGCGAACAGTGCCGAGAAACCGACGACGCCCCGGCTGATCTGCCAGCGCCAGTGCGGTGTGGCGAGGCGCACACCGCGCAGACGCACCAGGCCGAACATCAGGATCAGCGAGATGAAGCTGCGGTAAAAGGTGATTTCAACCGCCGAATGCGTCGCGGCAGCGAATTTGACGCAGACCCCCATGCAAGCGAAAAGCACGCTGGCGACCAGCATCCAGAGGGATTGCATTGGTAGGCGACTCAAAAAGAAAAAGGCGCCGGATTTTACCCCGACGCCTTGTGCAACGCAGCAATCGCTTAACGATGGGATTGCATGATCCGCCGATAGAACTCGTGGAAGTGCTGCATGCCATCTTCCATCGGGCTCTGATAGGGGCCGACTTCGTTGCGCCCGTCCTTCATCAGCGCATAGCGGCCGCGGTCCATGCGCTCGCCAATATCGTCATCCTCGATCGCCGTCTCCATGTAGGCGGCGCGTTCGGCCTCGATGAACTCGCGCTCGAAATCGACTATTTCCGCGGGGTAGTAGAACTCGACGACGTTCATCGTCTTCTCCGGCCCCAGCGGCAGCAGCGTCGATACGACCAGCACGTGCGGATACCATTCGACCATGATGTTCGGGTAGTAAGTCAGCCAGATCGCCCCTTGCGGCGGCGTCTCGCCGCGGTCGCCGTAATACTCGCGAACCACCTTCTGCCAGCGGTCGTAGGTCGCCGAGCCGGACTTCAGCAACGAGGTGATGCCGACCTTCTGCACCGAATACCAGTCGCCGAACTGCCAGGTCAGGTCGTCGCAGGTGACGAAATTGCCGAGGCCGGGGTGGTAGGGCACGACATGGTAATCCTCCAGATAGACCTCGATGAAGGTCTTCCAGTTGTAGTTGCACTCGTGCATCTCGACATGGTCGAGTTTGTAGCCGGCGAAATCGAGCGCGCCCGCCACCTTCATCCCCGCCAGGTCGGCATTGGCCGAACGCGGCCCCTTGAACAGCAGGCCGTTCCAGTTCTCCAGCCTGGCCTTGTTCAGGTTCAGGCAGGGGTTCTGCGGAAAATGCGGCGCACCGATCAGCTGGCCGCCGGTATCGTAAGTCCAGCGGTGGATCGGGCAGACGATGTTGCCCTGGAGCTTGCCGGAACCCTGCAGCATGATCGCCTGGCGGTGGCGGCAGACGTTCGACATCTGCCAGATGCCGCCATGGTCGCCCGCACTGCCGCCGTTGAGCAGCATCTGGCCGTGGTCTTTCCATTCCAGCGAACGGTAGTCGCCCGCTTCCGGCACCATCAGCTGGTGACCGACATAGCCGGGACCGGCATCGAAGATGAGCTTTTTCTCCAGCTCGAAAATCTTTTCGTCGAAGTACCAGTCCACCGGCAGTTGGGAAACTGCGGGGGCCAAACGGGACAGCGTCGCCACGTCGGACATTCCACGCCTCCAGCGGGATTAAAGAAAGCCATTTTACCCTGCCCCGAATTTGACCTGAAGCCCCCTGATAGAGTATTTTTGTTGGTTTTTCCGAACCCGTTGCCATGGATCAAGCTCCCGTTGCCGACATGAAATTCGAAACCGCGCTGGCCGAGCTGGAAAGCCTCGTCCACAGCATGGAGGACGGCAAGCTGGAATTGGAGGCTTCGATCGCCGCCTATCGTCGCGGCATGGAACTGATGCAGCACTGCCAGGCACAACTGGCCGATGCCGAGCAACAGATCCGTGTCCTCGAAAATGGCGTGCTGAAGGACGTCGACCGCAACAGCCTGGAGGCGCCATGAGCGCAGCCGCCTTCACCGAGTGGATGGCCGCCACGCAGGCGCGCGTCGAAGCCGCCCTCGCGCGCCAACTGCCGGCCGCTGACAGCATCCCCGCCCGTCTGCATGACGCCATGCGCTACGCCACGCTCGGTGGCGGCAAGCGTGTTCGCCCGCTGCTCGCCTTCGCCGCCGGCGAACTGACCGGCGCGGCACCGGAAAAACTCGATGTTGTCGCCTGCGCTGTCGAAATGATCCACGCCTACTCGCTGGTCCATGACGACCTGCCGTGCATGGACGACGACGTGCTGCGCCGCGGTCGACCGACCTGTCACGTCGAATTCGACGAAGCAACCGCCCTGCTGGTCGGCGACAGCCTGCAGACGCTGGCCTTCGAACTGCTGGTCGGGCAGCCGCTCGGCCAGCCGGCACGACAACTCGAAATGATTGCCCTGCTCGCCCACGCCAGCGGCTCGCGCGGCATGGCCGGCGGCCAGGCGATCGATCTCGGCTCGGTCGGCAAGACCCTCAACCAGCCGGAACTGGAACTGATGCACGCGCTGAAGACCGGCGCCCTGATCCGCGCCGCCGTCCTGCTCGGCGCGCTGGCCGGGCAAGCGCTCTCGGCCGACGAACGCAGCAACCTCGACCGCTTTGCCAAGCGCGCCGGCCTGCTCTTCCAGATCGTCGACGACATACTCGACTGCACGGCGAGTACCGCCACCCTGGGCAAGACGGCCGGCAAGGACGAAGCTGCCGACAAACCGACCTACGTCAGCCTGCTCGGCCTCGACGCCGCCCGCGCCTACGCCGACGAATTACGGGCCGATGCGCTCGACGCGCTGTCGATTTTTGGCGAGCGTGCAGCCCGCCTCACCCAACTGGCCGATTTCATCTGCCATCGGCAATTCTGAAATGACCGCCTCCCGCTTGCTTGAATACATCAACAGCCCGGCCGACCTGCGTCGCCTGGACCGCAAGCAGTTGCCGCAACTGGCAACCGAACTGCGCGCCTTCCTGATCGACTCGGTGTCGCAGACCGGGGGCCACCTGTCGTCCAACCTCGGTACCGTCGAGCTGACCATCGCCCTGCACGCCGTCTTCAACACGCCTGAGGACCGCCTGGTCTGGGACGTCGGCCACCAGTGCTACGCCCACAAGATCCTGACCGGCCGTCGCCAGGGCATGAGCACGCTGCGCATGCACGGTGGCGTCTCCGGCTTTCCCAAGCGTAGCGAGAGCCCCTTCGACACTTTCGGCGTTGGCCATTCGTCGACCTCGATTTCCGCCGCCCTTGGCATGGCGCTCGCCGCCAAGCACAAGGGCGAGGACCGCAAGGCCATCGCCGTCATCGGCGACGGTGCGATGTCGGCCGGTATGGCCTTCGAGGCACTGAACAACGCCGGCGTCGCCGATGCCGACATGCTGGTCATCCTCAACGATAACGAGATGTCGATCTCGCCGCCGGTCGGCGCGCTGAACAACATCCTGACCCGCCTGATGTCGGGCAAGACCTACAATGCCGCCCGCGAGGCCGGCCGCCACATGCTTGGCTTCGCGCCGCCGCTGCTCGAACTGGCCCGCCGTGCCGAAGAGCACGTCAAGGGCATGATCGCCCCCGGCACGCTGTTCGAGGAATTCGGCTTCCACTATTACGGCCCGATCGACGGCCACGACCTCGACGCCCTGATCCCGACACTGCAGAACCTGCGCAACATCAAGGGCCCGAAGTTCCTGCACATCATCACCAAGAAGGGCCAGGGCTACAAACTGGCCGAAGCCGACCCGATCCTTTACCACGGCGTCTCCAAATTCACGCCATGCGACGGCATCAAGGCCAGCAAGGGTCCTGGCAAGCTGACCTATACCCAGGTCTTCGGCGACTGGCTGTGCGACATGGCCAAGTCCGACTCGCGGCTGGTCGGCATAACCCCGGCGATGCGCGAAGGTTCGGGTCTGTTGCGCTTCTCGGCCGAGCATCCGGACCGCTACTACGATGTCGGCATTGCCGAGCAACACGCCGTCACCTTCGCCGCCGGCCTCGCCTGCGAAGGCCTGAAGCCGGTCGTCGCCATTTACTCGACCTTCCTGCAGCGCGCCTACGACCAACTGGTGCACGACGTGGCGCTGCAGAATTTACCGGTCATTTTCGCCGTCGACCGCGGCGGTCTGGTCGGCGCCGACGGTCCGACGCACCACGGCACTTTCGACCTGTCCTTCGTTACCTGTGTCCCCAACATGGTGGTCATGGCCCCGGCCGACGAGGCCGAGTGCCGCAAGATGCTGTCCACCGCCTACTCGCTCGATTGCCCGAGCATGGTCCGCTACCCGCGTGGTGGCGGCACCGGTGTCGTGCCGGAAATGAACCTCGACACGCTGCCGCTCGGCAAGGGCGAAATCCGCCGCCGTGGCAAGGATGTTGCCCTGCTCGCCTTCGGCAGCCTGGTGCCTGCCGCCGTCGCCGCCGGCGAGGACCTCGACGCCACCGTCGCCAACATGCGCTTCGTCAAACCGCTTGACGCCGAACTGATTGTCGAACTGGCGGGGAACCATTCCCTGCTGGTCGCTATCGAAGAGAACGCTGTGATCGGTGGTGCCGGCTCGGAAATCGAGCGGCTACTGGCGGAACGCGGGTTGACGGTGCCGGTTTTGCGCCTTGGCCTGCCCGACCGCTTCATCGACCACGGCGAACAAGGCCAGTTGCTGGCCGAACTTGGCCTCGACAAGGATGGTATCGTGCGCGCCGTGCGTGCCCGATCCAACCCAAAATAATTGATTGAAGAACAGCAGATGAGCACCCCGAACCCCAACATTCCCGACGTCCAGAACTCCGCAGACACCCGCCAGATCGCCATCAACAAGGTCGGCATCAAGGCCATCCGCCACCCGATCAGGGTGCAGGACAAATCCACTGGCGTCCAGCACACAATCGCCATGTTCAACATGTACGTCGGCCTGCCGCACAACTTCAAGGGCACGCACATGTCGCGCTTCGTGGAGATTCTGAACAGCCACGAACGCGAGATTTCGGTCGAGAACTTCCCGGTCATGCTGCGCGACATGGTCGTCAAGCTCGAAGCCGAAACCGGCCACATCGAGATGAACTTTCCGTATTTCATCAACAAGACCGCGCCGATCTCCGGCGTCCAGAGCCTGATGGACTACGACGTCACCTTCATCGGCGACATTTGCCACGGCGAGATCGCCACCTCGGTCAGGGTCGTCGTGCCAGTCACCAGCCTGTGCCCTTGCTCGAAGAAGATCTCCGAGTACGGCGCCCACAACCAGCGCTCGCACGTCACCGTCACCGCCCGCACCAATGACTTCGTCTGGATCGAGGAAATCGTCCAGCTCGTCGAACAGGAAGCCTCCTGCGAACTGTTCGGCCTGCTCAAACGCCCCGACGAGAAATACGTCACCGAACGCGCCTACGACAACCCCAAGTTCGTCGAGGACATGGTCCGCGACGTCGCCGCCCGCCTCAACGCCGAGCCGCGTGTCGATGCCTACGTGGTCGAATCCGAGAACTTCGAATCTATCCACAACCACTCGGCCTACGCGCTAATCGAGAAGGACAAGACGCAACAAGGCTGAAGCAGACTGTTGCGGTCAACGCCCGTTTCAGGGCAAAAAGCTGAAACAAAAAAAGGGTGCCGAGGCACCCTTTTTCAATTTCTTCAATTCGCTCAAGCAGCGACCGGCTTTTCCTTGCGGACCAGCTTTTCCTTGATACGTGCCGACTTGCCGGAACGCTCGCGCAGGTAGTACAGCTTGGCGCGACGCACATCACCGCGTCGCTTCACTTCAACGGAAGCGACCAGCGGGGAATAGGTCTGGAAAGTACGCTCGACGCCTTCGCCGGACGAAATCTTGCGGACGGTGAAAGCGGAGTTCAGGCCGCGGTTACGCTTGGCAATGACGACGCCTTCGTAAGCCTGCAGACGCTCGCGGTTGCCTTCCTTGACCTTCACTTGCACGACGACGGTGTCGCCGGGCGCAAATTCAGGGAGGGTTTTGCCCAGGCGGGCAATTTCTTCTTGTTCCAGTTGTTCAATCAGGTTCATGTGAGATCCTTAAATTTATAAACACTTACTCACCGCATTGCTCCTCTCCGACGATTTCCGTGAGGAGTTGCGTTTCCTCCGCAGTCAAACTGCGGTGCGCCAGCAAATCCGGCCGGCGCTTCCGGGTTCGCGCCAGCGACTGTTTCAGCCGCCAGCGACGAATTCTTTTGTGGTCACCAGAAAGTAAGGCTTCCGGCACTGTCGCGCCCTCGTAAACCTCGGGCCGCGTGTAGTGCGGACAATCCAGCAAACCACCAACAAACGAATCTTCCACCGCCGAAGCGGCATCGCCCAACACCCCCGGCAGCTGGCGAACAACGGCATCGATCAATACCATCGCCGGCAACTCCCCACCGGAAAGCACAAAATCCCCGATCGAAATTTCCTCATCGACACAGCGCTCGATCAATCGCTCGTCAATTCCTTCATAGCGGCCGCAAAGCAGGATCAAGCCCTCTTCGCCGGTCGCCAACTGCATCACCCGCTCATGGGTGAGCGGCGCACCCTGCGGCGAGAGGTAGATGACCCTGCTCTTCGCAAGTCCTGCCGCACGCTGCTGCGCCCTGGCGGACTCGATTGCCTTCTCCAGCGGCCCCGGCTGCATCACCATGCCCGGTCCACCACCAAAGGGGCGATCATCCACCCGCCGCCAGGTATTCTCGGCGAAATCACGCGGATTCCAGCCTTGCCATCCCCAGCGCTTTTCTTCCAGCGCCCGACGGGTGATACCACTTTGTGTTATCGCAACGAACATCTCCGGGAAAAGGGTAATGCAGTCGAACCGGATCACCAGTCGCTGCCCCACTCCACCCGAATCACGCCTGCTTCCTTCTCCACCGCCAGCACCACTGCCGACACAAACGGCAACAGGCGTTCGGCCTCGTCATCGCCAACCACGCGCAACACGTCGTTGGCCCCCGTCTCGATCAGCCCGGCCACCTTGCCGAGCCGCTCACCGGCGGTATTGATGACCTCCAGGCCAATCAGGTCGGCCCAGTAAAACTCATCTTTGTCGGTCTCTGGCAACGCCGATCGCGGCGCCCCGACCAGAAAGCCTTTCATGGCCTCGGCGGTCGTCCGGTCCGGAACCACATCGAGCAACACGACCAGACCATCGCCGTGTGCCTTGAAGCCTTTCGGCTTGCACTCGCGCCACGGCCCGCCTTCCTTGCCGATCCACCACACGGGCATATCAGCCCAAGCCAACGGATCGTCACTAAAGGGGTACAACCTGAGCCAGCCCTGAAGTCCGTATGGGTCGGCAAGCCGCCCCAGCACGACGAAGTCGTTGCCGGCCAAAGCGAAAACTACTTACGCAGCCTGCTGGGCAGCGTGTTGCTTGACCAGACGAGCAACCGTCGGGGACAACTGGGCGCCATTCTGCTTCCAGTAAGCCAGACGATCGACGGCGACACGCAGGCTTTCGGCATTGCCGGAAGCGACCGGATTGTAGAAGCCGATACGCTCAACGAAGCGACCATCGCGACGATTGCGGGAATCGGTCACGACCATGTTGTAAAAAGGACGCTTCTTGGCGCCGCTACGGGCAAGACGGATAACAACCATGGAAATTCTTTCGTTGCTTGAAAAAAGACCCGAGATTATAGCGCTTAATCAAGGAAAAACAAGCCACTTAGAGACGCCTCCGGGAGATATATCAAGCGACATTCGACCATTCCGGCCAGCCCTTGAACCGTTGGTCATTCTCACATAGCGAAAACAGTGGAGATTGTTTATTCTTCCTCCTGAAAATGTCCGATGATTTCAGCATTTCCTCGCAGCCTTACATGGATGACCACCCCAAGGCCATTCTGGAATGGCTTGCTCGCGCGGATGGAAGGACGGGCGCGAACGATGCCGGCGAGTTGCATCAGCAGTTGCTCCTGTTGCGCGAATCCCCGACCCCGACCGGGCAGCGGATCCAACTCCTCGACTTGCTGTACAAGCACGCGGAACGGGTCGTCACCGCCGAATTGCCATCCCTTCAGGAAATCAGCCTGCCAGTTCCGCGCCGGCTGCGGCAACGTACCGGAATCATTCAGGAACTCCTGGAAACACAGA
The DNA here is from genome assembly GCA_002440665.1 of Dechloromonas sp. UBA6271. GTDB lineage: Bacteria > Pseudomonadota > Gammaproteobacteria > Burkholderiales > Rhodocyclaceae > Azonexus. The sequence goes on from DJUX01000014.1 coordinate 65,534, forward strand.
TTCAGGAGTACCTCAATACCCTTTCCGAACTTTTCGACCCGCGCACCACCGCGCTTCACCGCGCGCCGAACCAGACCCTGCGGTGGGTCATGCAATGCATTGCCTGGCACATCCGCATCAGCCACCTGATTGCCGCACCCAACGGCATCGGCGTCTGGCAGCAACTGCACGCCGCCTATCGCACGGCACGCCGGCTCGGCCTTGCCGACACCGCGGGCCCCGAGGGTGAGCCATCCGTCCAGCAGTCGTATATACGCATCCTTCTGGCAGCCATCGCCCAGCCGGCGTCATTCTGTTCGAGTGAACTAGCGTTTATCACCGATTACATCGAATCAAGCGTCAAACCGATCGAAATTCTCGAAACGCCGCCACTGGACCGGAACGGCGTATTCTGGCTGGATCTGGACCAGGACTTTCCCGCCTACGCCCTGGCACGGCGTCTGCCACCCGGCGATATCCTCGCCCTCTACTTCGCTTGCGACCTCGTCGCCCGCGACACGCGCGAGCACCTGGCAGAGTTGGCCAAGGGCGCACCTGCCAGCAGCCTCGGGCTCCCCGCCTTTGCGGATACGCCGGCCGGTCGCGGCGTATTGCGGCGCCTTGGCCAGCTCTGGGGAAAACCAGCGACGCGCAGGTTTCCGCGCCGCCGCCAGTATTACCGCGTGAATCTGTGCGCCGGCCTGGAACAACTCTGGAAACTGATCCGGCACCCCGAAATCGAGGGCCAGATCAGCGAATGGATGGTGACCAACGAGAGCCCCGACGGCTACTCGCTGATGCACATGTCCGGCCCGACGTCGCACCTGCGCGTCGGCGACATGGTCGCGGTCCAGCCGACGGGCGAGCGCGCCGAACAGGTGCCGAACTGGCATGTCGGCATCGTGCGCTGGGCAATCTCCGAGAATCCGGAGCACATCGAACTCGGCATGCAGCAACTGGCCTCGCACGCGATCGCCGCCGAAGTCATCCGGCCGCTCGAACTCGAGGCCGGCAACCTGTCGGCTCTGATCCTTCCGGAAATGCCGCCCTTGCGCGAGTTGCCGGCACTGGTGGCGCCAACTGGCAAACTGAACGAGCGCGAGCGGCGCCTGATTCTTCTGGTCGAGCAGGACAACTTCGGCATTCGGGAGGTCCGGCCGACGGCCATCACCGAGCAGACATCGAGCATCGAAGTCTTCAGCGTCGTGCCGGACGAGAAGTTGTAGCGGCGATCAACCCGCCGAGCAGGACGACTGCCCAGCTGAGGTGCAGCCAGACCAGGAAGACAGGGAAGGTGGCAAACGCGCCGTAGACACTCTTCAGGATCGCCGAACTGGCCAGATAAAGCTCGAATACCTTCTGCATGGCCGCGAAGGCCAAGGTGGCGAACAACCCACCCAACGCTGCACCGCGTCGCGACACCGGGGCATTCGGCACGGCGTAGTAGAGGAAGGAAAAAAACAGGCCGAGGACGATCAGCGATATCGCCTTGAACGATACCCGGCGCACCCACGGCGCCTCTTCGATGAAACCGAGCGACGTGGTGACGGCAAACGATATGGCGGCCGCCACCGCGGCCAGCACGAAAGGCCACACCAGCATCGCGAAGGCATATAGCTTGATGCGTGTCAGGAAAGGCCGAGGCTTCACCTGCCAGAGGTGATTGAACGTCCGTTCGATGGTATGCATCAGCATGAAGGCGGTGATGCTCAGAAAAGCAATGCCTGCTACGGTCAACTGCTGTGCACGGTGCGAAAAGCGGCCGATGCTCCCGGAAATCGCGCTGGCCGCGCCGCTCGGCAGGAAGGCCTCCTGGATCAGCAATTCAAGCCGGTTCAGCAGGAGATTGAGGTAGGGAACGGCGTCGGCAACCGCCACAACGACTGTCGCCAGCGGCACGAGCGCCAACAGCGTGGTGAACGCCAGCGCCGAGCTGGTTTGCATCATGTTTTCGGTACGGAAGCGCCGGAATATCGTCCCCGGCACACCGGGTTTCGGTTGCGAGCGCCGATAGCGGGAGTGAGTCTGCATGGGGCCGTATAATAGCCGACCATGCACGACATTCTTGTTCTCTACTATAGCCACCGCGGTTCGGTGCGCGCCCTCGCCGAGCGGATCACGCGCGGCATCGAATCGGTTTCCGGCGCTCAGGCGCGTCTGCGCACCGTTCCCCGTGTATCCACGATCTGCGAAGCGACTGCCGCCGACGTTCCCGAGATGGGCGCCCCTTACGTGGAAGCTGCCGACCTCGACGAATGCATCGGCCTGGCGCTCGGCAGCCCGGTACGCTTCGGCAACATGGCGGCGCCGATGAAGTACTTCTGGGATGGCACGCTCGCTGCTTGGCAAAACGGCACACTGGTCGGCAAGCCGGCCTGCGTTTTCACGTCCAGCGGCAGCCAGCATGGCGGCAACGAATCGACCCTGCTTTCGATGGTTCTGCCACTCATGCACCATGGCATGCTGGTCATCGGCCTTCCTTTCACCGAACCCGACGTACACCATACCCGGCAAGGCGGGACACCTTATGGCGCCAGCCATGTTGCCGGCGCCGACGGTAGTCCGGCACTTTCCGAAACCGAAAGCCGGCTCGCCTTCGCGCAAGGCCGGCGCCTGGCAAATATTGCCCTGAAACTGAGTCGACCGTGACAGCCCAACGTTACCAATTCATCGCCAGCGCCAGCCTGATCGCGCTGATTTTTCTCTGCCTGGGATGGGAACTCTGGTGGGCCCCGCTCAGGCCCGGCGGTTCATGGCTCGCGCTCAAGGCGGTATTTCTGCTGGCCCCGCTGTTCGGCATCCTGCGCGGCAAACGCTACACCTACAAATGGGTTTCCCTGTTCGTCCAGTTTTACCTGCTCGAAGGACTGATGCGCGCCACCAGCGAGCATGGCCTGGCGCAATGGCTGGCGATCGGCGAAACCGCACTGGCCGGCATCCTGTTCATTTCGGTCATTCTCTACATTCGCGCCACTCGCCCCCCCAAAGAAGAAAAGGCCGCATCAGCAAGCTGAGGCGGCCCGGTGCGGCGGCGATGGGTCAGACGTCGCCCTGGGCGCGCACCTTGTCCAGCGTCGAATGCAGCTTGTTGAGCGCATTCAGGTAGGAGCGCGCCGAGGCGATAACGATGTCGGTATCGGCGCCGTTGCCGTTGACAATGCGCCCGCCCTTGGAAAGGCGCGTGGTGACTTCACCCTGCGCATCGGTACCGGTGGTGATGGCGTTGACCGAGTAAAGCAGAAGTTCCGCGCCGCTCCCGGCGATGCTTTCGATCGCCTTGAAGGTCGCATCGACCGGACCGCCGCCACCGGCCTCGCCCTTGTGCTCGGCACCACCGACATTGAGAATCACTTTGGCATACGGCATCTCGCCGGTTTCCGAACAGACGTGCGAATAGACCAGCTTGTAGTGCTCGTGCTCCGGCGTCACCACCTCGTCCGAAACCAGCGCATGAAGATCCTCGTCGAAGATCTCGTGCTTGCGGTCGGCCAGTTCCTTGAAACGGGCAAAGGCGGCATTGACGGCCTCATCGCTCTCCAGTTCGATGCCGAGTTCCTGCAGGCGGCTCTTGAAGGCGTTGCGCCCGGAATGTTTGCCGAGAACGAGCTTGTTCTGCGCCCAGCCGACGTCCTCGGCGCGCATGATTTCGTAGGTTTCGCGATGCTTGAGCACCCCGTCCTGATGAATGCCCGATTCGTGGGCAAAGGCGTTGGCGCCTACCACGGCCTTGTTCGGCTGCACCGGGTAACCGGTGATCTGCGACACCAGTTTGGAGGCGGGCACGATTTGCGTCGTATCGATGCGTGTCTCGACCGGGAAGACGTCGCTGCGCGTGCGCACCGCCATCACGATTTCCTCCAGCGAGGCGTTGCCCGCCCGCTCGCCGAGGCCGTTGATCGTGCATTCGACCTGGCGCGCGCCGGCCAGCACCGCAGCCAGCGAATTCGCCACCCCCAGCCCGAGATCGTTATGGCAGTGCACCGACCAGACCACCCTGTCGGAATTCGGCACGCGCTCGATCAACTGGCGGATGGTCTCGGCATATTGCTGGGGAATGTTGTAGCCGACGGTATCAGGCACATTGATCGTGGTGGCGCCAGCCTTAATCACCTCGTCGAAAATTCGCACGAGGAAATCGATCTCCGAACGACCGGCATCCTCGGCTGAAAACTCGACGTCGTCGGTATATTCGCGCGCCCAGCCAATCGCCTTGATCGCCTGCTCGACGACCTGATCCGGCGTCATGCGCAGCTTCTTTTCCATGTGGATCGGCGAGGTCGCGATAAAGGTGTGAATGCGACCGGAGTGGGCTGGCCGGATCGCCTCACCGGCCCGCCGGATGTCATTCTCGTTGGCACGCGCCAGCGAGCAGACGATCGAATCCTTGATGGCATGCGCGATCGCCTGGATCGAATCGAAATCGCCGGGCGAAGCGGCGGCAAAACCTGCTTCGATCACATCGACCCGCATTTTTTCAAGCTGGCGTGCCACGCGGATTTTTTCTTCCCGGGTCATCGAGGCGCCGGGGCTTTGCTCGCCATCGCGCAGGGTGGTATCGAAAATAACCAGATGCTGTTTCATTTTTCTGCTCCGAGATGTCAGGCAGTCTTGCGCTTGAGCAAGCCAACGGCGGCCACTGCATAGCCGGACAAACCGTAAAGGACAAAGAACCCGAACAGGGCTATTTCAGGACTGTAGGCGACCAGCGCGAAGCCGAGTGCGATCGCGGCCACCACGAAGAACGGCACGCTCTTGCGCAGGTTGATGTCCTTGAAACTGTAGTAACGGATATTGGAAACCATCGTCACGCCGGCGAAGATGGTCAGGACGCACGCCAGCCAGCGAACATCGTGACCGGAAATTCCGGAGACGATCATGACCCAGACCAGCCCTGCCACCAACGCCGCCGCAGCCGGTGAAGGCAGGCCCTGAAAGTAGCGTTTGTCCATCACTTCAAGCGTCGTGTTGAAACGGGCCAGGCGCAAGGCAGCACCAGCGCAATAGATGAAGGCAGCAATCCAGCCGAGGCGCCCCATGTCGCGCAGCGCCCACTCGTAGACCACCAGCGCCGGCGCTGCCCCGAAACTCACCATGTCGGACAGCGAATCGTACTCGGCGCCAAAGGCCGATTGGGTATGGGTCATCCGTGCCACGCGGCCATCGAGACCATCAAGCACCATGGCAATGAAAATCGCCATCGCCGCCCGCTCGAAATCGCCCTGCATCGCCTGCACAATGGCAAAAAACCCGGCGAACAAGGCTGCGGTGGTAAACAGGTTAGGCAGCACATAAATGCCGCGCCGCTTGAGCTCTGGGTTGAACAGGGTTTTGCGGGGCTTGAGTTCAGTCATTGATTACGACAATTCCGCGAGTTGGGTGGGCAAAGAATACACCCTTTCACCAGGAGCATTTTCCGGAAACAACAAGGGCGGTGCGGATCACCACACCGCCCTAAAGCGAAGGCAGGGCGACACAGCCCTACCGTACCGGCACCAGAATCAGTTCTTGGATTGGTCGACCAGCTTGTTCTTCTTGATCCACGGCATCATGTCACGCAGTTGGCCACCGACCGTCTCGATCGGGTGCACAGCGTTCAGGCGACGCCGGGCGGTCATTGAAGGATAGTTGGTACGGCCTTCCTGGATGAACATCTTGGCGTATTCGCCGGTCTGGATGCGCTTCAGTGCGTTGCGCATGGCTTCGCGGGACTGGGCGTTGATGACTTCCGGGCCGGTCACGTACTCGCCGTACTCCGCATTGTTGGAGATCGAGTAGTTCATGTTGGCGATGCCGCCTTCGTACATCAGGTCGACGATCAGCTTCAGTTCGTGCAGGCACTCGAAGTAAGCCATTTCCGGAGCATAACCGGCTTCGGTCAGGGTTTCGAAGCCCATCTTGACCAGTTCGACGGCACCACCGCAGAGCACAGCCTGTTCGCCGAACAGATCGGTTTCGGTTTCTTCACGGAAGTTGGTTTCGATGACGCCACCCTTGGTGCCGCCATTGGCAGCCGCGTAAGAGAGGGCGATATCCTTGGCCTTGCCGGACTTGTCCTGGTAAATGGCGATCAGGGACGGCACGCCGCCGCCCTTCAGGTACTCGGAACGGACGGTGTGGCCTGGGCCTTTCGGGGCAACCATGATCACGTCGACATCTTCGCGCGGCACGACCTGGTTGTAATGGACGTTGAAGCCGTGGGCGAAAGCCAGGGCAGCGCCCTTCTTCAGGTTCGGCGCGACTTCTTCGTTGTATACCTGCGGAATGTTCTCATCCGGCAACAGGATCATGACGACGTCGGCGCCCTTAACGGCCTTGGCAATTTCTTCGACCTTCAAGCCAGCGGCTTCAGCCTTTTTCCAGGAAGCGCCTTCCTTGCGCAGACCGACGGTGACCTTGCAGCCGGAATCCTTCAGGTTCTGGGCGTGAGCGTGGCCTTGGGAGCCGTAACCAACGATGGTGACCTTCTTGCCCTTGATAAGGGAGAGATCGGCGTCCTTGTCGTAATAAACTTTCATGAATTCCTCTTTATGTACAAATAGTTAGACTTTTAGAATACGATCGCCGCGACCGATGCCACAGACACCGGTACGGACGGTTTCGAGAATCAGGCCGGCATCGAGGGCGGCGATAAAGGAGTCGAGCTTGGAGCTTGCTCCGGTCAACTCGATCACATAGGTCGATTCCGTGACATCGATGATGCGGCCACGGAAAATATCGGCCATCCGCTTCATCTCTTCGCGGTCCTTGCCAGTCGCGCGAACCTTGATCAGCATCAGTTCGCGCTCGACGTGAGCGGCTTCGGAGAGATCGACCACCTTGACCACATCAACCAGCTTGTTGAGCTGCTTGGTGATCTGCTCGAGTACCTCGTCGGAACCCCTGGTCAGGATGGTCATCCGGGACAGCGAGGGATCTTCCGTCGGTGCCACGGTGAGCGATTCGATGTTGTAGCCGCGCGCCGAAAACAGCCCGGCCACACGGGAAAGCGCACCCGATTCGTTTTCTATCAGGATGGAAATGATGTGTCGCATGTTCTTTTTTCCTCCCCCGCTTACAAATCTTCAGCGAGGATCATTTCGGTCAGGCCCTTGCCTGCCGCCACCATCGGGAAGACGTTGGCCACCGGGTCGATGATGAAGTCCATGAAGACCAGGTCATCCTTGTGTTCGGTAAAGGCCTTGCGCAGCGCCGACTCGACATCCTCCGGCTTCTCGATCTTCATGCCGACGTGACCATAGGCTTCAGCCAGCTTGACAAAATCGGGCAGCGACGTGACATAGGACTGGGAGTAACGTTTGGAGTAGAACATCTCCTGCCACTGGCGGACCATGCCGAGCATGCCGTTGTTCAGGTTGATGATCTTGATCGGGAAGCCGTACTGCTTGCAGGTCGACAACTCCTGGATACACATCTGGATCGAGCCTTCGCCAGTTACGCAGGCGACCTGCGCTTCCGGATTGGCCATCAGCACACCCATGCCGTAGGGCAAGCCGACGCCCATTGTGCCCAGGCCGCCGGAGTTGATCCAGCGCCGCGGCTTGTCGAACTTGTAGTACTGGGCGGCGAACATCTGGTGCTGGCCGACATCGGAGGTGACGAAGGCATTGCCCCCCGTCACTTCGTAGAGCTTCTCCATGACGTACTGCGGCATGATGTGCTCTGCCTGCTTGTAACGCAGGCTGTCACGGCCACGCCATTCGTCGATCTGCTTCCACCAGTTGGCCACTTCCGGATTGGCCTTGAAGCCGCTGTCGACAAGCTTGTGCAATTCGTCCAGCACGTCGGCGACGTTGCCGACGATGGGTACATCGACCTTGACGCGCTTGGAAATCGACGACGGGTCGATGTCGATATGGATGACGCGGCGCTTTTCCTGACCGAAGTGGTCAGGATTGCCGATCACCCGATCATCGAAGCGCGCACCGACAGCCAGGATCACATCGGCGTAGTGCATCGCATTGTTCGCTTCATAGGTGCCATGCATGCCGAGCATGCCAACGAACTGCCGGTCGGTCGCCGGATAGCCACCGAGCCCCATCAAAGTGTTGGTCACCGGGAAGTTCAGCTTGCGCGCAAGCGCCGCCAGCTGCGGGGCAGCGTCCGAAAGGATGACGCCTCCACCGGTATAAATGATCGGCCGCTTCGCTTCCTGGAGAATCTGCACGGCCTTCTTGATCTGGCCGAGATGCCCCTTGACCACCGGGTTGTACGAACGCATCTGGATGGTCTTCGGGTAGTCGAATTCACACAACTGGGCGGTGATATCCTTCGGGATATCGACCACCACCGGCCCTGGACGGCCGGTCGCCGCGATGTGGAAGGCCTTCTTGATGGTGACCGCCAGATCCTTGACGTCCTTGACCAGGAAGTTGTGCTTGACGCAGGGACGGGTGATACCGACCGTGTCGCACTCTTGGAAGGCATCCTGACCGATGTACTGGGTCGGCACCTGACCGGTGATGACCACCATCGGGATCGAATCCATGTAGGCGGTCGCAATACCGGTGACGGTGTTGGTCACACCCGGCCCCGAAGTCACCAGCGCGACGCCGACCTTCTGCGAGGAACGCGAATAAGCGTCGGCCGCATGAACGGCGGCCTGCTCATGGCGAACCAGGATGTGCTTGACCTGATCTTGCTTGAAGAGCGCGTCGTAAATGTGTAGAACGGAACCCCCCGGGTAACCGAAAACGCACTCGACCTTTTCTTCCTGCAGGCACCTGATTACAATTTCTGCACCGCTGATCATCATTCTTTAGCCCAAAAAGCTGTTGCCTGAAAAACGTATAACCTTAATCCAGTGACCATGTTCGGTCAAGGCGTTACAGCATAACCACAGGCTTTCCAAGGCCTTTTACCGGAAGAGACAACCCTGGCTTCACCCAACGAACTGGCTTTTTTCCTTGAGTCCATTGAGCGCCGTGCGTTCAAGCAGGCCATGTTCGCCGTGCGCGAAGAGGAAGGTGCGCTCGATATCGTCCAGGACAGCATGCTCAAGCTGGCGGAAAAATACGGCGATCGTCCTGCCGAAGAATTCCCGATGCTTTTCCAGCGTATCCTGCAGAACACGATTCGCGACTTCTATCGGCGCAGCAAGGTCCGTTCGATGTGGACCACCGTGCTCTCGGCCTTCTCGCCGAACGACGACGACGATCATGACCCGCTCGAAACACTGGCTGCCGACGAGGATCAGAATGGTCCGCGCACCCCGGAAAGCCAGCTTCTTCAGGCGCAAACCCTGACGGCGATCGATGACGAAATAAAAAAATTGCCGACACGTCAACGCGAAGCCTTTCTCATGCGTTACTGGGAAGACATGGACGTCGCTGAGACCGCAGCGGCGATGGGCTGCTCAGAAGGCAGTGTCAAAACCCATTGTTCGCGCGCCACACACGCGCTGGCAGCCGCCTTGTCGGCCAGAGGTATCAAGCTATGAACGAAGAACGTTATGCTTCGCGAGTTCGGCAAGCGCTGAACCATGGACTGAAAGATATCCCCCCGGCATCCGCAAGGCGGCTGGAGGCTGCTCGCCATCTGGCACTGTCGCGCCAGAAGCAATCCGCGCCGCAAATGGTTCTGGCGGGCAACAAGTCATCCACCTTCCATTTCGGGTCGGACAACCGTTACCTGCGGCAGATTCTGGCTGTACTGGCACTGCTGCTCGGGATGTGGATTTCTTTCTACATGGACAGCAACAAGTACATCACCGAACTGCAAGAAGTGGACAGCGCCCTGCTTTCCGACGACCTGCCTCCCGAGGCTTTTCTGGATAACGATTTCTTTCAATGGTTAAAAGACGATACATCGGCGGAGTGATCTTCTGCCTGGCGCTGGCAGGCACGGTCTCCGCCGAGCCGCCGGCCACGGCGCTCATCGGTACCCCGCCGCAACCAAGTTGGAGTGTTTTGAGCACGCAACAGAAGTCCATCCTTACCCCACTCTCCGTCGAATGGGACAAGATGGACAATATCCGCCGCAAGAAATGGCTGGGCATCGCCGAACGCTACCCCAGCATGAAACCGGACGAGCAACGCCGTGTACAGGATCGCATGCACGAATGGGCAAATCTGACGCCTGAACAGCGCGCCAAGGTCAGGGATAGCTACAAGGAATTCAACCAGCTTCCTTCGGAGCAAAAGCAGGTAGTCAAGCAAAAATGGGAGGCCTACTCGAACCTGCCCCCCGAAGAAAAACAACGCGTTCGTCAATCCGGCAAGTCGGCCCAATTGCTGACTCCACCTGCCGAACCGGCGCCACCGCCCGCCGAAGAACAAGCCGTCACTGAAGCCAGCAGCGCATCACTGGTTCCACCATCCGCTGGCGAACCGGGCAAGAACCGATGACGGAGCCAACCCCCGGCATTGCCCGTCGCCTCGCAAGCATGCTGTATGAGAGCCTAGTGGTTTTTGCCGTGCTACTGATCGGTTTTCTCATGCCGCAGATCCTGCTTTTCGCATACGGTTTGGGCTTGAGCAACAAAATGCTGTGGCTGCACGTGCTGGCATTGCTGATGCTGTATTTCGTCTGGTTCTGGATGCACGGCGGCCAGACATTGCCGATGAAGACCTGGAAGTTGCGCCTGGCCGGCGCGAACGGTGAAGCCCTACGGCCGCTGCAGGCGATCCTGCGTTATCTGGCAGCGTGGCCGAGCATCCTGTTTTGCGGTATCGGCCTGCTTTGGGCGATCTTCGACAAGGACCACCAGTTTCTGCATGATCGCGTTGCCGGTACTCGTATCGTTTCTGCCGACAAGCAATGAACATTGCGCCGCCTCAGCGGCGCTCCACCCACCACAACATCCCGACTGCCGCCAGAAGAAACAGGGCTGATGGCGCGGTGGCACTGGCAAATGGCGGCCACGCGTTGATCACGCCGAGATTCGAAAACAGCCCGTTCAGGGCATAAAACAGAATGCCCAGCATGACCCCGGCGAAAATTTTCAGGCTGACGCCACCGACCCGGTTGTGCGAGTAGCCGAACGGCAGCGCCAACGCCACCATGACCAGCGACGCCAGCGGATAGACCAGCTTTTTCCAGATCGCAATTTCGTAACGCTCGGTCTTCTGGCGGTTTTCTGACAGGTGCTCGGTATAGTTAACCAGCCCCACCAGTGACATGCGTTCCGGCGCGACCATCAAAACGGCCAGTAAATCCGGGTTGACCGCAGACACCCACTCGGCAGTATCGGCTCGCTCGACCCGCGACGTATCGCCGTCGAGCACGGTGCGCACGACCCCCTTGAGCAACCAGTGCTCGGGCGGCTTGAACTCGGCTTCTTCGACATCCGTCACCGATTCGAGCGCGTTCGCCGTGTCGAACTTGTAGATGCGCACGCCCTGCAGGCGCGCATCGGGCGTTGCATGGCGAATGTTGATGAAACTGCGCCCGTCCTTGACCCACAGGCCCGACTCGAATCCCTGCTGCGCAATCACGTTGCTCAGCGCGCGCGTCCGCAACTCCTGGGCCAGACGTTCGGAAACCGGCACCAGTCCTTCGCCGACGACGATGGTCAGCAAGGCCAGCAAACCGGCCACCCGGAACAAGGTCATCAACAAGTCGCGGGTTGCCAGGCCGGAAGCCCGGAGCACGGTGATTTCCGAATGCCTAGCCAGCGTCGACAGCGCGTAAAGGGTGCCAATCAGCGCCGCAATGGGGATCAGTTCGTAGATCAACCCTGGCAGATTCAGCCCCACAAAAGCCACGGCGTGACCCAATTGATAGCCGCCCTTGCCGACGCTGCGCAATTCGTTGATCAGATCGAAAAAGCTGAAGAGCGCCAGGAACGCCACGAGGACCAGAAAAATGGCCGCCAGTGTTTCGCGCATCAGGTAACGCTGGTACAAGCGCAGACGAAACATCAGGCGCGCCTCCGTTGCCACGGCATTTGCACGACAGTACGCTTGTAAAACAGCAGCAGCAGCGGCAAAAGCATCAGCACATGCGGCACCCAGATACCGACCCAGAATGACATTTTGCCCTGTGCCACCCAAGCCTGGCTGACCGAGATCATGTTGCTGTAGATGGCATAGATGAGGATGGCGATCAGCATGTTGGCCGAACGCCCGGCCCGCGGATTGACGTAGGAAAGCGGGATCGCCATCAGTGCCAGGATGATCGCCGACACCGGCATCCCGATCCGCCACAGCAGCTCGCCACGCGCCTGATGACTATGGTCGAGTACGAGTTCAGTGATCGGCAGACGATTGGGCGAGCGCTCGGTCGGCCTGGCCTCTCCATCCTGGGTCCGCACCTTGTAGCGCTCGAACTCCATGACCCTGAACTCCGGCGTGCCCGGTTCCACCTCATAGCGCCGTCCGTGCTCGAGAACCACGAAGCGGTCGCCGTTGGGCGCCACCTCCTGGTAGCCGGTATCGGACATTACGACGCCCAGTTTGCCTTCCTGCATCGACGCCACGAACACATTGCCGACGCGGCTGGCATCCTCGGCGATCGATTCGACAAAAAATACGCGCTGCCCGCGCTTGACTTCGCGGAACGCGCCGGGCGAAACCTGCGACACGTCGCTGCGTGCCGACAGGCGCTGTTTGTACTCGGCCGTGTTGTAATTCGCCCACGGGGAAAGAAACCCGGCCAGGACTGCAATCGCCAGAACGATCGGCAGCGCGAACCTGAGCACCGGGCGGATCCATGCCGTCAATGGCTGACCACAGGACAACCAGACCACCATTTCCGAATCACGGTAAGTACGGGAAAGGGTAAGCAGGATCGAGACGAAGAGCGTCAGGGACAGCAGGATCGGCATGAAATTGAGCGCCGCAAAACCGAGCAGCGACGCCACCGCTTCGGGCGCGATGCGGCCGCCCGCTGCATCCTTGAGCAGGCGAATCAACTGCGTGGAGGCAAGGATGGCCAGCAGGGCAACACTGATGCCGGCGGCTGCCTGAGCGAACTCGCGCCGGGCGGCGCGCTCGAATATCATGCTTTGACGAAACCGAAAAAATGCGTGGATAATCCCACGGATACTGATATTTCCATGAACTGGAGCAGCCTGTGGAATTTAGCATAAAAAGCGGTAGCCCGGAAAAACAGCGTAGCGCCTGCGTCGTGGTCGGGGTGTTCGACTCACGCAAACTCACTCTCCCCGCCGAGTTGCTGGACAAGGCGGCCAACGGCTACATTTCCGACATCGTTCGCCGCGGCGACATGGAAGGCAAAGCCGGTACCACCCTGTTGCTGCACAACGTCCCGGGAACCCTCTGCGACCGCATACTGCTGGTCGGCCTGGGCAAGGAGAAGGAGTTCCACGAAAAGGAATTCGGCAGCGCCATCCGCACTGCCGTCAAGACACTCAACGAAACCGGCGCCTTCGATGCCTCGATTTTCCTTACCGAACTGCCGGTAAAGAAACGCAGCGTCGCCTGGCGGGTCCGCCAGAGCGCGATGATCGCCAAGGACGCCACCTACAAGTTCGATCAGTTCAAGAGCAAGAAGGACGAAATCCGCCGCCCGCTGCGCAAACTGACATTCGGCATCGAACGGCGCAACGAACTGGCGCAGGCCGAAGAAGCGCTGGCGCAAGGCATCGCCATCGCCGAGGGCATGGCGCTGGCGCGCAATCTTGGCAACCTGCCGCCCAACATCTGCCACCCGACCCATGTCGCCGAGCAGGCGCAGGCCATGGCCAATGAATTCAAGCTGGAGTGCGAGATTCTCGAGCGCGCCGACATGGAAAAGCTCGGCATGCGCTCCCTGCTCTCGGTCGCCCAGGGCTCGCACCAACCGCCCAAGCTCATCGTCCTCAGCCACAAGGGCGGCAAGGCCAGCGAGAAACCCATCGTGCTGGTCGGCAAGGGCGTCACCTTCGACACCGGTGGCATCTCGCTGAAATCGGCCCCGGACATGGACGAAATGAAGTACGACATGTGCGGCGCTGCCGGCGTGCTGGGCACGATGCACGCCGTGGCGCGCATGAAGCTGCCGATCAATCTGACGGTGATCGTCCCGGCCACCGAAAACATGCCCGGCGGCGGCGCCACCCGGCCGGGCGACATCGTCACCTCGATGTCCGGCCAGACCATCGAGATTCTTAACACCGATGCCGAAGGCCGTCTGATCCTCTGCGACGCGCTGACCTATGCCGAGCGCTTCGAGCCAGACACCGTCATCGACGTCGCCACGCTCACCGGCGCCTGCGTCGTTGCACTGGGCAGCGTCGCCAGCGGGCTGTTCGCCAACAAGGATTCCCTCGCCCACGAGTTGCTCGAAGCTGGCAACGAAGCACACGACCGCGCCTGGCATATGCCGCTGTGGGACGATTACCAGGAGTTGCTGAAGAGCCCGTTCGCCGACATGGGCAATATCGGCGGGCGCTGGGGCGGCGCCATCACCGCCGCGTGCTTCCTGTCGCGCTTCACGAAAAAATTCAAGTGGGCGCACCTCGATGTCGCCGGCACCGCCTACAAATCGGGGGCCGACAAGGGTGCTACCGGCCGCCCGGTTCCCCTCCTCGCCCACTACCTGCTTCAGCGCGCCGGCAAGCTCAATTGACCCAGGTTTTTTTCTACCACGGCGCATCGGACAGGATCGCCGCCGCCTGTGCCCTGCTCGGCGGGGCTTACGCGAAAAAGAAGGCGATGCTGGTTTTCGCGCCCGAAAAGGAGGTCGCCGACAGCGTCGACCGCAGTCTGTGGACACAATCGGCGCTCGGCTTCATCCCGCATTGCCGGGCCGATTCGCCGCTTGCCGCCGAAACGCCGATCCTGATCACCGACAATCTTGACCAGTTACCGCAGGACGAGCGACTGATGAACCTGAGCCAGGTTGTCCCGCCGGGTTTTTCGCGCTTCCAGAGCCTGATCGAAGTCGTCGGCCGTGATGAAGCGGAGCGCAATAGCGCCCGCGAACGTGTCAAGTTCTACAAGGACCGCGGCTACGAGGTGCGTTACTTCGACCTCGGCGAGCGTTAGGAACGCTCCTAATGGACAGCCCCATTCTCGCCCGCGCCGATGCCCTGATGAAACGGCGACGCCAGAGTAACGTCGAAGTCGACGATGTGCCGCTCCTGACCGACGCCATCAGTCCGGATGACGACATTCCGTTGCTGCTCGATGTCGTGCCCCCGGTGCCGCTTGCGGAAATTGCCCCGGCAATTGAGCCAGAAGTCGAAACCGTCACGGAATCCGCAACGATAAGCGAACCGATACCGGAACCCGCCACCGACCTCGCTCTCGAGGGAGAAATGCTCGACATCGTCGCCCATGAATTGGCACGGCGGGTCCACGAACGGCTGGCAGCCGAACTCCCCGCCATCATCGAAACCACCATTCGCGACTTCCTGGCCGAACCCGACATCCTGGCGCTGATCCAGCCGCGCGACTGAGATCGCCGCGAAGCCGGGGCGGCGCTCCGGTATAATTTTGGGTTTTCCCCTTTTCCGCCAAGCCCATGGAACTCGCCAAAGCCTTCGAACCAGCTGATATTGAACGCCGCTGGTATCCCGAGTGGGAAGCCAAAAATCGCTTCGCTGCCGGGGTCGACCGCAGCAAACAGGACAATTTCTGCATCCTGCTGCCGCCGCCCAATGTGACCGGCACGCTGCACATGGGCCATGGCTTCAACCAGACGATCATGGACGCGCTGACCCGTTACTACCGGATGCGCGGCCACAATACGCTGTGGCAGCCGGGCACCGACCACGCCGGCATTGCAACGCAGATCGTCGTCGAGCGCCAGCTGGACGCCCAGGGCATTTCGCGCCACGACCTCGGCCGCGAGAAGTTCCTCGAAAAAGTCTGGGAATGGAAGGAATACTCCGGCAACACCATCACCAAGCAGATGCGCCGCATGGGCACCAGCCCGGACTGGAAGCGCGAGCGCTTCACGATGGATGCCGGCCTCAACAAGGTCGTCACCGAAACCTTCGTCCGCCTGTTCAAGGAAGGCCTGATCTATCGCGGCAAGCGCCTGGTGAACTGGGACCCGAAGCTGCACACCGCCGTTTCCGACCTCGAAGTCGTCCAGGAGGAAGAAGACGGCTTCATGTGGCATATCCGCTATCCGCTGGCCGATGGCTCGGATAGCCTGGTCGTCGCCACGACGCGTCCGGAAACGATGCTCGGCGACACCGCCGTGATGCTCCATCCGGAAGATGAGCGCTACAAGCACATGATCGGCAAGATGGTGAAGTTGCCGCTGACCAATCGCGAAATCCCGATCATCGCCGACAGCTATGTCGATCTCGAATTCGGCACCGGCTGCGTCAAAGTCACGCCGGCGCATGACTTCAACGACTACGCGGTGGGACAACGTCACGGCCTGCCGATGATCTCGATCCTGACGCTGGACGCCAAGATCAACGACGCCGCGCCGGAAAAATACCGCGGCCTCGACCGCTTCGATGCCCGCAAGGCCGTCGTCGCCGATCTCGAAGCCCTCGGCATCCTCGAAAAGACCGACAAGCACAAACTCAAGGTGCCGCGCGGCGACCGGACCAATGTCGTCATCGAACCGATGCTCACCGACCAGTGGTTCGTCGCGATGAGCAAGCCGGGTGATGACGGCAAGTCGATCACCGAGAAGGCGCTCGACGTCGTGCATTCCGGCGAAATCAAGTTCTATCCGGAAAACTGGGTAAACACCTACAACCAGTGGCTCAACAACATCCAGGACTGGTGCATTTCCCGCCAGCTGTGGTGGGGTCACCAGATTCCGGCGTGGTATGGCGACGACGGTCAGGTTTTCGTTGCCCACAGCGAAGCTGAAGCCAAGGCCGAAGCCGCCAAGGCAGGCTATACCGGCGCGCTGAGCCGCGACGAGGATGTCCTCGATACCTGGTTCTCGTCCGCCCTGTGGCCGTTCTCGACGCTGGACTGGACGGGCGACGAAGCGATCGACGCGGCCAACCCGATTTTGCAGCAATATTTGCCGTCGACCGTACTGGTCACCGGTTTCGACATCATCTTCTTCTGGGTCGCCCGCATGGTCATGATGACCAAGCAGATCACCGGCCAGATCCCGTTCAAGCACGTCTATGTGCATGGCCTGATCCGCGACGGCGAAGGCCAGAAGATGTCGAAATCGAAGGGCAATGTGCTCGACCCGATCGACCTGATTGACGGCATCGGCCTCGAGGCGCTGATCGAGAAGCGCACGACCGGCCTGATGAACCCGAAGCAAGCCGAGAGCATCGCCAAGAAGACGAAGAAGGAGTTCCCGGAAGGCATCGCCTCCTTCGGCACCGACGCCCTGCGCTTCACCTTCGCCAGCCTGGCTTCGCCGGGCCGCGACATCAAGTTCGACCTGAATCGCTGCGACGGTTACCGCAATTTCTGCAACAAGCTGTGGAACGCCACGCGCTTCGTGTTGATGAACGTCGAAGGCCATGACCTGGCCCTCGAACACCAGCAGAACGGCCCGGCCTGCGGCGGTTCCGCCCCGCTCGAATTCAGCTTCGCCGACCGCTGGATCGTCAGCCAGCTGCAACGCGTCGAGCAGGAAGTCGAGCAGCATTTCACCGACTACCGTTTCGATCTGGTCGCCCAGGCCATCTACAAGTTCATCTGGGACGAGTTCTGCGACTGGTACCTCGAAATCGCCAAGGTCGAGATCCAGACCGGAAACGGCGCCCAGCAGCGCGGCGCCCGCCGGACGCTGGTGCGCACGCTGGAAGCCGTGCTGCGCCTGGCCCATCCGCTGATCCCGTTCATCACCGAAGAACTGTGGCAGACCGTCGCCCCGATCGCCGGCCGCAAGACGCACGACTCGATCATGCTCGCCGCCTACCCGCGCGCCGAGGAGTACAAGCTTGACCCCGCTTCGGAAGCCAAGGTCGAGCGCCTCAAGGCCCTGGCCTATGCCTGCCGCAATCTGCGCGGCGAGATGAACGTCTCGCCCGCCCTGCGCATGCCGCTGCTGGTGGCCGGTGGCGGCGCCGACATGGCCGAGTTCGCCGCGATCCTGCAGGCGCTCGGCAAGCTGTCCGAGGTACAGATCGTCGACGACATGCCGGCCGATGCCATGGCACCGGTCGCCGTGGTCGGCGAAACCCGGATGATGCTGAAGGTGGAAATCGACCTTGCCGCCGAGCGTGTGCGTCTGGCCAAGGAAATCGAAAAGATCGAAAAGCAGATTGCCATTGCACAGAACAAGCTGGGCAACGAGGCCTTCGTGGCCCGCGCCCCGGCGGCCGTGATCGATCAGGAAAAGCAGCGCCTCGCCGACTTCTCGGCGACACTGGAAAAACTCAGACCCCAGCTCGAAAAGCTGGGTACCTAAAGGAAAAGCATGTCCCAAGACAAACGTGGTTTTTTTGCCCAGGTCTTTCTGGCCCTGATGATCTTCTGCGGCCTGGTCTGGATCTGGACGGTCGCTTTCATCGTCGGCTGGCCTTGGGAAAAGAGCGGCGACTGGCAACCTGAATTCCGCGTCGTAGCCGTCTGTGGCGACAAGGGCGACTTCTGCGGCATTCCCTATGGCGAGTTGGAAGACGCCAGGGCCAAGGGCCTCTTCAAGACCCTGGACCTGCCCGGCGATGCCGGCGAGGTCATGGAAGAGCGCGGCTGGCTGCAATGGAAGCGGGTCAATGGCCTGATCGAGGCGAAGGCCTCGTCCTGGCACTTCCAGACCACCATCCGCTACAAGCTGGAAGACGGCAAGCCGGTGCTGGTCGAATACCAGGACGTCAGCGCCAGGGCCTTCTATTTCGGCATCGCCGCCGCGCTGCTCTCGCTGCTCGGCATCTACTTCCGCAAGTTCCGCCGTTGACTGTTGTGGTCGACGGCCTGAAACGGGTTATTTTCAGGCCGGTGGAACGCTCGTCCGCCGTTATGATCGGATAACACTCCAGATCATTCCGCCCCCAGATGCCCCATAACCTCAGCCTCATCACCACCATCGCCGCCGCCTTCGGGCTGGCGCTGATCTTCGGCTTCCTGGCGGCCCGCCTGCGCATGCCACCGCTGGTCGGCTATCTGCTGGCCGGCGTCCTGATCGGCCCGAGCACGCCGGGCTTCGTCGCCGACGTCGATCTGGCCGGGCAGCTGGCCGAAATCGGCGTCATGCTGCTGATGTTCGGCGTCGGCCTGCACTTTTCACTGGACGACCTGCTGGCGGTCAAGCGCATCGCCATTCCCGGCGCCATCGTGCAGATTGCCGTCGCCACCGCCATGGGCATGGGCGTCGCCACCTACTGGGGCTGGGCGCCCGGCGCCGCCCTGATCTTCGGCCTTGCCCTGTCGGTCGCCAGCACCGTCGTCCTGCTGCGCGCCCTGGAAGCGCGCGGCGTGCTCGATTCGATCAACGGGCGCATCGCCGTCGGCTGGCTGGTGGTCGAGGATCTGGTCATGGTCCTCGTTCTCGTCCTGCTGCCGCCGCTGGCCGGCCTTCTCGGTGGCCAGCCGGCAGGATTGGCCGCCGCCGCCCAGCAGGGCATCTGGATGACGCTGGGCATCACCTTCGCCAAGATCGCCGCCTTCATCGCCCTGATGCTGGTCGTCGGCGGCCGCCTGCTGCCGCGCCTGCTCTGGCTGGTGGCGCGCACCGGCTCACGCGAACTGTTCACGCTGTGCGTCATCGCCGCCGCGCTCGGCGTCGCCTACGGTTCCGCTCATCTGTTCGGCGTTTCCTTCGCGCTCGGCGCCTTCTTCGCCGGCATGACCATCCGCGGATCGGAATTCAGCCATCGTGCCGCCGAGGAGTCGCTGCCGCTGCGCGATGCCTTCGCAGTCCTCTTCTTCGTTTCGGTCGGCATGCTGTTCGATCCGCAGGTCCTGGTCGACGAGCCGCTCCGGGTGCTGGCCGTCACCGCCATCATCCTGCTCGGCAAGACGATCGCCGCCGTCGCCCTCGTCCTCGCCTTCCGCTATCCGCTCAACACCGCGCTGACGGTCGGCGCCAGCCTGGCCCAGATCGGCGAATTTTCGTTCATCCTGGTCAGCCTCGGCCTCTCGCTCGGCCTGCTGCCGGCGGAGGGAAGCAGCCTGGTCGTGGCCGGGGCGCTGATTTCGATCGCCTGCAACGCGCTGATCTTCGCTGCCATCAACCCTCTCCAGACCTGGCTGCGCACCCACTCGGCGCTCGCCCGTCGCCTCGAACACGGTGCCGATCCGTTGGCCGAGCTGCCGATGAGCACCGATCAGGCGCACCTGACCGGCCAGGTCGTACTGGTCGGCTATGGCCGCGTCGGCCAGCGCATCG
The DNA here is from genome assembly GCA_002440665.1 of Dechloromonas sp. UBA6271. GTDB lineage: Bacteria > Pseudomonadota > Gammaproteobacteria > Burkholderiales > Rhodocyclaceae > Azonexus. Next base: position 85,667 of record DJUX01000014.1, read on the forward strand.
CCGCCCTGCTCGCCGCCAAGGGCGTCAGCCATGTCGTCGTCGAACAGAACCGCGAGCAGGTCGAGAAGCTGCGCGCCAACAACATCCTGGCCGTCAGCGGCGATGCCACCGAGCCGTCCGTGCTGATCCAGGCCCACATCGCCCGCGCCGGTATGCTGGTGATCGCCACGCCGGACGCCTTCGACGCGCGCAAGATGCTGGAAATCGCCCGCACCTTGAACCCGGCGATCGAGACGGTGCTGCGTACGCACAGTGAAGAAGAGGCCGAACTGCTGCAACGCGAGGAGGCCGGTGCCGTGTTCATGGGCAAACACGAACTGGCGCGCGGCATGGCGCAGCATGTCCTGGGGCGCATGGGGCTGGCCGGCGAACATCCGGCAAAACACTAAGCCTGTTGCGGTCGACGCCTGAAAAAGGTCTATTTTCAGGCTGCAGGCGATTCCAGACGGACCGGCATCAACCCGCGCAGCGCATTGCCGAGCCAGAAATGCTGCTGCAAATCCTCGGGCAACAGCACCGCTTCGCGGGCCCGGCCGCCGGCCAGCAATTCGGCGCGCAACACCCCTGGCAAGGCGCCGCTGCTCAACGGCGGCGTCAACAAGCGGCCATCGCGTTCGACGAAAACGTTGCTGCGTGCCCCCTCGGCGACCTCCCCACGCTCGTTGAGGAATAGCACGTCGAATACCGGCGAATCGGCTTCCAGGGCACGCAAGGCTTCGTCGTAAAGCGGCCGCGCGGTGGTCTTGTGGCGCCGCAACGGGTCAGCCGAGTCGATCGTTGCAGTCGCCAGGCGCGCCAGACGGGGGAACGCCGGCTCGTCGCCCAGCGGAAAAGCCTGAACATCGATCTCGCCCGCCTTGCCGAGGGTCAGGCGCACCCGCCAGGTGCCGCTGGCAGGTATGCCGTCCAGACGTTGCCGTAACAGCGCTTCGTCGCACACGAACCCGAACCACGCCGCCGAGTTGCGCAGCCGCGCCAGGTGCCCGCTCAAGCGCGGATAATTCCCCGCCTCGCGGCGCAAGGTTTCGATCAGCATCAATCCGGGATCACAGTCGCGCAGGAAGCCGGCCTTCAGCAGGCATTCCTGCCACTCGGACGCTGCCGTGGAATCGGCCACGATGCCGCTGCCGATGCCCATCCGGCCGGTCCGGTCAGGCGCCAGCTCCAGCGTGCGGATGGCGACATTCAGACGGAAGTCGCCGCCCGGCGCGATCCAGCCGAAGGCCCCGGTGTAAAAGCCGCGCGGCTGGTCTTCAAGTTCCGCGATGATCTGCATGGCGCGGATTTTTGGCGCCCCGGTGATCGAACCACAGGGAAAGAGGGCTAACAAAATGTCACCGAGCGAGACCCCGGGCACATGCGCCGACACTTGCGACACCATCTGCCAGACGGTCGGATAATCCTCGACCGCGAACAACTCCTCGACCTGTACGCTGCCGCTCGCCGCCACGCGTCCTAGATCGTTGCGCAGAAGGTCCACGATCATCAGGTTCTCGGCCCGGTCCTTGAGCGATGCCTGCAAGCGCTCGGCCGGCTGCTCGCGAGCCAGCGTTCCCTTCATCGGCCGGGTGAGCACGCGCTCGCCGTTCTTTTCCAGAAACAGCTCGGGGGAAAGCGAGACGATGCCACCCTTGTCGTCGCCGAGAAAGCCGCCATAGCGGACCGGCTGCCGGGCGCGCAGCTCGGCATACAGGGCCGCCGGATGGCCGAACCACTCAAAATTCAGCGGGAAAGTGAAGTTGACCTGATAACAGTCGCCGGCCGAAATGTAGTCACGGATGCGGTCGACCGCAGCAGCATGCCGTTTTTCATCGATGCCCGCGGCCAGCCCGCCTACCCCTGCCGGTTGTCCCGCGTCCTGCGCGGCCAGCCATTCCTCGGCTTCCGTGACATCCATGGCGATTCGCTGCCGGAAACGCCAGAAGCGGGCGAGCGGCCGGTCGGTCGGCGGCGACCAGTTGGCCGGCGCTGTTGCCGGCTCGAGCAGATAGCCCAACTCGAAGTCGAGCGCCGCGACGCTCCACAGGCCGTCTTCCGCAATTGCCGTCAGCGCGGCGCGCAGGCTGGCAAGATCGACGACCGCCAAGCAATCGACCAGCCCGGCAAAACGCCAAGCGGCGGGTTCGCCCTGCGGCGCCCGCCGATCTTCAAAAAATGCGTGGAACGCAGCGCTTATTTGCGCTTCAGGTAAAACTCGAAGACGCGGTTCACTTCCTTCTGCTCGACCAGTTCATTGCCGGTCTGTTTGGCAAAAGCGGGGAAATCCTTGAGTGAACCGGGATCGGTCGCCTGCACCCGCAGCACCTTGCCGGTTTCCATTTCGGCCAGCGCCTTCTTGGTGCGCAGAATGGGCAGCGGGCAGTTGAGCCCCTTTACATCGAGGTCGCGATCAAATTCCATGGTCTGTTAGCCAATATGAGAACAGCCGATTTTACCCCTAATTCTGCCGCTCCTTCATTTCCTCGAGCTGGCGCTTTTTCATTTCGCGCAGACGCCCGTCGATCACCGACATCTCGTAGAAATTGGCGTCACCCGCCTGCTGCGCGAACTGCAGTTGCTCGATTGCCCCCGCCGTCTGTCCCTTAAGCACGGACATCTCGGCCAGCGCCAGATGCTGCTGCGAACGGCGGCCGAGACCGGCATACGACTCGGCGCGCATCTTGTAGAAACGCGCATCCTGCGGATAGTTGCGCAGCTGTTCGTCGGCAAACTTCAGCGCCTCGGAGAATTTTTTCCCGCCGATCAGGGCGCTGCCATAACCATAAAGCAACGCCAGATTGAGCGGATAACGCACCATCGCCTCGCGATAAAGCAGCAGCCCGGCCTCCCTTTCGCCCTGGGCGATTTTCACCTCGGCGAGCAGCCGGTCGACCATCGCCGCCGACATCTTCAGCTTGCGCACTGCCTGCAATTCCTTCTCCGCCGCCGCCCAGTCGCCCTTGCGCGCCAGAGCCACAGCCAGCCCATAGCGCGTGGCGGCCTCAGAAGAATATTTCCTGTCGCGCAACAGCGCCTCGAAATCCCTGACCGCATCAATCGGGCGCCCCTGCAAGGCGCGAACCCGGGCGCGCACCAACAGGAAATCCGCGCTGTCGGCCACCTGGCGGTAAGCCACTGGCTGCTCGCGGTTCTGCATGTCGGACAGGCGCTCGCCGGTCAGCGGGTGGGTCCGCAGGTAGGCCGTCGCGTTGTTCTCGTAGAGCCGCGTCGACTGTTGCAGACGCTCGAAGAAACCCGACATGCCGCGCACGTCGTACCCCGCTTTCTGCAGGGTGTCGAAGCCGAGGCGGTCGGACTCGCGCTCGAAGTCCCGGGAAAACGCCAGTTGGGCAGAAATCGCCCCGGCCTGCGTGGCGGTGATCGCCGCCCCGGCCGCCTGCGGGTTGGAACGAGCCGCCAGCAGCGCCAGGCCCATGGCGAGCATCGACGCCATCGACAGCTTCTTCGACTGAAAGACCTGGCGCGCGATGTGCCGTTGCGTCACATGGGAAATTTCGTGCGCCAACACCCCGGCCAGTTCCGATTCCGTCTGCGCCGAGAGGATCAGCCCGGTATGCACGCCGATGAACCCGCCGGGCATCGCAAAGGCGTTGATGCTGGGATCGTCGATCGCGAAGAACTGGAAGCCCATGCCCGGATCGTCGCTGGCCGCAACCAGACGGCCGCCCAGCTGATTCAGATAGTTCTCTATATCCGGATCGTCGAGATACGACGGCTCGCGCCAGCGAATCTCGTTCATGATCTGCTGGCCGATTTTCTTTTCCAACGCGAGCGACAACTCGTTGCTCGCCGCATCCCCCAGTTCGGGCAGGTCGGCGGCGCGTAACGGCTGAGCCATCAAGGCACAGGCCAGGACGCCGGCGAAGAAACGTTGGGCTACACGCATGGTGATATGATACCGCAGGCCACTGCCCCACCCACCGCAAGGGGCGTAACCAAGCGTAACGAATCGTGACAGATCAAACACTTACCCATTTCGACACCACCGGCCAGGCCCATATGGTCGACGTCGGCAGCAAGGCTGAAACTGCCCGCGTTGCCCGTGCTGCCGGCAGCATTTTCATGAAGCCGGAGACCTTGGCGCTGATCCGCTCGGGCTCGGCAAAAAAAGGGGACGTTCTGGGCATCGCCCGCATCGCCGCCATCCAGGCCTCGAAGCGGACCGGCGACCTGATCCCGCTCTGTCACCCGATCGCGCTGACTCGCGTCACCGCAGATTTCGCAATCGATGCCGAACGCAATGCGGTGCACTGCCAAGTCACCGCCGAATGCTTTGGGCGTACCGGCGTCGAGATGGAGGCGCTGACCGCAACCTCGGTTGGCCTGCTGACCATTTACGACATGTGCAAGGCGGTCGACCGCGGCATGCGCATCGATAACCTCCGCCTGCTCGAAAAATCTGGCGGCAAATCGGGCCACTGGGTGGCCGGATAAACCAGTCCAACCTGCAACACCGAAAAAATATGAATGAATTACGTCGCAAACTGCTGAAAGGCGGCAGTGCCGCCGCCCTGCTCGCGCCGTGGATCGGCACCGGCCTGCTGTTGCCGGGAAGGGTCCTTGCCGCCGAGTGGAACAAGACCGCTTTCACCGCCCTCAACGTCGGCGAAGCACTCAAGGCCTGGGGCGCTGCGAATGCCGCCGAATCGCGCGACATAGTCATCATCGCGCCGGAAATTGCTGAGAACGGCGCCAAGGTGGAAATCGATGTCACCTGCCAGGTTCCGGCCACGCGCAGCATCGCCGTCTTTGCCGACCGGAATCCGATGCCGCTTTGTGCCGCCATCGACTTCTCCGGCGGCGCCCTGCCCTATTGCCGGGTTCAGATCAAACTCGCCGAATCGACGCGCGTCAGGGCAGTGATCAAGGGGGCGGACGGCAAGACCTACGTGGCATTCCGCGAAATCAAGGTCACCCTCGGCGGGTGCGGAGGATAAACATGGCCGACACGATCAAGATCCGCGCCCAGCTTCAGGGCGAAATTGCCGATATCCGCGTCCTGATGCAGCATCCGATGGAAACCGGGCAGCGCAAGGATGAAAAGGGGGAGACCCTGCCGGCCAACTTCATCCAGACCTTTTCCATTCTCCATAACGGAAAACCACTGATCGACGGCCAATTGAACACTTCAGTTTCAAAGAACCCGCTGTTCGCCTTCAAGGCCAAGGGTATCAGGCCGGGTGACAAACTAACGGTGGCGTGGAAGGACAATCTGGGCGACAAGCGCCAGGATGAATTGACCATCGTGTAAACAAAAAAAGCCCGTCTGATGCCAGACGGGCTTTAACGCATTGCTTATCCGTCGCTCAGGTGCTCTGGATGTTGGACGCCTGCTTGCCCTTGGGGCCTTGCACGACATCGAAGGAAACTTTTTGACCTTCCTTCAGAGTCTTGAAACCATTCATGTTGATGGCGGAAAAGTGTGCGAAAAGATCTTCGCTGCCATCATCAGGAGTGATAAAGCCAAAACCCTTGGAATCATTGAACCACTTGACAGTACCGATTGCCATGTTTGCTACTTTCTTACAAAAAACTAGAAATTTGCGGGTCTCCCCGACTCCCTGTCCGAGCTCAACGCCTTGGTGCGCATGGCAGCCTTGATGCGACGTGAATTCAAACACAAGCGCTTTCTACCCCCGCCGTGGAATCGCGTCAACAAGTTTCAATGACGCAGCGCAGCATATGCCGCGTGAAAAACTGCACTTTCCGGGGGTTTTTGGTGTCAAGCGGTAGTTGCACAATGAAATGGACTGTATAGAATCTGTCTCATGGCTACGAAATCCCAGGAAGGGAGTCTGCTGGAAGCACAACGTGCCAAGGCGACGCCTCCAAAGATGTACAAGGTGCTGCTGCTGAACGACGATTACACGCCAATGGAATTTGTAATCGCCGTACTCCAGCGTTTTTTTGCCATGGATACTGAACAAGCGACGCGAATCATGCTCAAAGTTCACAACGAAGGTCGCGGTGTTTGCGGGGTTTTCCCGCGGGACATCGCTGCGACCAAGGTTGAACAGGTCAGCGCATTCGCTCGCCAACACCAGCATCCACTCGCGTGCGTCATGGAGGAAAACTGATGATTGCCCAGGAACTCGAAGTTAGTCTGCACATGGCTTTTGTCGAAGCTAGACAGAAGCGCCACGAGTTCATCACGGTGGAGCATCTGCTCCTGGCGTTGATCGACAACCCGTCGGCAGCGGATGCCTTGCGCGCCTGCGGCGGCAAGCCTGATGCACTGCGCAAGGACTTGACCAATTTCATCAACGAGCACACGCCCATCGTTTCGGGCGAGGATGACATCGATACCCAGCCAACGCTCGGTTTCCAGCGCGTCATCCAGCGCGCCATCCTGCACGTCCAGTCTTCCGGCAAGAAGGAAGTCAATGGCGCCAACGTGCTGGTCGCCATCTATGGCGAGAAGGACTCGCACGCGGTCTACTTCCTGCAGAAACAGGGAATCACCCGTCTGGATGTCGTGAATTACATCTCGCACGGCATCAGCAAGGTGCCGCAGCCGAAGACGCCGACCGAGGGCGAAGTGGAAACCGAGGGCGAACGCGAGCAGGCCGGGCCGCTGGAGCAGTACACGATCAACCTCAACGCACTGGCGCTGCAAGGCAAGATCGATCCGCTGATCGGCCGCGACAAGGAACTGGAGCGCGTCATCCAGACCCTGTGCCGCCGGCGCAAGAACAACCCGCTGCTGGTTGGCGAAGCCGGGGTCGGCAAGACGGCCATTGCCGAAGGCCTGGCCCGGCGGATTGTTGAAGGCGACGTCCCGGAGATTCTCGCCAAGGCCAACGTCTACTCGCTGGACATGGGATCCCTGCTCGCCGGCACCAAGTACCGCGGCGACTTCGAACAGCGCCTGAAAGGGGTCATCAAGCAGTTGGGCGACAACCCCAACGCCATCCTGTTCATCGACGAGATCCACACTCTGATCGGCGCCGGCTCCGCTTCCGGCGGCACGCTCGACGCCTCCAACCTGCTCAAGCCAGCCCTTTCGTCCGGCCAGCTGAAGTGTATCGGCGCCACCACCTACACTGAATTCCGCGGCATTTTCGAGAAGGACAGTGCGCTCTCCCGGCGCTTCCAGAAGATCGACGTCAATGAACCCTCGGTCGCCGAAACCGTGGAAATCCTCAAGGGACTGAAAAGCCGCTTCGAAGCGCACCACGGCATCAAGTACTCGGCCACGGCGATTTCGTCGGCGGCCGAGCTCGCAGCCCGCTACATCACCGACCGCCATCTGCCGGACAAGGCGATCGACGTCATCGACGAGGCCGGTGCCGCGCAGCGCATCCTACCCAAGTCGAAGCAGAAGAAGGTCATCAACAAGACCGACATCGAGGAAGTCATCGCCAAAATCGCCCGCATCCCGTCGCAGCATGTGTCGCTGGACGACCGCGGCGCCCTGAAGAACCTCGACCGCGATCTGAAGGCAGTCGTCTTTGGCCAGGACAAGGCGATCGACGCGCTGGCCAGGGCAATCAAGATGGCGCGTTCCGGCCTCGGCAACCCGGGCAAGCCGATCGGCTCCTTCCTGTTCAGTGGCCCGACCGGCGTCGGCAAGACCGAAGTCGCCAAGCAGCTGGCCTACGCCCTCGGCATCGAATTGCAGCGGTTCGACATGTCGGAATACATGGAACGCCATGCGGTTTCCCGCCTGATCGGCGCCCCGCCGGGCTATGTCGGTTTCGACCAGGGTGGCTTGCTGACCGAAGCGATCACCAAGAAGCCCTACACAGTCCTGCTGCTGGATGAGATCGAGAAGGCGCACCCGGACATCTTCAACATCCTGTTGCAGGTGATGGACCATGGCACGCTGACCGACAACAACGGGCGCAAGGCGGATTTCCGCAACGTGGTCATCATCATGACGACCAACGCCGGCGCCGCCGACCTGCAGAAATCGAGCATGGGCTTCACCAGCTCGAAGCAGACCGGCGACGAGATGGCCGAGATCAAGCGGTTGTTCACGCCGGAATTTCGCAACCGGCTGGATGCGACCATCTCCTTCGCGCCGCTCGATCACGAAGTCATCCTGCGCGTCGTCGACAAGTTCCTGATGCAGCTCGAGGAACAGTTGCACGAGAAGAAGGTGGAAGCGCACTTCAGCGAGGCGGTCAAGGAAATGCTCGCCGAGAAGGGCTTCGACCCGCTGATGGGCGCCCGCCCGATGTCCCGCCTGATTCAGGACGTCATCCGCTCGGCGCTTGCCGACGAACTGCTGTTCGGCCGCCTGGCCAGCGGCGGGCATGTTACGGTCGACCTCGATAAAGAGGGCAAAATCAAGCTCGATTTTGCGGAAGAAAAATCCGAAGCCGTCGTTTAAACTTCATTCCACATTCCAACAAGCCATGCGATGCATGGCTTTTTTTCTGCCAGGGAGCCCTCAATGACCTTCAAAACCCCCGACCTTTGCGATGAATTCGAAGCCGAACTCGGCAAGACCGTGCGCGTCGTCGCCCCGATGTTCCAGCGCTACGGCGGCCGCAGCAGCTTTTCCGGCGAGATCGTCACCCTGAAGATTTTCGAGGACAACTCGCTGGTCCGTGAAGCCTTCGGCGAAAACGGAAAGGGCAAGGTGCTGGTCATCGATGGTGGCGGTTCGCTGCGCTGCGCGCTGGTCGGCGACCAGCTGGCCATCCTGGCCCGGAAAAACGGCTGGGAAGGCGTCGTCGTCTATGGCTGCATCCGCGATTCCGGCGATATCAACGGCATCGACATCGGCGTCCGCGCGCTGAACACACATCCGCAGAAAAGCATCAAGAAGGGTGTCGGCGACCGCAACATCGCCGTCACTTTCGGTGGCGTCACCTTCAATCCGGGCGAATATGTTTATGCAGATGAGGATGGGGTGCTGGTCAGCAGCAAGACTTTGTGCTGACGCAGCGCGATTTCGTTTCACAAACGCAAATGGCGTTTTGCATCGTGAAAAATTGTTTTTAATACTTTGTTTTTAATTGATAAAATTTTGTCTTATGTCTTATATAAGACTGTTGCTGCTGCGCAAAAATAGCTCTATACTTTTTCCATCGCTCAGGCAAAATAGTCTAGGCATAAAGTAGTAACTCCCAACCCTACCCTTTGAGGAATTCACAATGAGCACTCGCGAACAGCAAATCGCCGCCCTGGAAAAAGACTGGGCTGAAAACCCCCGCTGGAAAGGCATCAAGCGCGGTTACTCCGCTGCTGACGTCGTCCGTCTGCGCGGTTCTTTCCAGGTCGAGCATACCCTTGCCCGCCGCGGCGCCGAAAAGCTGTGGGATCTTGTCAACAACACCCCCTACGTCAACTGCCTGGGCGCCCTGACCGGCGGCCAAGCCGTTCAGCAAGCCAAGGCCGGCATCAAGGCCATCTACCTGTCCGGCTGGCAAGTTGCCGCCGACAACAACGAGTACGCCGCCATGTACCCGGACCAGTCGCTGTACCCGGTTGACTCCGTGCCTAAGGTTGTAGAGCGCATCAACAATGCCTTCAACCGCGCTGACGAAATCCAGTGGTCCAAGAACATCAACGCTGGCGATGCCGGCCACGTCGAATACCACCTGCCGATCGTTGCTGACGCTGAAGCCGGTTTCGGCGGCGTGCTCAACGCCTACGAACTGATGAAGGCCATGATCCGCGCTGGCGCTGCCGGCGTGCACTGGGAAGACCAGCTGGCTTCCGTCAAGAAGTGCGGCCACATGGGCGGCAAGGTTCTGGTTCCGACCACCGAAGCCATCCAGAAGCTGATCGCTGCCCGTATGGCTGCCGACGTCTATGGCGTGCCGACCCTGGTCATCGCCCGTACCGATGCCGAAGCTGCTGACCTGCTGACCTCCGACTACGACGAGAACGACAAGCCGTTCCTGACCGGCGAGCGCACCGCCGAAGGCTTCTACAAGACCAAGAAGGGTCTGGAGCAAGCCATCTCCCGCGCCATCGCCTACGCCGACTACGCCGATCTGGTGTGGTGCGAAACCGGTACGCCGGATCTGGAATTCGCCCGCAAGTTCGCCGAAGCCGTGCATAAGGTTCACCCGGGCAAGATGCTGGCCTACAACTGCTCGCCTTCCTTCAACTGGAAGAAGAACCTCGACGACGCGACCATTGCCAAGTTCCAGAAGGAACTCGGCGCCATGGGCTACAAGTACCAGTTCATCACCCTGGCTGGCATCCACAACATGTGGTACCACATGTTCGACCTGGCCCAGGACTACGCCAAGCGCGGCATGTCGGCCTACGTCGAGAAGGTTCAGGAGCCGGAATTCGCTGCCCGCGACCGTGGCTACACATTCGTCTCGCACCAGCAGGAAGTCGGTACTGGTTACTTCGACGACGTCACCACCGTCATCCAGGGCGGCAAGTCCAGCGTTACCGCGCTGACCGGCTCGACCGAAGAAGAACAGTTCCACTAAGAAGCCTACCGCTTTGAATCGCTGCCAGACCCGGCGGCACGAGGCCGGCGCTCACAAGGCGCCGGCCTTATTCATTGATGCTCACCGCATCCATTGCAGCACAACGGATTCCATCGGCCATTGAAATCAAACAAAGTGGCTGGCTAGCACTGGGCTAGCCGAAGACAAGAAAAGAACAACTTTCGATAGGCACAAAAGCAAAGGCCCCACCTTTCGGCAGGGCCGTGACCTACGCCACTGAACACTCCAGCCAATCGTCCGGACACGGCTTGAGCATCGAATGTAGAAGTAAAGGATTGCCAGTATCCTGGTCAAGCCACGCTTCCCAATCGGCTTTCCCGAGAATCACCGGCAACCGGTCATGGATCGGTGCCATGAAGTCATTCGCCGAAGTGGTAATGACCGAAAGGATTCGACCAACTCGCCCGTCTCCGGCCGTTGCCAGTGTTCCCATAAGCCAGCCAGGGCGAGCGGGTGCGCGTCCGGACTGGTAAATCTCAATTTCTGCTTCTTCGTCTGCCCTGGTACCTCTCGCCACTCAAAGAACGCGGACACCGGGACGAGGCAGCGGCGCCGCTTGAATGCCGCACGAAAACTCGGTTTCTCGGCGATCGTCTCGGCACGGGCATTGAAGGCGTGCTGCGCAATCTTCTCGTCCTTCGACCAGGAAGGAATCAGGCCCCAGCGCGCCGGCAATGCCAGGCGTTGCCCATCGGAATCACGAATGATGGGCGCCATGTTGGTCGGGCGCACATCGGCATTGCTGAACGCTGCCGGTTCTGCCGACAGCAGAAAGTAGAGCGCCAGCATTTGCGGGGATTCGTTAAGGTCGTAGCGGCCACACATCGAATCATTGTGCATCACAACAGCCGGAACACCAGCTTCTGTGATGACTTCGTTCAAGGCAAGAAAAGCACCCCACCCCTAGCGGTTCAGCCCCTGTCAGTTCGCCCGCACCCTGGGCAATCCCGCCCAAGTCGTGGTGTAGCCTGGCGACAGATTGCCCCGGCGCATTTGCCAAGAACGATCTACCCCCTCTGCGGCCAGGCGCAGCACACCGCGGCCATAACGTCCGTTGATGCTGTCCAGGACGCCCATCAGCCGCTCAGAGCGACCATCCATCGCGCTGCCTTGGGCGTCGAACAAGGCAAACTGGCGGCTGGTTCTTGGCACCAGGTTGAGCAGCATCACCCCGGCCTTGTGATACCCGAATCCCGGCCGGTAGATTCGACGCAGGACTTTCAGCGCCCAAGCCGTCAGCACGCGAGTATCGGCCGATGCCTCCGGCAGAGGCACGGTCACGCCCCGCTGATACTGCGGCACCTCGGGTTTGAAGATGTTCGTCCGGATATAGACCTGCACCGCACCGGCCAGGGAATCCTGCGTCCTGAGCTTCACGGCGCCTTTGGCAATATAGCTGGCGACCGCTTCCTCCAGATCGGCCAGGTCATAGACCAACGTCCCGAAGGAACGGCTGCTCATGATTTGCTGCCGGTCAGGCACCAGCTCTTCCAGCGCCAGGCAGGACACACCGCGCAATTCCCGTACCGTGCGTTCGAGAACCACCGAGAAACTGGCGCGGATGGTTTCTGCATTCATGTCACGCAACTCGCGCACGGTCTTGATCCCCATCGCGTCCAGCCGGGCGCTAATCTTTCTCCCGACGCCCCAAACTTCCCCGACCTCGATACGCCCAAGCAGGCAGGTCAGCATCTCCGGGGCCATCGTCGTGAAATCGCACACGCCGGCCGTTGCAGCCAGTCCCTTTTTGGCGCAGTGATTCGCCAGCTTGGCAAGCGTCTTGGTCGGGGCGATGCCGACGCAAACAGCCAGCCCCAGCCAGTCGGCAATCCGTTGGCGAATCTCCTCCCCGTAGCCTGCGAGGCCACCAGGCCAATTGCTGAACCCCGATACCTCCAGAAATGATTCATCGATGCTGTAGACCTCGATGTTCGATGTGAAACCAGACAAGACTTCGACGACCCGGTTGCTCATGTCGGCATACAGCGCGTAGTTGGAGGAGAAAGCCACGATGCCATGACGCCGGGCCTGCTCGCGGATCTGGAACCAAGGCACGCCCATGGGAATGCCCAGCGCCTTGACCTCGGCAGAGCGGGCAACGACGCAGCCATCGTTATTGGATAGCACGACGACTGGCGTACCCTTCAGCTTCGGGTCGAACAGCTTCTCGCATGAGGCATAGAAGTTGTTGCAGTCGACCAGGGCAAACACCGGCATGGTCACACCATGCGCTTGAACTTGCCGACGACGACGCCCCATATTTCCAGGTCGATGCCATCGACGATGGGAAGTGGAGGATACGCAGAATGTTCAGCGACCAGCGCGACCTTACCGGCACGCCGGTAGAGTCGCTTGACCAGGCGTTCACCATTGACGAAAGCGATGACGATATGACCGTGGCTGGGGCGAACGCTGCGGTCGACCACCAGGATGTCGCCGTCAAAGATTTCCGCCCCCTGCATACTGTCGCCCTGCACTGGAAAGAAGAAGGTCGAGACTGGATTGCGTACCAGGTACTCGTTGATGTCGAGGCGGGCATCCTCGTAGTCTGCGGCCGGCGAGGGAAAGCCAGCGGATACCTTTACCCCGTCGAGGGGAAGATACTGCTTCGGCGGATCAGGCAGCGGTTGCAGTGCGGTCTGCGTCTGGCGGTACATGGGGCGCTCCTTGTGGACTGTATTTTTGTACAGTTACCCCATCGGGTGCAATACTGTATGCCAATTGGATTGCGCCAGACTAGAGCAAGACAAAACTAAATCGGTTCGGCTCTCCGGCGGTGGCATTGAGGTCATAGCGTCCGCACATTTCACGATTTCCCGCCCTTGTCTTTCTTCCCCAAGAACTTCTCCTTGATGAAGTCGGATATGAAAGGTGCCAAAGGCCTGAGCGGGGGAGGCAATACCCAGGGCAGTCCGACGTCCAGTCCTTTGCCGAGCAACTCGGGAATATGTTCGGCCGCTGCCTCTGCCATCGATCGGCTCACACCAAGTCGAACCAGCAAATCGACCCCTGATTCGTTCAGTTTCTTCCGGTATTTCTTTGGGACACCGGCAATATTGTCGGCGCGCGTTTAAAAGT
>DJUX01000002.1 GCA_002440665.1 Dechloromonas sp. UBA6271
TCAGACGTTGAACAGGAAATTCAGCACGTCACCGTCCTTGACCACGTATTCCTTGCCTTCGGCGCGCATCTTGCCGGCTTCCTTGGCGCCGGCCTCGCCCTTGTAGGTGATGAAGTCGTCGAAGGCGATGGTCTGGGCGCGGATGAAACCGCGTTCGAAGTCGGTGTGGATGACGCCAGCGGCCTGCGGAGCGGTGTCGCCCTGGTGGATAGTCCACGCGCGCACTTCCTTGACGCCGGCGGTGAAGTAGGTGGCCAGCCCGAGCAGCTTGTAGCCGGCGTGGATCAGGCGGTCGAGGCCCGGTTCTTCGAGGCCGAGGTCAGCCAGGAACATCTGCTTTTCCTCGTCGTCGAGATCGGCGATCTCGGATTCGATGGCAGCGCAGACGGCAACCACTTCGGCCTTCTCGGTCGCCGCATGGGCGCGCACGGCGTCGAGCAGCGGGTTGTTCTCGAAACCGCCTTCGGCGACGTTGGCGACGTAGAGCACGGGCTTGGCGGTAATCAGGCAGAACGGCTTGAGGCTGGCCCACTCTTCCTTGGAAAGATCGAGGGCGCGCACGGCCTTGGCCTGGTCGAGCTGGGCAAAGCACTTTTCGAGGACGGCGACGAGGATCTTGGCTTCCTTGTCGCCGGAGCTGGCCGGGCGGCGGTAGCGGTTGAGTGCCTTTTCGACGGTTGCCATGTCGGCGAGGGCGAGCTCGGTGTCGATGACCTCGATGTCACGCAGCGGGTCGACGCCGCCGGAAACGTGCACCACGTTGTCGTCGGCAAAGCAGCGGACGACATGGACGATGGCATCGGTTTCGCGGATGTTGGCGAGGAACTGGTTGCCCAGGCCTTCGCCCTTCGAGGCGCCGGCGACGAGGCCGGCGATGTCGACGAATTCGACGATGGCCGGCTGCATGCGCTGCGGCTTGACGATGGCGGCCAGCTGGGCCATGCGCTTGTCCGGCACTTCGACGATGCCGACGTTCGGTTCGATGGTGCAGAACGGATAGTTGGCCGCATCGATGCCGGCCTTGGTCAGGGCGTTGAAGAGGGTGGATTTGCCGACGTTGGGCAGGCCGACGATGCCGCATTTCAAAGACATGGGTTTTCCTTTGGGGTTGCCAACTAAACGGCTTTGCCGTGCAACTGTTGTTGGGCGCCGGCAAAGTCGCCGGCGGCAAGTTTTGGCCAGGCCAGCAGGCAGCGGGCGAGGGCGTGTTCGATATCCGGCAGTTCTTCCTTGCGCGGTTGATGCAGCACGAAATCGACGACCTGCTGCGCCAGGCCGAGCGTGCGCGGATGGCCGATGCCGAGGCGCAGGCGCCAGAAATCCGGCGTGCCGAGCCTGGCCTGAATATCTTTCAATCCATTGTGGCCGCCATTGCCGCCGCCCTGCTTCAGGCGAATGCCGCCGGGTGGCAGGTCGAGTTCGTCGTGGATGACGAGAATCTCGTCAGGGGGAATCTTGTAGAAATTGGCCAGCGCCGCCACCGACTGGCCGGAACGGTTCATGAAGGTGGTCGGTTCGAGCAGCCAGGTTTCGCCGGAACGCCCGGCCTTGCCGAAAAACTTGGCCTGCGGAGCGAGCGTCACCTTCAGTTTGTCGGCCAGGTGGTCGACAAACCAGAAGCCGACGTTGTGCCGGGTGGTTTCGTATTCCGGGCCCGGGTTGCCGAGGCCGACGATCAGGCGGGGTGGGTTCATGACGGGCTAAATGAAAAAGCCGCCGGCGGCAAATTGCCAGCGGCGGCCATCACAGCATGATGCCGGAAATTACTCGGCAGCAGCTTCGCCTTCGGCGGCTTCTTCGGTAGAGCCGCCCTTGCCGACGATGCCGACGACGACGGAGTCATCTGCGCCGTGGTGCGCCAGCTTGACGCCCTTCGGCAGCTTGAGCTGGGACAGGTGAATGCTGTCGCCGACCTTGAGGGCACCGAGGTCGACTTCGATGAACTCGGGCAGATCCTTGGCCAGACACTGAACGTCCAGTTCGGTGATGACGTGGTTGACCAGGCCGCTGGAGAGCTTGACGCCCGGGGCGGTTTCTTCGTTGACGAAGTGCAGCGGCACCTTGATGTGCAGCTCGTGGGTGGCATCGACACGCTGGAAGTCGACGTGCAGGATCAGCGGCTTGTAGGCGTGGCGCTGGGTGTCACGGAGCAGGACTTGCTGCTTCTTGCCTTCGACGACGATGTTGAGGATCGAAGCGTGAAAGGCTTCCTTCTTCAGGTTCAGCAGCAGGTCGTTGTGATCGAGCTCGATCGCCTGCGGGGCAGCTTCGCCACCGTAGATGATGGCCGGTACTTTGCCAGCGCGACGCAGGCGGCGGCTCGCACCCGATCCCTGCAGCGTGCGCGCTTGCGCGTTGATTTCAAATTGCATGGTGATACTCCATAAATTTCCCGATCCGCGACCAGAACGGGAAGGTTGAAAAAACTTAATCGATGAACAGCGACGAAACGGAATCGTCGTTGCTGATGCGGCGGATGGTTTCGGCCATGATTTCGGCAACCGACAACTGGCGGATGCGCGGACAGGCGACGGCATCATCGCGCAGCGGAATGGTGTCGGTGACGACCAGGGAGTCGAGGTCGGAGTCGTTCAGACGATCGATCGCCGGGCCGGACAGCACCGGGTGCGTACAGTAGGCGACGACCTGTTTGGCGCCGTTGGCCTTGAGGGCGGTGGCCGCCTTGCACAGCGTGCCGGCGGTGTCGACCATGTCGTCCATGATGATGCAGGTACGACCTTCGACTTCGCCGATGATGTTCATCACTTCCGAGACGTTGGCCTTCGGGCGGCGCTTGTCGATGATCGCCAGATCGCATTCGAGGCGCTTGGCCAGCGAACGGGCGCGCACCACGCCGCCGTGGTCGGGGGAAACGACCATCGGGTTTTCGTAATGCTGCTTCTGGATATCTTCGAGCAGGATCGGCAGGGCGTAGATGTTGTCGACCGGAATGTCGAAGAAGCCCTGGATCTGTTCGGCGTGAAGGTCCATGGTCAGCACGCGGTCGACACCGGAGGCGACGAGCATGTTGGCGACCAGCTTGGCGGCGATGGGCACGCGCGAGGAGCGCGAGCGGCGGTCCTGGCGGGCATAGCCGAAATACGGGATGGCGGCGGTGATGCGGCCGGCCGAGGCGCGCTTCAGCGAATCGACGATGACCAGCAGTTCCATCAGGTTGTCGTTGCACGGTGCGCAGGTGGATTGCAGCACGAAGATGTCGCGACCGCGCACATGTTCCTGCAATTCGACACTGACTTCACCGTCGGAAAAGCGGCCGACGTTGGCGCGGCCGAGATCGACATTCAGTTGGGTTGCGACGTCTACCGCCAGTTTGGGGTTGGCGTTGCCGGTGAAGACCATCAGGCTGTTGTAGGCCATTTTCACATCCCTCCGGGCTTTTCCGATACGCATTCTGCCCGCCACAATGAAATTCGGGCAGGCTTGTGACCTGCCCGAAGGAAACTTGGCTGGGGAAGAAGGATTCGAACCTTCGAATGCCGGAATCAAAATCCGGTGCCTTGACCAACTTGGCGACTCCCCAGCGGGACGTCTGCACGGGTTCGCGTGCGAACGAGGCGCGGATATTACAGGAGCCGTCGACGAAAATCCAGTCTTTTTGTTCAGTGATGCGTTGTTTTCAGCAATCAGAAATCGCCGCGCACGGTGGTCAGGCCCAGTGCTTCCCAATCGAGCATGCCGCCGCGGTAGTAGTAGATCTTGTCGGCGGGGAAGCCGTCGCGGATCATCGCGTTCATGGCGATCGGGCTTTGCGGGCAAACCGGGCCGTTGCAGAAGGCGTAAACCTTCTTGGCCTTGCTGCAGTCCCATTTGGCGCCCTGCTTGCTGCAGCCGAGTTCGTTCATGCGCATGGCGACTTCGGTGTAGGGCATGCTGATCGAGTTGGGGATGGTGCCCTTGATGCGGTCGTCGACGACGCGCATGTCGACGACGAGGGCGTCCTTGTCGTTCAGCGCATGCAGGATTTCGATCTCGGTGACCGGATGGGTGCCCTTTTCCGGAATCAGCGGTTGCAGCCAGCCCTTGTTCTTGGCGCAGGCGGTCATCTCGCGGGTAATTTCGAGCGGGCCATTGGCGGTTTGCACGACGAATTTGGTGTCCTCGCCGATGATGCGCAGTTTTTCCTTTTCCTGGGCGCCGGCGTTGTGGGCGAGCAGGACGGTCAGGCAGCAGGCGATGGCGGTGTTCAGCAGCTTCATCAGGGTCTCCAGTAGAAAATAGTCAATATCTAATATAAGCCGTGAATGTAAGCCGGGTCGGGCGGCCGACGCAAGAGACTCAGAGACCGGCCAGCGGATGCTCGGGCAGGCCTGCGGCAATCCAGCCGGTCATGCCGGCGGGCAGGCGGGAAAAGACCGCTTCCGCTTTGCTGCGCGTCGGGAAGCCGGCGAATACGCAGGCGCCGGAACCGGTCATCAAGGCTTTCGGCGCGAACTGCCTGAGCCAGGCGAGATGTTCGGCGACGGCCGGGAATCTGGCGCAGGCAACGGGTTCGAGATCGTTGCCGCCCTGGCCATGGCGCCAGTCGGCGAGGCGGATCGGCGGCGTATCCCGCTTCAGTTCGGCGGCCCCGAAAATGGCCGCTGTCGGCACGTTGACCGCAGGATGCAGCACCAGGTAACACGCGGGCGGCAGGTCGACGTCGGTAAAGGCTTCGCCGACGCCTTCGGCGAAGGTGTTGCGGCCATGGATGAAAACCGGCACATCGGCGCCGAGCGCGAGGCCGAGTTTTTCGAGTTCGCGGCGGTTGAGGCGGGTTTGCCACAAGTGATTGAGGGCGAGGAGCACGGTGGCGGCATCGGAAGAACCACCGCCGAGTCCGCCGCCCATTGGCAGGCATTTGTCGAGGTGAATGGTCGCTCCTTGCGGACAATCCGTTGCCTGTTGCAGCAGCCGGGCGGCGCGGACGGTGAGGTCGCTGTCCGGCGGGACGCCCGGGGTGGGCGTGGCGAGCACGATGCCGCCGTCGGCGCGCGGCGCGAAATGCAGGCTGTCGGCACGATCGATAAAGCGGAAGACGGTCTGCAGCAAATGGTAGCCATCGGCGCGGCGGCCGACGACGTGGAGAAACAGGTTGAGCTTGGCCGGCGCCGGCCAGGTGCTGTCCCATGTCCAGTGATTCATGGCGCGGTCTTCCATTCCTCGATGCGTAGGCGCAGTTCGATTTCGCTGGCGCGCCGTAGCGTAACACCGGACGGCAGGGCGTCCGGCGCGTCGTCGTCGTAAGCGTAGTCGATCTGCCAGCCGGCCTCGGCGAGGCTTATCGGGCGGCCGTTGCCGTCGTTCTTGAGGTTGCCCGGGTGCCTGGCGCGGCCGAGCAGCCAGTCCGGCAGTTGACGGATGGGCAAGGGCTGGCCGGTGATCTCCTCCATCAGCGCGTCGGCGTCGGCCGATTCGCGGGTCTGGCCATCGGCGGTATGCAGGCGCGAGAGTGTCGGGCTGGTTTCGATTTCGGCCAACCCGACGCCGAGCGGGTTGGAGACGAGGATGCGGTCATTGCCGTTCTTGTGCTCCCAGGCGAGTCGACCGCCGGAGCTTTCGGCTGGCCGTTCCGGCAGGCTGACGCGCAACGCGAAGCGGGCGTCGAGGGTGAAGTTGCGTACCTGGTCGCGTAGCGCCGGCAGGCCTGGTGGCGTACTGGCGCAGCCGGCCAGCAAGCCGCCGGCGAGCAGTGCGGCGGACAGCAGTTTCAAGGGGCGAATTTTTTCACTGCGCCGGCAAGTACATCGCTGTCCGGGTATTTTTTTGCCGCTTCCTTCAGCAGGCGCGCCGCGTCGTCCTTGCGACCCATCGTCCACAACACTTCGCCCATGTGGGCGGCGATTTCCGGGTCGGCCTTGATGCCGTAGGCCATCTCCAGCGTCTTCAGGGCTTCCGGCAGCTTGCCTTGACGGAATTGCACCCAGCCCATGCTGTCCATGATGAACGGATCCTGGGGGGCCAGCGCGAGGGCGCGGGTGATCAGGTCCTGCGCCTCGGCGAGGCGGATATTGCGCTCGGCCAGCGAATAGCCCAGGGCGTTGAGTGCGTGGGCGTGATCCGGCTTCAGATTGAGCAGTTGCCGCAGGTGCTTCTCCATGACCTCGGGCTTGCCCTGGCGCTCGGCGGTCAATGCCGTTTCGTAGAGCAGTTCGGGATTGTCCGGGTACTTGGCGAGCGCCGCTTCGAGCACGGCATAGCCGTCGTCACGCCGGCCGGCCTCGCGCAACAATTGCGCTTCGGCAATCGCCAGTTGGGCCTGTTCCGTGGCGCTGCCGCCGCGGGTGGCATGCAACAGTTCGCGCGCTTCGTCCGGTTTGCCCTGCTGCAGCAGTATCTGCGCTGCCCGGGCACGGGCGGCGACGTATTGGTCGCCGGCGGTGACCTGGCGAAAATGCGCGAGGGCCGCCTCCGGTTTTTTCTGCTCCTCGTCCAGCTGGCCGAGAAAGAAATGGACGGTGCTCTTGTCCGGGAAATCGGATTTCAACAGCTTTTCGAGCAGGGCGCGGCCAGTGGCAGCGTCGCCCTGCTGCAGCGCCAGCATGGCGACCGGATAGATCACGTCGGGGTTGTCGGGGTGTTCATTGAGCAGGCGGTCGAATTCGACCCGTGCCTCGTCGTACTTCTGATCGCTGATCAGCAGGCGGGCCAGGGTCAGGCGCGCATCGCGGGCGCCGGGATTGGCGGCAACGAATTCCCTGAGGCTTTCGATGGCGCTAGCGTGTGATTGCCGGGCCAGCAACTGGGCGCGGGCGAGGGCGGCGACTTCCCAGTCCGGGCGCAACTGCAGTGCGCGCGCGAATTCGCTTTGCGCCCGCATCAGGTCGTCGGCGTTGGAAGCGGCCAGGCCCATGGCGAAGTGGGCTTCCGGCAGTTCGAGATAGGGTTCGGCGACGCGATCGATCAGGCGCTGCACGGCTTTCTTGTCGGGGTGCCGGCTCAGCATGCGGTTCAGATGCATCAGGTTGCCGGGCAGGCTGGCCTTGTCCTGTTCGAGCAGCTTGGCGAGTTGCGGCGCCAGGTCGTCAATCCGGTTGGACAGCAAGAGCAGCGACGATTCGGTCTGCCGGGCCTGGGTCGATTCCGGGGCGACCTGCAGCCAGAGTCGGGTCAGTTCGAGCGCCAGGTCATATTGCTTGGTGGCGCCGGCGACCTCGGTGGCGCGGGCGATTACTGCCGGGTCGCGGGTACGGCGGGCGAGGTCGGCCCAGGCGCTGACGCCCAGTTCGGTATCGCCGCGCTGCAGCGCCAGATCGGCGAGCAGCGACTGAAAGACGGTGCGGGCGAGCAGGTCTTCGGGACCATAAGTGGCTGTTGCGGTCGACTGCTTGCGGACCGGCTTTTTCACCGTGTTTTTATCAGCGGCATGGAGCGGCCCGGCCAGGGCCAGGGCGAGGGCGGCGAGGATCAGCTTCTTGGGCATGCGCTGCTTTCAGTCATGGGTCGCGCTTTAGAGCGCTTAAAGTCTGCTAAGTTTGCGATGTTATTGGGGAATGCTCGGAGGAACAAGCGATGCCGGAATTGCCGGAGGTCGAGGTCTGTCGGCGCGGGCTGCAGCCGGAGGTCGAGGGGCAGACGATTTTGGGCGCGGTGGTGCGCTCGCCGCGCCTGCGTTTGCCGCTGTCGGCCACCTTGGGCGAGACGCTGGCCGGGCAGCGGGTGGCCGCCGTGCGCCGGCGCGGCAAGTACCTGTTGCTCGACTGTCGCGGCGGGGTCGAGGATGGATGCCTGATCATTCATCTCGGCATGTCGGGCAGCCTGCGCTTCGTGCCTTTCGCCACGCCGCCCGGCAAGCACGACCACGTCGACATCGTCTTCGCCGGACAAATCCTGCGCTTCGCCGACCCGCGGCGCTTCGGCGTGGTGCTCTGGCAGGCGGCCGGCGAAGCGCCGCATCCGTTGCTGGCGGTCCTCGGCATCGAGCCGCTGGGCGACGAGTTCACGGCGGACTGGCTGTTCGCGGCGACGCGGCGGCGGGCCGCGCCGATCAAGCCGTTGCTGATGGACAGCCATCTGGTGGTCGGCGTCGGCAACATCTACGCTTCGGAAAGCCTGTTCCGCGCCGGTATCTCGCCGCTGCGCGCCGCCAACCGGATCAGCCGCGAGCGCTACGGGCAGCTGGTGCCGGCCATTCGCCAGACCTTGTCGGATGCCATTGCGGCGGGCGGCAGCAGTATTCGCGACTACGTGCATAGTGATGGCGGTGCTGGCTGTTTCCAAGTCGAGTGCGCCGTTTACGACCGGGCCGGCGAGCCTTGCCGGCGCTGCGACGGCGTCGTCCGGCAGGTGCGCCAGGGCGGGCGCTCGACCTTCTACTGCGCCGCCTGTCAGCATTAAATTCGGGCTGCAAGTCCATGTTTTCGTGATAAATTGAAGCTCTTTCCGTTATCGGTGACGACCATGACACTAGCCCACCAGTTTGCCGCCTACACCGAATGGCGCTCGCGCCTATCCGCCAATATCGGCGAATTCAAGGGTTGGTTGTCTAACAACGAGTTGTCGGATGCGCAGACCGACCTGCGGCTGACCCAACTGCTCGAGCGCCTGCGCGAAGATCGCCTGAATGTCGCTTTCGTCGCCGAGTTCTCGCGCGGCAAGTCGGAACTGATCAACGCCATCTTCTTCGCCGATTACGGCAGCCGCATCCTGCCCTCGTCGGCGGGCCGCACGACGATGTGTCCGACCGAACTGCTCTACGATGCGGACAAGACGCCACGCATCGAGCTGCTGGCGATCCAGACACGGGCCGCCAATGGCAGCGTCAGCGAATACAAGCGCTACCCCGAGGAATGGTTCATGGTGCCGCTCGATGTCGAGTCGGCCGACGTCATGCAGGAGGCCCTGCGCCATGTCAGCGAAACGATCCGCGTCATGCCCGAGGAGGCCGGGCGTCTCGGCTTCGAGGTGGGGGCGGACGACCTCTACCGGGTCGGCGACGACGGGCTGGTCGAGATTCCGCGCTGGCGCCATGCGCTGATCAATTTTCCGCACCCCTTGCTCAAGCAGGGGCTGGTCATTCTCGACACGCCGGGTCTCAACGCCATCGGCACCGAGCCGGAACTGACCCTGTCGTTGCTGCCAAATGCGCATGCCATCCTCTTCATCCTCGCCGCCGACACCGGTGTCACGCAGTCGGACCTGACCATCTGGAAGGAGCATATCGGCGACGGCGGCTCTGCCAAGCGCGGGCGGGTGGTCGTGCTGAACAAGATCGACGGCCAGTGGGACGAACTGAAATCGCCCGCCGAAATCGATGCCGAAATCGGGCGCCAGGTGACGTCCTGCGCCTCGATCCTCGGCCTGCCGGACCGCCAGATTTTCCCGGTTTCGGCGCAGAAAGGCCTGGTTGCCAAGATCAACGGCGACCCGGCACTGCTCGACAAGAGTCGTTTGCCGATCCTCGAAGCGGCCTTGTCGGAAGAACTGATTCCGGCCAAGCAGGATATCGTGCGCGACAACACCGACAGCGAATTCGGCGAAGTCAGCCTGCGCGTGCGCGGCCTGCTCGAATCGCGTCTCGCCGGCCTGCGCGAGCAGTTGAACGAACTTACCGAACTGCGCGGCAAGAACAAGGGCGTCGTCGAATACATGATGGGCAAGGTGCGCGCTGACAAGGACGAGTTCGAGTCCGGTCTGCAGCGTTATTACGCGGTGCGCAGCGTTTTTTCGACGCTGACCAACAACCTGTTCGGGCACCTCGGCCTCGATGCCTTGCGTCACCTGACCCGGGAAACCCGTGAAGCCATGCTGGAGGCGAACTTTTCCAGCACCCTGTCCGATGCGATGGGTACCTTCTTCAGCCGCTCACGCTATGCGCTGGCCAAATCGGCCGGCGAAATCGGCGAAATCCGCAACATGATGGAGGCGGTGTACAAGAAATTCTCGGTCGAACATGGCCTCAAGCTCGGGACGCCGGCGGCCTTTTCGCTGCTGCGCTACGAAAAGGAGCTGGATCGCCTGCAGGGCTGGTGCGATACACACCTCAACACCATGCGCAGCCTGCTGACCATCGACAAGAAGAACCTGACGCACAAGTTCTTCGAGGAAGTCGCGGTGCAGGTCCGGCGTGCCTTCGAACGGGCCAACAAGGATGCCGAAACCTGGCTGCGGGCGATCATGGCGCCGATGGAAACCCAGGTGCGCGAACACCAGATCCAGCTCAAGCGCCGGCTGGAGAGCATCAAGCGCATCCACCAGGCAACGGATACGCTGGAAGATCGCATCGCCGAACTGGAAAGCATCGAGAAAGACCTGTTGCAGCAGATTCAGGCGTTGGAAAATGTCGTCGGGCGGGTGCGCGAGCTGTTGCTGCCGCCGGCGGCGCAACTGCAGGCCGCCTGATCCGGCCGGTTGCGGTCGACAACAAAAAACCCGCGAATTTCGCGGGTTTTTTATGCGGGGTGCGAAAGACTTAGGGGCGCTTGTTGCCCGTCAGCTTCTCGTACTTGACCCACAGCATTTCCTCGTTCTCGACATGGTTCGCATCCTTGGGGATGCAATCGACCGGGCAGACCTGAACGCACTGCGGCTCGTCGTAATGGCCGACGCATTCGGTGCACTTGTTGGGGTCGATCTCATAGATTTCCTCGCCCTGGGAAATCGCCTCGTTCGGGCACTCGGGTTCGCAGACGTCGCAGTTGATGCATTCGTCGGTGATGATCAGGGACATGACTGTCTTTCCTCTCTCAATTAACTGAAGTTTTCGCCCGCAGGCGCTCATTTACACAAGGTTGCACAAATTTGCTGACATCCCCGCCGAGGCGCGCGATTTCGCGCACCATCGTCGCCGAGATGAACATGTATTGCTCGCCGGGGGTCAGGAACACCGTTTCGACCTCGGGATAGAGGCTGCGGTTCATTCCGGCCATCTGGAACTCGTATTCGAAGTCGGAAACGGCGCGCAAGCCGCGCACGATGACCTTGGCGCCCTGTTCGTGCACGAAATCCATGAGCAGGGTATTGAAGCCGACGATCTCGACATTCTTGACGTCGCCGAGGATTTCCTGCGCCATCTCGACGCGGTCGGCCAGCGGGAAGCGCGGCTGTTTCGCGGGGCTTTCGGCGATCGCCAGGATCAGCTTGTCGAACAGGCTGGCGGCACGCCGCACGAGGTCCTCGTGACCACGGGTGATCGGGTCGAAGGTGCCCGGGTAGATCGCTACGCGATGATTGAGTTTGGTCAAACTGCTTCCCGCCGCATCAACTGAAAATGAACTTCGCCCGCTTTACCGTGGCGTACTGCGCGCCAATCGCCCAGTGCCTCGATTTGCTCTTCTGCTTCGACATAGATCGCCGCATCTTCGTTCGCGACACCGGCCAGCAGCGGTGCCAAGCGGGGAATCCAGCCCTTGTTGAAGGGCGGATCGAGGAAGATGAGGTCGAATTTCGACTTCGCCGAGGCCAAGTATTGTAGCGCATCCCTGCGCATGATCTCCACTTCGGGCGGGTTTTGCAGCATTTTGGCGTTTTCGTGCAGGGCGGCGAGCACTTTCGGCGCCTGTTCGATCATCACCACCTTTGCCGCGCCGCGCGAAGCCGCCTCGAAGCCCAGCGCACCGCTGCCGGCGAAGAGATCGAGGCAATGCTGGCCATCGAGTTCCTGGCCGAGCCAGTTGAACAGCGTTTCCCGTACACGGTCCGGCGTCGGGCGCAGGCCTTCGCTGTCGGGGAAGTGCAGGACGCGGCGGCGATAACGGCCGCCGATGATGCGCACCGAGTTCAATCGGCGGCGACCGTCACGGTAATCAGATCGGCCGGCCGCACGCGCCGGGAAAATGCCTGTTTCACATCGTCGACCGTAACCGCCTGCACCTTCTCCTGGTAGCGGTCGAGCCAGTCGAGCGGCAGGCCGTAGAAGCCGATCACGGCGACGTTGTCGAGGATCTTCTTGTTGCTGTCGAGGCGCAGCGGGAAGCTGCCGGTCAGGTTGGCCTTGGCCGCCGCCAGTTCTTCGGTGCTCGGGCCTTCCTTGAGGAAGCCGGCGAGCACGTCGCGCGTTACCTTGATTGCATCCTGCGCCTGCGAGCGCTTGGTCTGCAGACCGATCTGGAACGGCCCGGTCTGGCGCAGCGGGGAGAAATAGCTGTAGACGCTGTAGGCGTAGCCGCGCTTGTCGCGCACTTCCTTCATCAGGCGCGAAACGAAGCCGCCGCCGCCCAGCGTGTAGTTGCCGACGAGCAGCGGGAAGAAATCCGGGTTGCCGCGCTCGATCGCCGGCAGGCCGATCAGTACGTGCGCCTGGCTGGCCGGGTGCGCGAGCTTGACGGTATTGCCGGGGGCGATGACGGGTGGCGCCGGCAGGGTGGCGGCAGCGCCGGCGGGTAGTCCGGCGACCAGCGATTCGGCGATTTTCTCGGCTTCGGCGCGCGAGATGTCGCCGACCAGCGTAATGCTGGCGTTGGCGGCGGTGTAGTAGCGGGCATGGTGCGTGGCGAGTTCGTCGCGGGTCAGCGCCGCGACCGATTCCGGCGTTGCCTGCCGGCCGTAGGGATGCGTTGGGTAGAGGGCACTCCAGAAGGCCTTGCCGGCAATCGAGTCCGGTCGCGTCAGCGCTTCCTTGAGGCTGGCGACGGTGCGCGCCTTTTCGCGCTCGACGATGGCCGGGTCGAAGCGCGGCGCCTGCAGCACGTTGCGCAGGATGTCGATGGCCACATTGCGTTTTTCGGGGACGGACAGCGTGCGCACGGCAATGCTGGCGCGGTCGGTGTCGGCGCCGCCGCCCAGCGTGGCGCCGATGTCGGCCAGTTGCTCGGCGATGGCTGTTTCGTCACGCGTGCCGGCGCCGAGGTCGAGCGTGGCGCGGGTCAGCGCCGCGGTGCCCGATTTGCCGGCCGGGTCGAACATCGATCCGGCGGCGAAATCAACTTGCACGTCGAGCATCGGCAGCACGCGGCTTTCGACGAAATAGACGCGGGCGCCGGTGGGCGACACCCAGTGTTCGATCTTGACGCCGGCCAGGGCCGCTTGCGTGGCAAGCAGGGCGACGATTGCGGTCAACAGCTTTTTCATGGCGTTTTTCATCAATGGCGTGGAGCGGCGGACGGACGGCGCGGCTGGCCGTCGAGCGGTTGCGGTTCGAGCACGCCGATGGTCAACGTGTCGTCGGTGAAATATTTTTTGGCGACTGCCTGAACCTCGGCAGCGCTGACCTTCTGCAGCTTTTCCAGCATGCGGTCGAGTTTCTGGTACGGAAGTCCGGCCGATTCGATCTGGCCGATTTCCATCGCCTGGCCGAACATCGAGTCGAGCTTGTACACCTCGCTGGCGACCAGTTGCGCGCGGGCCCGCTTGAGTTCGGGTTCGCTGACGCCTTCCTTCTGAATGCGGGCGATTTCGCCGCGCAGGGCATTTTCCAGATCGGCGACCGTGCGGCCTTCCGACGGTGTTCCGGAGAGATAGATCATGCCGGGGCCGCGTGCCGTCGCGTCGTAGTCGATATTGACCGACAGCGCCACCTTGTCCTCGCGCACCAGTTTCTTGTTGAAGCGCGCCGCGTCGTGGCCGTCGAGGATGGTCGCCAGCATTTGCAGCGCGTAGGGGTCGCTGTCCTTGTCGATGTCGCGCAGCACCGGCGCCTTGTAGCCCATGATCAGCACCGGCAGCTCGGCTGGCGCCTTGACGTTGACCCGGCGCGTGCCGTCCTGCGCCGGCTCGACCTGCGCCTTGCGAAGCGGCAGGGCACGTCCTTCGAGCGCCCCGTAATACTTTTCGGCGAGCGCGAAGACTTCCTTGTGATCGACATCGCCGACGATCACCACGAAGGCGTTGTTCGGCAGGTACCAGGTGTCGTACCAAGCCTTGGCATCGGCGGCGGTCATCGTTTCGAGGTCGTTCATCCAGCCGATGAT
The DNA here is from genome assembly GCA_002440665.1 of Dechloromonas sp. UBA6271. Classification (GTDB taxonomy): domain Bacteria; phylum Pseudomonadota; class Gammaproteobacteria; order Burkholderiales; family Rhodocyclaceae; genus Azonexus. The sequence continues at coordinate 13,845 of DJUX01000002.1, forward strand.
CGGCCGCCGGTAGGGGTGGGCCTGGAAAGCGACGGCATTCATCTGCTCGAATAACTTCGCTTGCGGGTTGTCGTCGGTGCGCATGCGGCGCTCTTCCATGACCACCTTGATCTCCTGCGCAAATTCCTTGGGATCGACGTTCAGGTGGCGCATGCGGTCGGCTTCGAGGCGCATCATTTCCGCCAGCTTTTCGGTTGGCACCTGCTGGAAGTAGGCGGTGTAGTCGCGGCTGGTGAAGGCGTTGTCGCGGCCGCCGGCGGCCGCGACGAGCTTGTTGAACTCGCCGGGGCCGACGCTCGGCGTGCCCTTGAACATCATGTGTTCGAGCACGTGGGCGACGCCCGAGGCGCCATCGACCTCGTCCATGCTGCCGATGCGGTACCAGACCATCTGGGCGGCGGTCGGCGCCCGGCGGTCTTCCTTGACGATGACGCGCAGGCCGTTCTTCAGCGTCATTTCAAAGGGATTGGCGAGTGCCGCGGTCAACAGCCAGGGGGCGAGCAAAACCGGGAGCAGGTGTCGTATGCGCATGGGAAATCGGGCTTTCTGCTAGAATCAGCGGCGAAATTTGTATTCTTTGGGCGGCATCTTAACGGCTTGCCGTCTGCCTGTCAGCACGGCCTCAGACCACATTCCTCATGTTCAGTTTCCTGAAAAAATCCGCTCCCGACGCCAAACCTGAAACCGCGGCCGAGCCGGCGCCGGCGGAAGCAGCCAAAACCTCCTGGCGCGAGCGCCTGTTCAAGGGGCTGGCCAAGACCCGCGCCCAGTGGGGCGGCAAGCTCAAGTCCATCTTCTCGCGCGGCAAGGTCGACGACGAACTGCTCGAAGAGCTGGAAACCCTGCTGCTGACCAGCGACGTCGGCATCGAGGCGACCACCCACCTGCTCGACGAGTTGAAAAAGGCCGCCAAGCGCGACAAGCTGGACACGCCGGAAGCGATCCAGAAGGCGCTGGCCGATGCCCTGCTCGAAACCCTGCAACCGCTCGAAAAGCCGCTCGACGTTTCCGGCCACAAGCCTTACGTCATCATGATCGCCGGCGTGAACGGCGCCGGCAAAACGACCTCGATCGGCAAGCTGGCCCGCTATTTCCAGTCGCAAGGCAAGAGCGTGCTGCTGGCCGCCGGCGACACTTTTCGCGCCGCCGCCCGCGAACAGCTGGAAACCTGGGGCGAGCGCAACAACGTGACGGTCATCGCCCAGGATAAGGGCGACCCGGCGGCCGTCGTCTTCGACGCCATTTCCGCCGCCAAGGCGCGCGGCATCGACATCGTGCTGGCCGATACCGCCGGCCGCCTGCCGACCCAGCTGCACCTGATGGAAGAAATCGCCAAGGTGCGCCGGGTGATCCAGAAGATCGATCCGGCCGGCCCGCATGAAACGTTGCTGGTGCTCGACGCCAACATCGGCCAGAACGCCCTGCAGCAGGTCAAGGCCTTCGACAAGGCGATCCAGGTTACCGGCCTCGTCGTGACCAAGCTCGATGGCACCGCCAAGGGCGGCGTCGTGCTGGGCATTGCCCGCCAGTGTCCGAAGCCGATCCGCTTCATCGGCGTTGGCGAGCAGATCGACGATCTGCGTCCGTTCTCCGCGAAAGACTTCGTCGACGCGCTGTTCGAATGATCGTCGCCAGTAATCTGAGCAAGCGCTATCCCGGTGGCTACGAGGCGCTCAAGGACATCAGCTTCGAGATTTCGGCCGGGCAGATGGTGTTCATCACCGGCCATTCCGGCGCCGGCAAGTCGACGCTGGTCAAGCTGATCGCATCCATCGAGCGGCCGACTGCCGGCAGCCTCGTGGTCAACGGCCAGAACCTGTCGGCCCTGCGCCGTAGCGCCATCCCCTACGTGCGCCGCCACCTCGGCATGGTCTTCCAGGATCAGAAGCTGCTGTTCGACCGCAGCGCCCTCGACAACGTCCTGCTGCCCCTGCAGATCGCCGGCCTGCCAAGGCGCGAAGCGATCCGCCGCGCCTCGGCGGCGCTCGACAAGGTCGGTCTGCTGGCGCGCGAGAAAGCCAACCCGATCGCCCTCTCCGGCGGCGAGCAGCAGCGCCTGGCCATCGCCCGCGCCGTCGTCAACCGCCCGACCGTGCTGCTGGCCGACGAACCGACCGGCAATCTCGATAGCGATTCGGCCGCCGACATCCTCGAGATCTTCGCCGAATTTCATCAAGTCGGCGTCACGGTGGTCGTCGCCACGCACGACCAGAGCTGGATCGAGCGCTACCATCCGAACGTGCTGCGCCTTGACCACGGGAGACTGGTCGCATGAACGCCTGGTTTTCCCAGCACCGTGCGGCGCTCGCTTCGGCCTTTCGCCGGCTGTGGTCTACCCCGCTCAATACCGTGCTGTCGTTGCTCGTCATCGGCATCGCGCTGACCCTGCCCGGCTTTGGCTATGTGCTGCTCGACAACCTGCGCGACCTCGGCAACAACGCTTCCGGCGTCCAGCAGATCAGCCTGTTCATGAACCTCGATGCCGACAAGAAAGATATCGGCGAAATCGAGAACCGGCTCAAGCAGGCGGCGACCGGCAAATGGCGCTTCGTGCCGAAGGAAGAAGCCCTGAAGCGCATGCAAGCGAGCGAGGACATGGCCGAAATCGTCGCCAGCCTGCCGCGCAACCCGCTGCCCGACGCCTTCATCGTCGAGCCGACCAACAGCGAACCCGAAGCGCTGGAAATCCTGCGCAAGGAAATCGCCGGCTGGCCCAAGGTCGCCCACGTGCAGCTCGACTCGGCCTGGGTCAAGCGCTTCGACGCTTTCCTCAAGCTCGCCAAGCTGGCGCTGTGGATGCTGGCCGGCATCTTCGCCGCCGGGCTGGTCGCCGTCACCTTCAACACCATCCGCCTGCAGGTCCTGGCGCAGGCCGCCGAAATCGAGGTTGCGCGGATGATCGGCGCCACCGACGCCTTCATCCGCCGTCCCTTCTATTACTACGGCGCCCTGCAGGGCGCGCTCGGCGGTTTGCTGGCAGCCGGGCTGGTGTTCGGCGCGCTGACGCTGCTGGCCGAGCCGGTCGGCGAACTGGCGGCGCTTTACGGCGGCAGCTTCAGCCTGCGTGCGCCGGGCGCCATCGAGGTCGCGGCGCTGGCTGCCATCGGCGCCTTCCTCGGCTGGCTCGGCGCGCAGCTTTCCGTCAGCCTGTCGTTGCGGAAGTTTGACTAGCCGCCGCGAGTTTCTCTGCACGGTGGGGGCAGCAGCCCTTGCCGGTTGTGCTCCTGCCGGCAAACCGCCGTTGCCCCCCGGCGAACTGCTCGGCATGAACCATACGCTCGGTCACCGGCTGCGCGACGGTGGTTTTCCGGCGCCCTCCGAAATCCGCAAGGCCGGGGTGCTGATCGTCGGCGGCGGCATCTCAGGCCTGTCGGCAGCGTGGTGGCTGGCGCATGCCGCGGTCGACGACTTCCTGGTGCTCGAAATGGAAAACGAACCCGGCGGCAATTCGCGCGCCGGGCAAAGCCCGCTCGTCGCCTACCCGTGGGGCGCCCACTACCTGCCGCTGCCGTCACTCGAAGCGGTGCATGTGCGCGAACTGCTCGCCGAACTGGGGGTGCTGCAAGGCGGTCCGGCTGCCCAAAAGCCGCTTTACGATGAACGCTTCCTGTGTGCGACGCCGCAGGAGCGCGTCTATCGCAACGGCCTGTGGGAGGAGGGCTTGCTGCCCCATCGCGGACTCGACGCCGGCGAGCGCGAGCAGCAGCGGCGCTTCCACGAGCGCATGGAAGAACTCAAGCAGGCGCGCGGCAGCGATGGCCGGCGTGCCTTTGCCATTCCGATGGAACTCTCCAGCCGCGATCCCGAATGGCTTGAACTCGACCGCATTTCCTTCAGCCAGTGGCTGACCGACAACGGCTTCACCGCGCCCAGCCTGCACTGGCTCGCCAACTACGCTACCCGCGACGACTACGGCACGGCGCACACGCAAACTTCGGCCTGGGCCGGCCTGCATTACTTTGCCTGCCGCAACGGTGAGGCCGGCAATGCGGCCAGCGATGCGGTGCTGACGGCGCCGGATGGCAATGCCTGGCTGATGCGCGGTCTGGCGGCCAAGGCCGCCGGGCGTATCGTCACCGGGGCAATGGTCTGGCGGATCGATGAAGGAAAGTCGTCGGTTGCGGTCGACGTGCTTTTAGGGGCAAAAACCGTGCGTTTCGAGGCGCGGCAACTGGTCTGGGCGGCCCCGGCTTTTGTCCTGCCGCGCGTCTGGGGCGCCATGCCGGGCGAACTGAAAGCCGCGGCACTGGCCGGCGACTACGCGCCGTGGTTGACCGCCAACCTGCATCTCTCCGACCTCCCCGAAGAGCGGCATGGCGCGCCGTCTTCCTGGGACAACGTCTTCTATGACAGCCCCGGCCTCGGCTACGTGGTGGCCACCCACCAGCTGATCCGTCGTCGCCTGAGCGGCACCGTGTTCACCTACTACCGCGCCCTGCATGATCTTGCCCCTGCCGAAGGGCGCCGCCTGCTGCTCGAAACGCCGCGCGAAGCCTGGGCCGAAGGAATCCTCGCCGAACTCGAACGTGTCCATCCCGACATCCGCCGCCTGACCATCCGCCTCGATATCTTCCGCAACGGCCACGCCATGCGGCGCCCGGTACCGGGCAGCCTGTGGTCCGGTCAACGCGAGAAACTGGCCGATTTCCGCAGCCCGCGCATCACGCTGGCGCATGCCGACCTTTCCGGTTTCTCGCTGTTCGAGGAGGCGCAGTATCGCGGGGTGCTGGCGGCGGAGCGGGTTCTTGCCCGGCGCTCCGGTGCCGGTTCCACACCGGCCTGAATCCGCATCCGGAACCCCGGCCGCCGATTCGGGCCTAAAATGATTTGAATGGCGACGAGGTCCTGCCAGGCTTGCCGGTCGACCGGCAAGCGAAACGGCCCTGCCTGATATGAAGGGGGTGGATCATGCTTGCGAAGTTGATTGTGGGAGTAGCGGTCGTCGCGTCGTTCCAGGCCGGCGCCGACGAGGCGGCGACGAAGGTGACCGGGGACGAGTTGCGCACGCTGGTGACGGGGGCGAAGGTCCATCATGTTAACAGTTTCGGCAGCGAACGGCGCTGGACCGACGAGCCGGACGGTACTCTCGTCGCGTCGACGAGCAACAAGAAATACGGCAGCGCCATGTCGGCGTCGGCGTCGTCGCCCGGTAAATGGTCCATCAACGATGCCGACAAATACTGCATCGAAATCGACTGGAAGCGTGAACTCGAAAAATGGTGTGCCACCATCGTCAAGGGCGAGGACGGCACCTATTACCTTGGCAAGGTGGATCCGGCGCGCAAGATCGAGTTCACCAAATGACGAACGGCTGATCGGCGGCGGGCTGAACGCCTACTTCAGCAGTCCCTCCGACTGCATTGCCGTCTGCACCGCCGGACGCGCCGCCACCCGTGCCTGGAAGGCGGCCAGCGCCGGCCAGGGGGCGAGGTCGATCTGCACGTAGCGGGCCCAGCCGGCGACGGTGAACAGGTAGGCGTCGGCCACGCTGAAGCGGTCGCCGACCAAGTAGTCGCGGCCGGCGAGCGCCTGGTCGACGAAAGCGAGACGACGGTCGAGACTGGCGCGGGACGCAGCCTTCCAGTCATCGGACGTGCCGGGGCGATAAAGCGGGCTGAAATTCTTGTGGATTTCGGTGCCGATGAAGGTCAGCCATTCCTGAACGCGCGCCCGTTCCAGCGTGCCGGCGGGTGGCAGCAGCCCGGCTTCCGGCTGGAGGTCGGCGAGATACTGGACGATGGCCGGCCCCTCGGTCAGCAACTGGTCGTCGTCGAGCCGCAGGGCTGGCACGTAACCCTTGGGGTTGATCGCGTAATAGTCGCCGCCGTCGGCCGTGGTGTGGCTGCGCAGGTCGACTTTCTCGAGTTCGTGCGGCAGGCCGAGTTCGCAGAGGACGATGTGCGGAAACAGGGAGCTGGCGCCGGGGGTGTAGAAAAGTTTCATCTGCTTCTCCTTTTCGGGCAACTGTCCGTTAGGTGCGGCCGGCGGCGAAGGTTCCGCGCCTCATACCAGCCAGAGCTTGCGCCAGCCCTCGTGCCCGAGCCGTTCCATGGTCTCGATGTTGCGCTCGAAAATATCCGCCGCATCGGGAAAGGCGGCGACGGCGCGGTCGATGCTGCTTTCGCGTAGCAGGTGCAGGGTCGGGTAGGGCGAGCGGTTGGTGAAATTGGCGATGTCGTCGGGGTCGCTGCCGGCGAATTCGTACTGCGGATGCAGGCTGGCGATCTGGAAGACGCCTTGGTAGCCGAGGTTTTTCAGCAGCGCGTCGGCTTCGGCGAGAAAGAAGTGATAGTCGAGAAAATCGGTCATCGCCTGCGGGTGGATGAGCAGCGTGGTGTCGAGTTCGGCCGGGTCGCTGGCCGTCAATAAATTCAGTTCGTGTTCCAGTTCGGCCAGCAGTTCGTCGGCGCTGCCTGCTGCGGTCAACGCGTAGCGGACCTGCTTTTTGACGAAGACGCTCTTGGCGAAAGGGCACAGGTTGAGGCCGATGACGGCGCGCTCCAGCCAACGCTCGGTGGCGGTCAGGATCTGGTCGGCGCCGGCGGGGTCGGGGTAGGGCTTCAGCACTTCGGTCATGGCGGGCGGCCTCAGCGGTAGAGGAAAAACTCTGCGGTGGCCGCCTGCCAGGCGGCTTCATCGCCGGCGCTCGGGGCGTCCAGCTCGTCCGGTGTTGCTGACGGATCATCCACCCACTTGCGCAGCAGCGGCGAGCCGTTGATCAGGTCGATGGCCAGCCGGTCGTGTTCGTATTCGTAGGCGAAGTCGCGCCATAGCGGGTAATCGGGCCAGAGGCGGCGGATGGCTTTGAAGGCGAGCGCCTGCAGGCGCCACGGCTGGAAGGCGGCGTGATCGTAATACGGTCCTTCGACGTGGATCTGGATGCCGTTGCACAGCTGGCCGGCGTGCTTGTGGAAGGTCGGTTCGAACCAGATTTCGCGCAGCTGGCAGCCGGTCAGCCAGTGCGGGGCGCAGGCGCGCATTTCGCCGAGGACGGCGCGGGCATCGATATCCGGCGCGCCGAAAATTTCCAGCGGCCGTGTCGTGCCGCGTCCCTCGCTCAGGGTCGTGCCTTCGAGCATGACGGTGCCGGCGTAGGCGCGGGCCATCCACAGGTTGGGGGCGTTCGGGCTGGGGTTGATCCAGGTCCGTTCGCCGAGCGGCCAGCCATAGCCGGGGGCGGCCTCGGGCTGCCAGCCCGACATTTCGATCACGCGGTAATCGACGTCGAGTTGCAGCGTGGCGATGAACCAGTGGCCGAGTTCGCCCATGGTCAGGCCGTGACGCATCGGCATCGCGCCGGCGCCGACGAAGCTTTCCCAGCCAGCGCGCAGCGTCAGGCCTTCGACCGGGCGGCCGGCCGGATTGGGGCGGTCGAGTACCCAGACCGATTTGCCATGCTGCGCGGCGGCTTCCAGCACGTAGCGCAACGTGGTGATGAAGGTGTAGATGCGGCAGCCGAGATCCTGCAAGTCGACGAGCAGGACATCGAAGCTATCCATCATCGCGGCGGTCGGCCGGCGCACTTCGCCGTAGAGGCTGAAGACGGGAATGCCGAGTTGCGGGTCGCGGAAATCCGGCGATTCGACCATGTTGTCCTGCTTGTCGCCGCGCAGTCCGTGCTGCGGGCCGAAGGCGGCGCTCAGTTCGATTTCGGGCAGGGAGGCGAGGGCGTCGAGTGAATGGGTGAGGTCGGCGGTGACCGAGGCGGGGTGGGCGAGCAGCGCGACGCGGCGGCCGGCCAGCGGGCGGCGCAGGGCGGGGTGGGCGAACAGGCGGTCGATGCCGAACTGGATGGGGGAGGTCATGGGCGGGCTAGGGTCAGCGTGAAGCTCTGACCGAGATGAAAATCGGGCTGGACGGCGGCGTGGGCGAGCGCCCAGTAGCTCTTGCCGCCGTCGGCGGCTTCGATGACGGCGCTCAGGCCGATGTGGAGAAAGCGGGCCGGCGGCAGTAACTCGGATGGAATCAGCGCGGTGAGCCGAAAGCCCTCGGCATGGCGCTGAAAGCTCAATTGCGGGACGGCGGGCGGGACGAAACCGGCGTCGCGTTCCCGGTAGGCGAGGAAGCGATAGGTTGTCCACTGGCCGGAAGGCGAGAAGTTGAATTCGCGGTATTCGGAGCTGTCGACCGCAGCGACGAAGGCCTCGCAGCAGGTGTGCTGCCACAGGCCGTCGGCGACGCCGGAAGGCTGTAGGGCAGGAATGCGGATACCGTCCGGTTCGCCCTGCACTTTGAAGTGTAGGGCCAGGGCGCCGCTGGCCGTCAGGCTTGCGCTGGCGGTTATGGCGCGTACCGCAACGCAAGGAGTGGCGGGATGGCAGAGCAGAGAGTGTTCGATGGCGGTGGGCACGGCGTCGGTTCGGGGCGGTCAGGAAGTGTAGGCCGTACTTTACCCGCTCGGACGGCGGATTGTTGCGGTCAACCCGGCAAAAGCGGCCAAAACCGCGCTCCGCCCTTGGTCGGCAGGCCCTTTTGGGGTAATTTACCGCCTTTGCGGAACAGCTTTCAGGGAGAGAAAAATGACACCGCTGCGCATCAATCTCGAACAAGAAGAAATCCCCACCCACTGGTACAACGTCGTCGCCGACATGGTCAATCCGCCGGCGCCGCCGCTCGGGCCCGACGGCAATCCGGTCCCGCCGGAAGCGATGGGCGCCATCTTTCCGGGGCCGATCCTCGAACAGGAAATGTCGGCCGAGCGCTGGATCGCCATCCCCGAGGAAGTCCGCCAGATTTATGCGCTGTGGCGCCCGGCGCCGCTGTGTCGCGCGCTGCGCCTGGAGCAGGCGCTCGGTACGCCGGCCAAGATTTTCTACAAGTACGAAGGCGTTTCGCCGGCCGGTTCGCACAAGCCAAACTCCGCCGTGCCGCAGGCCTTCTACAACAAGCTGGCCGGCACCAAGCGGCTGACGACCGAAACCGGCGCCGGCCAGTGGGGCTCGTCGATCGCCTTCGCCGGCCAGATGTTCGGCCTGCCGGTCCGCGTTTTCATGGTCAACGTCAGCTACCAGCAGAAGCCGTTCCGCCGCTCGATGATGCAGACCTGGGGCGCCGAAGTCTTCGCCAGCCCGACCAATCTGACCAACGCCGGCCGCGCTGCACTGGCTGCCGATCCGGACAACCAGGGCTCGCTCGGCTTGGCGATTTCCGAAGCCGTTGAGGAAGCGGCTGGCGATCCCGGCACCTGCTACACGCTGGGTTCGGTACTCAATCACGTGCTGCTGCACCAGACGGTGATCGGCCTCGAGGCCAAAAAGCAGTTCGACAAGATCGGCCTCTACCCGGATGTGATCTTCGGCCCCTGCGGCGGCGGCTCCAGCTTCGGCGGCATCGCCTTCCCCTTCCTGGCCGACAAGGCGGCCGGCGAAAAGCGCGCCGCCAACCTGCGCTGCGTGGCAGTCGAACCGACCTCCTGCCCGACGCTGACCAAGGGGCACTACGCCTACGATTACGGCGACGTTTCCGGCTACACGCCGATTATGAAAATGTACACCCTCGGCCATGATTTCATGCCGCCCGGCATCCACGCCGGCGGCTTGCGCTACCACGGCGATTCGCCGCTCGTTTCGCAGCTGCTGCATGAGGGCCGGATCGAGGCGCTGGCCGTGCCGCAGGTGGCGACCTTCGAGGCCGGCGTACAGTTTGCCCGCGCCGAAGGCATCATCCCGGCGCCCGAATCCTGCCACGCCATCCGCGCCGCCATCGACGAGGCGCTCAAATGCAAGGTGACCGGCGAGGCAAAAACCATCCTTTTCAGTCTGACCGGACACGGTCACTTCGACATGGCCTCCTACGACAAGTATTTCTCCGGCCAACTGGAGGATTTCGATTACCCGGCCGAGGCGATTGCCGAATCGCTGAAGCATCTGCCGAAGGTGGGCTGAGCGCTTGAAAGCCCTGGTTTTCCTCCTCGTTTTCGTCAATCTGCTGTTCTACGCGTTCACGGCTGGCTATTTCGGCCGCCCCGGCAATCCGGATGCCGGACGGGTCGAGCAGCAGCTGGCGGCGGAGCGGGTGCGCATCGTGGCGCGTGGCGATCAGCCGCCGCCCAAAGGGCGCAATGGCAGCGCCGACAAGCAGCCAGGGGAGACGGCGCCCGCGCGCAGCGAACCCGAGGAAATGTGCTTGTCGTGGGAGCGCCTGCCGGCAGCCGAGGCCGACCAACTGGCGTCGACGCTGGCGGAAAAGCTCGTCGGCGTGCGCGTCGAACGCCGGGCGGTGGCCTCGGAAGGTTCCGGCTGGTGGGTCTTCGTGCCGCCGCAGGCGAGCAAGGCCGAGGCCGACAAAAAAGCTGGCGAATTGAAGGAGCTGGGCATCAAGGATTACTTCGTCATCCAGGAAGGCCCAAACCGCTTCGCCATTTCGCTCGGTGTTCTCTCGACTGAAAAAGGCGGGCTGGACCTCCTGGCCGAACTGAAGGCCAAGGGCGTCAAATCGGCAAAGGCCGGGCCGCGCCCGGGCAAGGATAGCCATTTTACGGTCCAGGCACGCGGGCCATTGGCACGCCAGGCGGATGTCCAGGATCTTGCCGCCGGCATCGTGCCGAAGGTGCCGGTCCAGGCCTGTAAGTGAGCGACTTCGTCGTCGGACTGACCGGGGGTATCGGCAGCGGCAAGAGCGCCGCAGCCGACGCCTTTGCCGCGCAGGGGGCCAACGTGGTCGATACCGACGCCATCGCCCATGAGCTGACGGCTGCCGGCGGGGCGGCCATGCCGGCGCTGGTCGCCGCCTTCGGTGCCGAAGTGGCGGCAGCGGACGGCGCCCTTGATCGCGGCCGCATGCGCCGGCTGGTCTTTGCCGACCCGGCCGCCCGCGGCCGCCTGGAAGCCATCCTGCACCCGCTGATTCGCGCGCTGTCGGCCGAGCGTTGTCGGCTCGCCGGGTCGCCCTATGTGATCCTCGCCGTGCCCTTGCTGGTCGAATCGGGAACCTATCGCGAACGCTGCAGCCGGATTGTTGCGGTCGACTGTCCGGAAAGCCTCCAAATCAGTCGCGTCATGGCGCGCAACGGGCTGGGCGAGGCCGAGGTGCGTGCCATAATGGCCACCCAGGCATCGCGCGCCGAACGTCTGTCGGTTGCCGACGACGTGATTGCCAATGATGGCGATCTAGCGAATCTCGAAAAGCAGGTTGGCGAACTGCACCGGAAGTATCTGCGGCTATCGTCGCAAATACCTAAAGCAAACTGTTGAGATTTGCCTCCAAATGGCTCAGAATTAGCGAAATTTTCCGTTCTTAAAAGCCAAAAACGCGTGATCACCTACGAATATCCCTTCAATGAGCGCATCCGCACACTGCTGCGTCTCGAAGATTTATTCGAAAAGACGGCTTATTTCGCTGAAAGCGACGGGCAACTAGAGCACCACACCGCCCTCGTCACGCTGTTCGAGATTCTCGAAACTGCAGGTCGCGCCGACCTTAAGATGGACCTCATCCAGGAACTCGAGCGCCAGCGCCAGACCCTGCTGGCCTACCGCAACAATCCCGATATTTCCGAAGAAGCGCTGTCCGGAGCCCTCTACGAGATCGAGCATTCGTCGGCGGCGTTGCTCGGCATGGCCGGCAAGATCGGCCAGTACCTGCGCGACAACGACTGGCTGATGGGTATCAAGAGCCGCGCGGCGATCCCCGGCGGTGTCTGCGAGTTCGACCTGCCGTCGTATCACTGGTGGCTGCACCGCCCGCCGGAAGTCCGGCGCGAGGCGATTGCCGGCTGGACCAGGCCGATGCTGCCGCTGCGCGATGCGGCGGCCATCGTGTTGCGCCTGTTGCGTTCGAGCGGCCGGCCCAAGCACCACATCGCGCTCAAGGGTCAGTTCCAGCTCAATCTCGGCGGTACGGCAGCGCAGATGGTGCGTGTCGAGGTCAATACCGAAGAGCCGGCGATCCCCGAGGTCAGTGCCAACAAGTATTTCCTCAACATCCGCTTCACCAACCCGTCGGCCGGCGAGCTCAAGGCCCGGGTCTGCGAGCGCGATGTGCCGTTCGACCTGACCTTCTGCAATCTCTGATGACTGTCCGCAAGGTGCGCTGCCCGCAATGCGGCGGCGAGTCGCTCTGGTCGCCCGAAAACCCGTGGCGGCCGTTCTGTTCCGAGCGCTGCAAGCAGATCGACCTCGGCTGCTGGGCCAGCGATTCCTACCGGATTCCGGTGCAGGAAGAGAACGACGGCGAAGCGGGCGGCGACCTGCCCGATCCTACCAGCCGCGCATAAGCGCGATGCCGTGTGCGCCGTGGTCTTGTGCTGCGGCCAGCATCCCCGTCCTCATGCCACCCAGCGCCAGAACCGGCAGTGTGTTGCCAGCCCGCAAGCGCTCGAATTTCATCCAGCCAATTCCTGACGATTCCGGGTGGGTCGGCGTTGGCAGCACCGGGCCGAGCAGGGCATAGTCGAAGTCCAGTTCGCCGGCCCGGGCAATTTCCTCTGCGCTGTGGCAGGAGGCACCAACCCAGGCGAATTCCGGGCGTTGCGTGCAGGTGGCAAGGCGCGCCGCCGACAGGTGCACGCCGTCAGCGCCGGTGCGCCGGGCGATCTCCTCGTCGTCGTTGATGACAACCAGCGCACCATGGCTGCGCGCCAGGCGGACGACGGTCTCGGCGAACCACAGGCGCTGCGCCGGCAGCCAGCTCTTGTCGCGCACCTGGATCAGCTGCAGGCCGGCATTCAGCGCCTCTTCCAGCCGCTCCAGCTGACGTTCGACGCCTTCGCTCTCGGCCATGGTGATGGCCATCGTCGTCGGTAGTGCCAGCGCTTTCAGGATCGGATGGTTGGCCGGCAGGATCGGCGCCACGCTGGCGGATTTGCCGCATTTTTGCCAGTCGACCGCACTATGCTCGAGCGGCGCGGTAATGCCGATTTCGCCGTCCCATGCCGTGACGCGCCAGAAATTGAGGCGCACCGTGGCGTGCGGGTAGGTGAACACGCGGGTCAGCCAGGGTGAACAGGCGGTGACCGTGATCCCGAGTTCCTCGTACAGTTCGCGGACGAGCGCCTCGCGCACCGTCTCGCCGGGCTCGACCTTGCCGCCGGGAAACTCCCAGTAGCCCGCGTAAACCTTGCCTTCCGGGCGCTGGGCGAGCAGGAACTCGCTGGCGTCCGCCCGCAGCATGACGGCAGCCGCAACCTCTACTAACTTGCTCACTTCGCTTTCTTTCGTGCCGGCTTTTGCTGGCCGGCGACGTCGCGGGCGAATTGCCAGGCGACGCGCCCGCTGCGCGAACCTCGGCCGAGCGCCCAGTTGAGCGCATCGCGCTCGCAGGTCGCGATCTGCGCCTCGCTGACGCCGAAATGGCGCAACCAGTGATTGACGATGTTCAGATAATCGTCCTGGCTGAACGGGTAGAAGGAAATCCACAGCCCGAAACGCTCGGACAGCGAAATCTTTTCCTCGGTCGTCTCGCCGGGGTGAATCTCGTCGTCGACGCGCTTGGTTTCCAGATTTTCGGCGAAGTACTCGGGCATCAGATGGCGGCGGTTCGAGGTGGCGTAGACCAGCACGTTGTCCGGCGGCGCGGCGACCGATCCGTCGAGGACCGATTTCAACGCCTTGTACGCCGTTTCGCCGGCTTCGAACGAGAGGTCGTCGCAAAAGATGATGAAGCGCTCGGGGCGACCTTCGAGCAGGTCGACGATGTCGAGCAGGTCGACCAGGTCGTCCTTGTCGACTTCGATCAGGCGCAGCCCCTTGCCGGAATATTCGTTGAGCACTGCCTTGACCAGCGATGACTTGCCCGAGCCGCGGCTGCCGGTCAGCAACACGTTGTTGGCCGGCTTGCCGGCGACGAACTGGCGGGTATTGGCGACAATGCGCGCCTTCTGGTCGTCGATGTTCTCGAGATCGGCAAGGCGGATCGGGTGCGGATGGCGCACCGCCTGCAGCCAGCCGCGGCCGTTGCGCGTGCGCCAGCGGAAGGCGATGGCGGTTTTCCAGTCGGGCGGCGGCGGGGCGGGCGGCAGGCTGGCTTCGAACTGGCCGAGGACGGCTTCGGCACGGGCAAGCAGTCGTTCGAGTTGCGGGGTGTTTGGCATGATGGCTTTATACTTCGCGGCGAATTTGCGAACTCTATAGAAACACATGCGAAAAATCCAAACCGCCGCGCTTTTTGCCACCATTCTTGCCGCGATATTTCTGGCTGCCTGCACCACGACACCGATCGGCGAACCGGCTGCAGCGGGCTGCAAACCCTGCGCCGCTTGCCCGTCCTGTCCGCCGGCGGCCACGGTCCCGCCGGCAGCGGTGCCGTTCTCTCGCATCCTGCAGCTGGCGAACTGGACGGACCTCCCCGGCTGGAAAGACGATGACCTCGCCGCCGCCTGGCCGGCCTTCATGGCAAGTTGCCGCGGTGTCGCCAGCAAGCCCCACGGCGCCAGCTGGAAGCGGGTCTGCGATCTGGCGCGTGCCGCCGACGGCAAGCCAGGGAACGACCCGCGCCGCTTCTTCGAGACCCAGCTCAAGCCCTATGCAATCCAGGCTGCCGACGGCAATGCCGGCGGCCTCGTGACCGGTTACTACGAGCCGCTGCTGCGCGGCAGCCGGACCCGCAGCAAGGGTTTCGAACAACCCGTGCGCGGCGTGCCGGAGGATCTGCTGACCATCGACCTGTCCGCCATCTTTCCGGAGTTGAAGGACAAGCGCGTCCGCGGCCGGCTGGAGGGCAACAAGGTCGTTCCCTACTGGTCGCGGGCGGAAATCGCCGCGCGCGGCGACAAGCTGCCGAGCCGCACCTTGCTCTACGTCGATGACGCCGTCGAGCTCTTCTTCCTGCAGGTTCAGGGTTCCGGGCGGGTCAGCCTGCCGGACGGCACGATGGCCCGCCTCAACTACGCCGACCAGAACGGCTACCCCTATCAATCCATCGGCCGCGTGCTGGTCGACCGCGGCGAACTGAAACTCGAAGAGGCCTCAATGCAGGGCATCCAGAGTTGGGCACGGGCCAATCCCGGGCGCCTTCAGGAACTGCTCAACGCCAATCCCAGCTATGTCTTCTTCCGCGAAGTGCCGAACAGCAACGAAGGGCCGGTCGGTGCCTTGGGCGTGCCGCTGACCGCCGAGCGCAGCATCGCCGTCGACCCGCGCTCGGTGCCGCTCGGTGCGCCGGTGTTCTTGGCGACGACGCGCCCGAATTCGAGCAAATCCCTGAATCGCCTGGTGCTGGCGCAGGATACCGGTGGCGCGATCAAGGGTGCGGTGCGCGCCGATTTCTTCTGGGGCTTTGGCAAGGAAGCCGGCGAGCAGGCGGGCCGTATGAAGCAGGCAGGCCGCATGTGGGTGTTGCTGCCGCCAGAAGCTGCCCTGAAATGAGGCGGTTGCGCACCGAATAAATGCATTGTCTCGGCTATTTGCACTGTACTGGTGCGGTTTTTCTTGCGCACCGGAATCTAATGCACTGATTTGTAACATTTTTGATGCACTGGAATGGTGCTTGCTTCCAATTCCGGATTCTTTTGTCCGGGGGTTTCATGGAAGCTGTTCAATCGGGCGGTAACGTCCTCTTTATTCTGCTGGGCGCCATCATGGTGCTTGCCATGCATGCCGGCTTCGCCTTTCTCGAGGTGGGCACGGTGCGCAAGAAAAATCAGGTCAACGCGCTGGTCAAGATTCTGACCGATTTCGCGATGTCAACCATCGCCTACTTCTTCATCGGCTACACCATCGCCTACGGCGTCAGCTTCTTTTCCGGCGTCGATACGTTGATGGAGAAGAATGGCTTCGAACTGACCAAGTTCTTCTTCCTGCTGACCTTCGCCGCCGCCATTCCCGCCATCATTTCGGGCGGCATCGCCGAGCGCGCCAAGTTCCACCCGCAACTGATCGCCACCTTCTTGCTGGTCGGTTTCGTCTATCCCTTCTTCGAGGGCATCGCCTGGAATCAGGCCTTCGGCATCCAGGCCTGGCTGAAGGCCACCTTCGGCGAGGAGTTTCACGACTTCGCCGGCTCGGTCGTCGTGCATGCCATGGGCGGCTGGATTGCCTTGCCGGCGGTTCTGCTGCTTGGTGCCCGCTACGGTCGCTACAGCAAGGACGGGCGCATCTCCGCCCACCCGCCATCATCGATTCCCTTCCTGGCGCTCGGTGCCTGGATACTGACCGTTGGCTGGTTCGGCTTCAACGTGATGAGCGCCCAGACACTCGACAAGATTTCCGGCCTGGTGGCGCTCAATTCGCTGATGGCGATGGTCGGCGGCACGCTGGTTGCGCTGCTGCTCGGCAAGAACGACCCGGGCTTCGTGCACAACGGCCCGCTGGCGGGTCTGGTGGCGGTCTGCGCTGGTTCGGATTTGATGCACCCGATTGGGGCGCTGGCGGTCGGCGGCATTGCCGGCGGCCTGTTCGTGGTCATGTTCACCCTGACCCAGAACCGCTGGAAAATCGACGACGTGCTCGGCGTCTGGCCGCTGCATGGCCTGTGCGGCGCCTGGGGCGGTATCGCCGCGGGCATCTTCGGCAGCAAGGCGCTCGGCGGTGCCGGTGGCGTCGCCTTCATGCCGCAGTTGATCATGACTGCGCTCGCCATCGGAGTGGCGGTGACCGGCAGTCTGCTGGTTTATGGCTCATTGAAGGCAGCGCTTGGCCTGCGTCTCGATCAGGAAGAGGAATATCAGGGCGCCGACCTGAGCATTCACAAGATCACCGCAACGCCCGAGCGCGAACCGAACTGGTAAGCACTCATGATCGCAATAAATAAAGTCTGTCGGAGTGTAATAAAGTCTGTCGGACCGATTTAACAAAGCCCCGCCACAGTGCGGGGCTTTTTGCTATTAGCTCCTGGCGACACTGCGTGGGCCTACTTGTACCTGCTGGCTTACTGCAGGTCCTGACCGCTCTCTTCTTACAAAAATTTCGGTTAGATCGCGCTTGCTTAAACATAGGGCCTACCTCAGGAAGTAGTAGCTGCTCATCTTCGGTTAAATATGGGCCTCACCCGATCAAACCCAATCTAACCCTATTCAAGCTGGTGGTGGTTAGGTATCCTTCTTGTTACACAATATTCCAATGGCAGGTATGGAGCTCCAAATGGATGACCGCTGGCTTTCTGTCGATGAAATTGCTGAGTACCTAGGTGTAGCCAAAGACACGGTGTACACATGGGTGACCAATAAAGCTATGCCCGGCCACAAAGTTGGGCGCTTCTGGAAATTCAAGAAGGAAGACGTGGACGCCTGGGTGCGCGAGGGCGGTGCCGCTGCCAGCAGTGATGATTTTGACGACAAGGAGCCCCGCAATGCCTAAGCAGCGCTCCGCACAGGACAACAACGATATGAGCGACCTTGATCAAGAAACCCAAGCGCCAGAGAGCGCGCTCGAAGAGGGGAAAGTCTTTGACTACATCACCGGCAACCCGGTGAAGGACAGCGACAAAGAGCAAGTCCGCCAGCGCATCGCCCGCGCCATCATCCATGAGTACGGTATTGCTGCCGAAGACATAGAGCCCGACTTCAAGGTCAAGGTGCAGGGCAAGAACCGCAAGCTCGACATCGCCATCTTCAAGCCTGGCCAAGCACACACGGTAGGCAACCTCTACCGCGCCGTGGTGGTGGAGAAAGAGCCCAAGCTCGGCACCAAGGGTGCCTATCGCATGCGTGATCCGGAAGAGGCGCGCAAAGAGTTCGAAGTGCTGGAAATCGTGATGGCCGAAGTCGAAAACTGCGACTACGGCTTGTGGACCAACGGCCTGGAGTTCTTCTTCTTCAAGAAAGAAGTCACCCGCTTCGACACCAAGTTCAAGCCCATCGGCGACTGGCCCCTGGGGGATGAATCCTTCAGTGTTGAAGGGCGCTCTATGGGGCGGATGCGCCGTGCAGATCCGGTCATGTTGCGCACGGCTTTCCGCCGCTGCCATAACTACATCCATGGCAACGAGGGCATGCCCAAGGATGCGGCCTTCTGGCAGTTCCTGTACCTCATTTTCTGCAAGATGTATGACGAGCAGCAGCCTAATGAAGCTCGCGGGTTTTACGTCGGCCCATTCGAGCCGTTTGACCCAGAAGGCCAGAAGGCTATCCGACTTCGAATCAAGCCGCTCTTTGAAAGAGTGAAGAAGAAGTACGACGGCCTTTTCAAAGGCAACGAAGAGATCACCTTGTCAGACCGCGCCCTGGCCTTCATCGTTTCAGAGCTCGCTCGATACGACTTTGGCCGCACCGATGTTGATGCCAAAGGCACGGCCTACCAAGAAATAGTCGGCACCAACCTGCGTGGAGATCGCGGCCAATACTTCACGCCGCGTGGCGCCATCAGCCTCGTGGTCAAGATGCTGGCACCTAAGGAGCACGAACGCGTGCTCGATTCGTCCTGCGGTACGGGCGGCTTCCTTGTCGAGACCCTGAACTACCTGAACAAGGTTTTTCACGAAGAGAAGCGCATCAAGGCTGGCGACGAGAATACGGAAGAGTTCGTCTCCATCCGTGATCGGCTGGCTAACTACGCAGCCAAGAACCTCTTCGGTGCTGACTTCGACCCCTTCCTGGTTCGTGCCGCGCAGATGAACGTGATGATGGCGGGCAATTCACTGGGTAGCCTGTACCACATGAACTCGCTGGAGTTTCCAGCGGGGCATCTGCCCGGCGTCCAAGCTGCCAAAGAGGCAATCCCGCTCGGCACCATCGATGTTTTGATGACCAACCCGCCGTTTGGCTCCGACATTCCTGTCACCGAAAAGACCATCCTGGAGCAGTACGAGCTGGCTCGCCGCTGGGAGCGGCAAGGCGATGGCTTCGTGATGACCAATGCCATCAAGCCCGCTGTGTCGCCCGAGGTGCTGTTCATCGAACGATGCGTCAAGTGGCTCAAGCCGGGCGGCCGTGCTGGCATCGTCTTGCCTGACGGCATCTTGGGCAATCCCGGCGATGAGTACATCCGCTACTGGATTCTTCGCCACTGCTGGGTGCTGGCCAGCATCGATTTGCCGGTGGAGTCCTTCATCGTCGAGGCCAACGTGAACATCTTGACCAGCTTGCTTTTCCTGAAGCGCAAGCCTGAAGAAGTGATCAAGGCAGAAGACCTGGGCCAGAAGAAGGACTACCCCGTCTTCATGGCTGTCGCTGAGAAGGTGGGCTTCGACCGCCGTGGCAACACGCTCTACAAGCGCCACCCTGACGGTGAAGAAATCTTGGTAGATGTCAGCCACGAAGAGAAGGTCCGCATCGGCGGTGGCCTGCAAGTGCGCACCCTGCACCGCAAGGAGCGCATCCTCGACGACGACCTGCCCGAAATCGCCAAAGCCTATGCCGAGTTCCGCGCCCAACATCCGGAGCCCAGCAAATGATCACGCGACTTGAAGCCACACGCTATCGCTGCTTCGAACGCCTGGGCGTCGATGTCGGCGACTTTCGCGTCCTCGTCGGGGCCAATGGCTCTGGCAAAACCACCTTGCTGGACCTGCCTGTGCTCTTGGGCGATCTGCTGCGTGCCAACAATGTCTCCGCGCCGTTCATGGAGCGCCGGCCTGAATTGCCGCCGCGTGCTGGCAGCCTGAACGAACTGGTGTTCGCCGGGCGCGGCAGCGACTTCTCGCTGGCTGTCGAAGCCCGCCTGCCCGAGGCAGTGCAATCAAAGGTGCTTGAAGGCTTGTTTGCCAGCAAACGCACGGAGCGTTCGCGCCAGGCTTTGCAGGAAGACCGCCGGCAATGGCCGACCCACATCCGCTACGAGATCGGCTTGCGCATCGGCGCAGATCAATCGTTGCTGGTGGCCTACGAGTATCTCTTCCTCTTCCCGGAATCTGATGGACCAGACCGCCGACAGGCGGGCTTTCACGGTGCAACGGCAGCGAGCAAGAAGCTTTGGCACCTCACGCTCAAGCGCGAGATTGGCTACGAGTCGGAATTCAAGCCAGAAACACCGCACGCCAAAGCCGTCAAGGTCGGTCTACCCGAGACGCTGCTGGCCATGCCGCGCGTGCTGTTCGAGTCCGAGGCGGGCTATCCCGCAGCGCGGTGGTTGCACAGCTTGTTGACTACCGATGCGGTGTTCCTTGAGCCCAATTGGTCGACCATGCGCCAGGCCAGTCCACCGGGCCAGCCCAAGGTCATCACCGCCAACGGTCGCAACATCCCCTGGCTAGCACTGGAGCTGAAGCGTGAGGGGGCGCCCGAAGGTGCGCTTGCCGACTACCGCAGCGAGCGCTATGCCGACTGGATTTCCCACGTGCAAACCGCGTTGCCGCAGGTCACGGACATCGAAGTGCGTGAACGTGAAGACGACCACCATGCCTATTTCGTGGTCAGCTACAAGGGCGACTTCAAAGTGCCGTCCCCCGGCCTTTCGGATGGCACCCTGCGCATCCTCACGCTGACGCTGCTGCCCTACCTCAGCAAGCAGCCAGCCATCTTGGTGACCGAGGAACCAGAGAACGGCATTCATCCGCGCGCCATTGAAGCAGTCCTGCAATCGCTCTCGTCGATGTACGACAGTCAGGTCTGGGTGTCATCGCATTCACCTGTGGTGCTGGCACGTGCAAAGCTGGACCAGTTGCTTTGCGCACGGCTGGCCAGCGAAGGTGGCGTGGAGATGGTCGCCGGGACGGACCATCCTCGCCTGAAGGAGTGGCGCGGTGGCATCGATCTTGGCAGCCTGTTCGCAGCGGGGGTGCTGGGATGATGAACAAACGCCCCTGCGTCATCTTGGTGGCCGACAGCAATATGGCTGCCACCTTCCGTGGGTACTTCAAGCGCGAGCGTTGGCACCTGAGCCTCGGTTGCGCGCCCTTCGAGATCAACACGGATGTCGGTGCCGACCTGCTGGTGGACGAAGGCGGCAACGACCCCGGCGTCTACACCAAGGGCCACGAGTTGTTGCGCCCCTACCAGAACAGCCACCATCGCGCCCTCGTAGTACTGGATTGCGAATGGGAAGGCTCGCCCGGCAAAGACGCCATCGTTGCTGACATCACGGCCAAGCTGGTGGCCAGTGGCTGGGCCGAGGATGCGGTCAAAGTGATCGCCATCGAGCCCGAGCTGGAAAACTGGCTGTGGCAAGACAAGCCGCAAGTGGCAGACGTGCTTCGCTATAAGGGCGACAAGTCGCTGCGTCAGTATCTGGCGGAGAGCGGATGGTGGCCTGCCGAAGCCGCCAAACCACCGCGACCGAAGGAGGCCGCCGAATGGGTACTGAAGCAGACCCGGCAACCCCGTTCTTCTGCGATCTACCAGAAGCTGGCCGAGCACATCTCGATCAAGGGCTGCACCGATGTGGCCTTCGCCGAGATGCACGCAGCGCTAGTGGCGTGGTTCCCCCAGGAGGTCGCAGCATGACCTTCGCGAGCTTCAAAAATGCACGCATTGTTCGGTCCGGCTGGCTTGATGAAGGTGGTCGGCGCTTGGACTGCAATCCATATATGTCAGGAGCGCTTGAGGCCCGAGAGACTTTGCGCAACTTGAGCGTGCGTAAAGATGAGCTTGGCACCCTGACAGCCGGTTACGCAGGTGGGATTTATAACGGTCCGATATTCAAAAGAAACTACGTTGAGTCCCCCGAAAATGGCGTGCCATTTATTAGCAGCGGGACAATGCTCCAGGCGGATTTAAGTAGTCTTCCGCTGTTGCGGCGGAAAGACGCTGAGTCGTCACGGCTATCGTATTTGCGACTGAAGCCGGGCATGATAATGATTTCTTGCTCAGGCACTATCGGCCGCATGTGTTACGTTCGCCCAGACATGGAAGGCGTTTGGTCGTCACAAGATGTGCTCAAGGTGGCACCTGATCCCGGCTTAGTGCCGCCTGGCTACCTTTACGCGTTTTTATCCGGCCGTTTTGGTGTTCCGCTTGTGGTTTCAGGAACCTATGGCGCAATCATTCAGCACATTGAGCCCGAGCACATAGCTGATTTGCCCGTCCCCAGATTTGGCTCTGAATTTGAAGAGAGAATTCATTGCAAAGTTGAGGAGGCCGGCAGAAGACTTGCCAATTTTCAGGGGCTCCTGGAGGAGGCGACCTCGCGGTTGTTCTCCAGTGCAGGCGTCCCAAACCCTTCGCCAGCAGAATGGCGTGAGGATAAGCGTGATACTGGTTTTACAGTGTCTTCTGCCAACCTTGAGCCGCTAAGGGCTTGGAATCATTCTCAACGAGTTCGCAGAATTGTTGACACTATCGAGGCTGGTGATTTCAGCGTATTGGGTAATGTGATTGACTTGGATTGGATTCGCTGGCGCGTAATGTTCAAGCGAATCGATGCCGATCAAGAAAATGGTATAGAAGTTTTGTCGCAAAAACCTCTATTTCATCTATTCCCTGAGGGTCGTTGGATTAGCAGGAAATATTTGCTAAACCACTCCCCGCGCTACGTTGTTCCGGATAGGACGATCATTGTTGCGAAACAGGGCACCCTTGGTGAGGATGAGCTGTTTTGTCGTTGCGAATTTATTACTGGTGAGAGGGCTCTAAATCGTGCCTATACAGACCACTGCATGCGCATCGTCGCACGTCCAGAAGAGATAGAGCCGGGTTACTTGTTTGCATTCTTGCGATCAAACACCGGATTTCGAATCTTGCGAGGGCTTGCAGAAGGCTCTAAGCAGCAAGATTTACATTGGCGCACAGTTCCGGAAATTTCTATCCCACGTTTGCCTGCTATCGACGAGACAGAAATTGCTGACATGGTTTATCGAGCCTATGCGGATCGAAACTTGGCAGTTGATCTGATGACAGAAGCGACGCGCGCGGTGGAATCAAAAATTCTTGTGGGGGAGTAGTTGTGGCAAAAGTGATCCCAGTAGGCCAACCGGTCAACGACGCAGAGCGCAGCGCCATCGCTTACCTGCGGGATCGCTTGCCAGACAGTTTCGTACTGCTTCACAACTTCGAGATCGAGCGGCAGGGCGAGCGCTTCGAGATCGACATCGCGTTGCTGACCCCGCACGCCCTGTACCTGATCGACGTGAAGGGCACGCGCGGCACCATCGATGTGTACGGCAACAAGTGGTACCCCGAGGGACGCGCGCCGTATCCATCGCCGCTGGGCAAACTGCGCGGTCATGGGCGCACGGTGAAGGGCTTGGTGACTCAGGCCAATCCCGGTCGGAATGAACTGGACGGTATCTATGTCGATGCCGCCATCCTGCTCACCGCGCCCGATGCTCACCTGAACGACCGGGAGCAGCTGGATGCAGACCGGGTGGTGAAGCTGAAGGACGCAGAGCGCTACTTCAAGGATGCCACGCGCATCCCGGCGCGCTTCACCAAGAACATCCTGCAGCAGCAGGGATTGATCCTGCATGCCTTGAAGGTGGTGAAGCCAGCTTCCGCCGTGCAGCGCTTTGGGCACTGGCAGGTGAAAGAAAAGCTTGGAGCGGCGGAGGCCTACACCGAGTTTCGTGCCGAGAACGCGTTCGCGGGTGGCACGGCCCGCCTGCGGGTGTACCAGGCAGACCCCTATCAGCCGGAAGACGTGCGCAAGGCGCAGGTCAACCGCATTGCCAATGCCTACAGGGCGCTGTCCAAGCTGCCGCTGCATCCCAACATCGTGGCGGCGCGGGATTTCTTCCCGACCGATGACGACAAGTCGTTCATCCTGATCCTGGACGATGCACCAGGCCAAGCGCTGACCGTGCACATGGCTCGGCCCCAGTTGGCGCTGACGCTGGACCAGAAGTGGCGCGTGGCCAAAGACTTGTTGGCAGCCTTGGCCCATGCCCACCATCACGGCGTGGTGCATCGCAACCTGACGCCGGGCGCGATCTTGATTGGCCAGGACGGCACCACACGCATCACCGATTTCGACTTCGCCAAGCCTGGCGTGGACCGCAGTCTGACGATTGCGACGGACATTGTTGATCTGGTGGAGAAAGCCTATGTGGCGCCCGAAGCATTCCGGGAGCCGGGTGCCGCATCCAGCGCATCAGACATCTTCTCCGCAGGGGTCATCCTCTACGAACTCTTCACCGATGAGCGCCCGTTCGCGGGCGAGCCCACCACGGTGTGGGATCGGGCCGGCGAGTTCCTCAACAAGCCCTCGGCACTGCGGCCGGAGCTGAACGAGGCCTTTGATGCTTGGCTGCAAAGCTTGTGCGCTTTTGATGAGAACCAGCGGTTGACCGCACCGGCCGCGCTGGCCGCATTGAACCCAGATTGTCCATTA
>DJUX01000054.1 GCA_002440665.1 Dechloromonas sp. UBA6271
TGGCTATGGCGCGTACTGATCGTGTAGCCATGGTCATGTCCGCAACGCGGGCAGCGAAAGCCTTCCGGCCAGCGCTGGCGAGCCAAGGCCTCATCGCACGCTTCTTCCGTGCCAAAGCGCTTTTGCCATTCCAGCAAATCAATCGCTAAAGCTTTCATGATTCAACTCCGCATCCAATTGATCACAAAGCGTTTGGCAAAAAATACTGAAAATGGTTCACAGGCATATCGCAAAATGGCATTTTCTGGACAACTGCCATCAGAAACGCAACGTCGCCCTTTACGACGCGGACTATGCTGAAGATGAGCAGCTGATTCCCGACTGATCAACGTGGCAAAGGAACTTCAGGCGACGGTACTTTCATTGGGTTCCGTAGGTTTTGGTGCCGCCTGATTTGCCAATCAATTTGCTACAACGATCACGCTTGGTCAAATTTAAACGCGCGCCGACATCTGTTGCGGTCGACCATCAAAAAATAGCTATTTTCAACATCCGGCATATGTGCTTTCGTAATAACAAGATGCGCACTCGTTCTTAAACGAATATTAAGCCCTTGCTACAATGGCGACCATTCGACAATCCCCGCGGATTACCCAAGCAATGACCCAACGCTCTACCCTCTCACACCTCGACTGGCTTGAAGCCGAAGCCATCCACATCATGCGCGAAGTGGCCGGCCAGTGTTCCAACCCGGTGCTGCTGTTCTCCGGCGGCAAGGACTCGATCTGCATGCTGCGCCTGGCCGAAAAGGCCTTCCGCCCGGGCAAGTTCCCCTTCCCGCTGATGCACATCGACACCGGCCACAACTACAAGGAAGTCGTCGCCTTCCGCGACAAGCGCGCGGCCGAACTCGGCGAGCGGCTGATCGTGCGCTCGGTCGAAGACTCCATGGCCCGCGGCACCGTCGTGCTCAAGCATGAAGGCGAATCACGCAACAAGCACCAGTCGGTAACGCTGCTCGAAGCCATCGAGGAATTCGGCTTCGACGCCTGCATCGGCGGCGCCCGCCGCGACGAGGAAAAGGCCCGCGCCAAGGAGCGCATCTTCAGTTTCCGTGACGAATTCGGCCAGTGGGACCCGAAGAACCAGCGCCCGGAACTGTGGAGCCTGTACAACGCCCGCAGCCACAAGGGCGAGAACATCCGCGCCTTCCCGATCTCGAACTGGACGGAAATGGACGTCTGGCAATACATCGAGCGCGAAAATCTCGAACTGCCGTCGATCTACTTCGCCCATACCCGCCCGGTCGTCATGCGCCAGGGCGCCATCGTCCCGGTCAATGTGCCGCTGGTTTCCGGCGAGGTCGCCAACCCGTCGCGCGCCGGTGAAGAGATCATCGACCTGCAGGTCCGCTTCCGCACCGTCGGCGACATTTCCTGCACGGCACCGGTCGAATCCGACGCCGACACCGTCGAGAAGATCGTTCTCGAAACCGCCACCACCACCATCACCGAGCGCGGCGCTACCCGCCTGGACGACCAGACCAGCGACGCCTCCATGGAACAACGCAAGAAAGAAGGTTACTTCTGATGACCGCCCAAGTTGAAGACCACGGCCTGCTGCGCTTCCTGACCTGCGGCAGCGTCGATGACGGCAAGAGCACCCTGATCGGCCGCCTGCTGTTCGACACCAAGACCATCCTCGCCGACACCCTGTCAGCCATCGCCAAGACCTCCGAAAAGCGCGGCCTCGGCGCGGTCGACCTGTCGCTGCTCACCGACGGCCTGCAGGCTGAGCGCGAGCAAGGCATCACCATCGACGTCGCCTACCGCTATTTCAGCACCGGCACGCGCAAGTACATCATCGCCGACGCACCGGGCCACGAGCAGTACACCCGCAACATGGTCACCGCCGCCTCGACCGCCAACCTCGCCATCATCCTGATCGATGCGCGCAAGGGCGTCCTGACCCAGACCCGCCGTCACTCCAAGCTGGCTTCGCTGGTCGGTATCCCGCACCTGATCGTCGCCATCAACAAGATGGACCTGGCCGATTACTCGCAGGAAACCTACGAGCGGATCAAGGGCGAATACCTTGAATTTGCCGCCAAGGTCGGCATCGAAGACATCCGCTTCATCCCGCTCTCGGCGCTCAACGGCGACATGATCGTCGACCGTGGCGACAAGCTGAACTGGTACGAAGGCCCGACCCTGCTTGAGATGCTCGAAGTGGCCCCGGCCGCCCATACCGAGCACACCGAGAAATTCCGCTTCCCGGTCCAGTACGTCTGCCGCCCGCAGGATTCCGCCAACCCGGAGTTGCACGACTACCGTGGCTTCATGGGCCGTGTCGAAGCCGGTTCGATCAAGGTCGGCGATGCCGTCACCGTCTTGCCTTCCGGCCGCGAGTCGACCGTGAAAGCCGTACAAATCGGCGGCATCGATATCGGCGAAGCCTTCTGCGAACAATCCATCACGCTGCTGCTGGCCGATGAAATCGATACCTCGCGCGGCGATATGATCGTCAAGTCGAACGAAGTGCCGGCCGCCGTCAAGCAGATCGAAGCCACCGTCTGCTGGATGGCCGAAGCGCCGATGGACCGCGCCCGCACCTACCTGATCCGCCACACGACACGCGACTCGAAGGCCAAACTGGCGGCCATCGACCATCGCCTCGATGTCAACACGCTGGAAAAAGTCCCGGCCGAAAAGCTGGCAATGAACGACATCGCGCAAGTCACCTTCAAGCTGGCCCAACCGCTGTTCGCCGACCCCTACTTGGAAAACCGTGGCGCCGGCGCTTTCATCATCATCGACGAAAGCAACAACAACACGGTCGGCGCCGGAATGATTCTCTGAAATCCCACGGTCAACCGGAAATTTTGGCCAATAATCAAAATCCCTCCAGCAGCACGGAGGCATTTTTTCTAGCTGTTTAGATGTTTAGCCCCACGGCGTGCTGGACTGGTTCGATCTTGAATCTGTCTGGTGTGAGGTCAGTTTCAACGCGTAGAGTCCGACGGGTTAAGCGGCCATCTGCATTGCATAGTACTGCTGGATGAAAGCGGCGGGAGGCAGATGGCCGAGTCAAGCCTGCTGTCGGATACGCTTGTAGACGATTTCAATGCACTACGTGATCTCGCATTTAGCCCCTCCCGGGGCGCGAAACGGCGATGACACCTGTTCGGTTCAAACCCCAGCCGCTTTCCATCGGGGGCGTTGTCCCAGCAGTTGCCCTTGCTATTCAGGTTGAGTCTTGCATGCCAAACTGCCGCAGGAACTTCTGGTAGACATGGGCGCAATACTGGCTGCCGCGATCCGAGTGGTGGATCAGCCCCTTGCCGGGCCGCTTGGCGGCAACTGTGCGGAACGGCGCCTGCATGACCAGTTGCTGCGTCATGCGGCCGGACTCAGCTCCAGCTCAATCCCGCCCATCAAACGCCTCGACCGCCCCCATCTCCTTCAACACCTCATGCGCCGAGCGGAAGGCGTCGATCGCCAGCGGCATGCCGCAATAGACTGCGGCGTGCAGCAATGTTTCCTGGATTTCCTTCATCGTTGCGCCGTTGTTGACCGCGCCGCGCACGTGGCCCTTGATTTCGGTGGCGCGGCCGAGCGCGGTAAGCATCGATAGCGTCAGCAGGCTGCGCGTCTTGAGGTCGAGGCCGTCGCGGCACCAGGTGGTGCCCCAGGCGTTGCGGGTAACGAATTCCTGCAAGGGTTCGGTAAAAGCGTCGAGGTTGGCGAAAGCCTTGTCGACGAAGGCTTCGCCCATCACCCGCTTGCGCATCTGGAGGCCTTGCTCGAACTGGTCGTCGCGATTCATGTGTTTTCTCCGAAAAAATTGTCTGGCGCGTTCTTGCCGCCGGCGCGCAGCCAGGCCCGATACAACTGCAA
Source organism: Dechloromonas sp. UBA6271 (assembly GCA_002440665.1). Taxonomy (GTDB): domain Bacteria; phylum Pseudomonadota; class Gammaproteobacteria; order Burkholderiales; family Rhodocyclaceae; genus Azonexus. Next base: position 3,837 of record DJUX01000054.1, read on the forward strand.
GGCGACGTGTGCATCGTTGGCCGCGTAGAGCAACTGACGCTCGTTGAGTTGCGGGCTGGCCCAGTTGCTGGTGCCGGTCTTCTTCGACTTCTGCAGCTTCTGGCCGAAGAAATGCGCCACCGCCACCTTGGCCCCGACCGTTCCCCGATGCCCCGGCCCGCGCAGCACTTCACCGAGGTCGAGCACGTTGGCCAGTTCGATGCCGAGCCGGGACCTCAGCGCGCTGCGGTCGTTGCCGAGGCCGAAGCCGATCTTGAGGACGGCGGGCGACTCGAGGATCGCTTGCAGGATGCTGCGGTCGACCCGGCTGGAAACCGGAAAAAGCCAGGCCCGCTCATCGGTCGCCAGCTGGACCAGATGCGGGCCGGTCGACACCTCGCCTTTGCGGAAGGTGGGCTTCGATTCGGTATCGAAGCCGATAGCGTCGGACGCCATCAAGGCCGCCTGCGCCGCGCTGGCCCGCGCTGCGGAATCGACCAGCACCACCTGCGCCAGTGTCAGGCTGGGGTAGGCCGGCAGTTCGGCAGCCGCCAGCTGTGACCGGCTGAGGACGACATCGCTCATGCCAGCCGGGCACGCAGCCAGTGCCCGATCAGCCGGACTTCCTCGATGCACAGCGAATGCGGCATCGGGTATTCGTGCCACTCGACCGCGTAGCCGTGCTGCATCAGGAAATCCCGCGCCGCTCGCCCGAGGGCCGGCGAAACCACGTTGTCCTGGGTGCCGTGCGCGGCGAGGATGGGAATCGCCCGGTTGGCCGCGCTCGCCTCGCGGGCCAGCAGGGCCGGGGATGGAATGTAGGTGGACAGCGCGATGACGCCGGCCAGCGCTTCCGGGTAGGTCAGCGCGGTGGTGTAGGCGACCGCCCCGCCCTGCGAGAAGCCGGCGAGAAAGATGCGGTCGACCCTAATTCCACGCTGGATTTCACGGGCGATCAGGCTCCGCGTCGCCGCGCACGACGCGACGATGCCGGCCTCGTCGATGCGTCGGCTATGCGGTTCCAGCGAAATGATGTCGTACCACGCCCGCATGACGTAGCCGCCGTTGCAGGTGACCGGGATGTAGGGCGCGTGGGGGAAAATGAAGCGCACGCCCGGCGCGTCTTCCAGCCCGAGTTCCGGCACGATGGGGACGAAATCCGAACCGTCGGCGCCGAGCCCATGCAGCCAGATCACCGAACACTGCGGGTTGGAGGCGGTTTCGACTTCAATGGCACTGAGTTGTTCTTCCAATTCGATGGCTCCGCTTGCTGTTCATGTTGAGCTGCCTCTGCGCCGGAAGCGCCGGCAGTCTGCTGCCGCAGTATCCTTGGGCTTGCGCCATTGGGCAAGTTCATACGAATCCGCCGGCCGTGTGGCATTTCACCCAAATCGCGCCTTTTGCCGGATGATTTCCCCGATTTCACAGCAAATCGGCGCAGGATTTGGGTCGCCAGGCTGTACACTGCCACCCTCGCCAAAGGCCGCGCCTCCGCGCCGGCTCGGTTCACCGGTTTTCAAAGGTCAGACAATGCACCCGATCCATGACGTAGACGCCCTTCTCCTGCTGGCCACGGGCCTTGCCTCCAAGCGGCGGCCGGCCGAGGCGCTCGAGATCGTGGCGGCCATCGACCTGATCCAGGGCAACATTCCGGCCGAGGCGAAACTGAGCGAGGCCTTTTCCCGGCTCGCCGTGCATGGCCTGCTGTGCGCGGCGGATGGCGGTTTCGCGCTGACGCCGGCGGCCCAGAAAATGATCGAAGTCCTGCCGCGCAAGGTGGAAGCGGCGGAACGCCTGTTCCGCCTGAAGGACGAGCTTTCCGTCTACACGCCGCAGGGCGAACACCCATCCGTCGAGGTTGCGCCGGAAGCGCTGCGCACCGCCATTCTCGCCCACCGCGCTGCCAGCGCAACGGCCGCCAAGAACCTGCTGGTGCCCAAGCCGAAGCCGGTCGAAACTGCCAAGCGTCCCGGCCAGCGCCAGCGCAAGCCCCTGCCGGCCCGCCGCCGCAAGGACTGAGCCGGCAAAAAGCCGGCATTTTCGCCGTCGACCGCAACATTCTCGCTGGCGCCACTGCGCCTAAACCTTTCAGGCAGGACGCTCGATGCAAAACGAACATTTCATACCGGGCAAGGATGCCTCGCTCGAATGCTCCATCGCCTCGATGCAGGCCAAGCTGGCGGCGCGCGGTTTCGACATCGAGGAATGCTCCTGGCTCAACCCGGTCGATAACGTGTGGTCGGTGCATGTGCGCAACCGCGCCTGCCACCTGATGTTCACCAACGGCAAGGGGGCGACGAAACTGGCCGCCCACGCCAGCGCGCTGGGCGAGTATTTCGAGCGCCTGTCGTGCAACTACTTCTGGAATCATTATTTCCTCGGCGAGACTGTCGCCAACCGCGAATTTGCCCACTACCCGCGCGAACGCTGGTTCCCGGTCGACGGCACCGAGTGGCCGGCCGAACTGCTGACGCCTGAACTGCAGGTCTTCTACAATCCGCAGAGCACCATCCCGGCCGAAGCGCTGATCGACATGAACACCGGCCATTACGAGCGCGGCATCTGCGCCATTCCCTACGTGCGCCAGCGCGACGGCGCCGAAGTGTTCTTCCCGGTCAACATCATCAGCAACCTGTATGTCAGCAACGGCATGTCGGCCGGCAACACCCAGGCCGAAGCACGCGCCCAGGCGCTGTCGGAAATCCTCGAACGCCACGTCAAGTTCAAGGTGATCGCCGAAGGGCTGTGCCTGCCGGACGTCCCGGAAGACGTCATCGCCCGCTACCCGACCATCGCCGCCGGTATCCAGTGCCTGCGCGACGCTGGCTTCGGCATCCTGGTCAAGGACGCCTCGCTCGGCGGCAATTATCCGGTGATGTGCGTGACCATGCTCAACCCGCGCGACCAGGGCGTCTTCGCCAGTTTCGGCGCGCATCCGCGCTTCGAGATCGCCCTTGAGCGCGCCCTGACCGAACTGCTGCAGGGCCGCGCGCTGGAAGCGCTCGACGGCTTCCCGCCACCCGGCTTCGATCTCGATGAAGTCGCCAGCGCGCCGAACATCGAAATTCACTTTGTCGATTCGAGCGGCATCGTGCATTGGAACTTTTTCGACGAAGCCACCGACTTCGAATTCGTCGACTGGAACTTCAACGATCTGGAAAACGGCAAGACCGCCGACGACTACGCCTGGCTGTACGAACGCATCCACGCCGACGGCCACGACATCTACGTTGCCGACTTCGAGCATCTCGGCGTCTACGCCTGCCGCATCCTGGTTCCCGGGATGTCGGAGATCTACCCGATCGACGACCTCGAATGGGAAAACAACAGCAACGGCGCCGCCATCCGCCCAGCCATCCTTAATCTGGCCGAACTCGACGACGAGCAGTGCGGCCAGTTGCTCGACACCCTGAACGAACTCAACCTTGCCGACGAACGCCCGGTCGCCGCGCTGATCGGCCTCGCCCCAGATGCCGGCTCGCTGTGGGCCGACCTGCGCGTCGGCGAACTGAAGACCATGCTCGCCCTGGCCATCGGCGACATCGAGGCGATCCGCGAAGGTTGCGAGTGGATTCGCCAGTTCGAACAACTCGACGCAGGCCGCCGCCGCGTCTACCAGTGCATCACCACGCTGCTCGGAATGGACGACCCGAACGTTTACGAAGCGGCGCTGGTCAGCCTCTACGGCGACGACACGCTGGATCTGGCGACCGATCTGATCGACGGCGAAGTGCGCTTCTTCGGCGTCCAGTCACCCGGCCTGCGACTGGCTGGCTGCGAACTGCACCAGCGCCTGCTCGCCGAATACGAAAAAGCCCACCCTGTTGCGGTCGACGCCTGAAAAAGGCCAAAAACCACCCGCCACCTGACAAAGCTCGCCATGAAAAAAACCGATCTCTACAAAAACCTCGGCCTCAAAGTCGAGAGCCGCATGAAACAAGCCGGCATCCCGGATCGCTTCGCCCAAGGCGCCGTGCTCGACCGCAAGGAACAGCGCAAGCTGGACCAGGCCAAGGGGCTGATCCCGTTTGCCGTCAAGCTGGACGCCGAACTGGCCGGGGAACTGCGCGCGCTCGCCGAATCCCGCCAGACGGGTCTAAACGAACTGGTCGCCGAACTGTTGCGCAAGGGTCTGGCTGCCGGCGCCTGAGCGGCGCCCATCCGCCGCAATCCCGAATTAAGCTAAATCGCGCACCACGGGAATACCAGCAATGAGACGAACAAGAGTGGCTTGGCGCTTTGTGCCGGTTTTGCTGAAGATCGAGCTGAGCTGGGTGCGCACCGTTGGCAGCCGCAAACCCTGATCCCGCGCATATTCCTCGACCGAATCACCATGACAAATAGCGCGCGCCAAACGCCCCTCGGCTGCCGATAAACCGAAGAAATCCATCAACTGCCGCACCGTCGCAATCCGCCGCCCATCAAGTGGCGCCACTAGGCACAGGATTTCGGCAATTTTGGCGGACTCGCCAGCACCGACTGCTGATGGTCGCTGCGGCATCCGCGTCAGCGTCAGGCTGAAACGCTTGTCAGGCTGCTCCGGAGGATGCAAAAGAATATTCGTAGTTCTCCCGGCGCCAACCGTGTCCTTGAGCGCGGAATTGAACTGCGGCTGAAAACTGGCATCCGTGCAATACAACTGACCGCCCAGGATGTGCATGACATTGCCGGTCTTGAGAAACGACTGACCACGCTGGTCGCAATCAAGAATCCGCGCATTGTGCGACAGGACGATGGCTGCCACATGGCTGGTATGCGCCCAACTGGCAGCATGATCGGCAAACTCCCGTAGCGCCCGATAATGCATGAAGAGATTAATGATGCGGTGCCAGTTTGGCCGGTTGCTATCCAACAAGGCGCAGACGGTGCATGGATTTTCTGCAGGTTCCGGCAAATCGTTTTTCTGGCGCATCCTGCGGCACGGCGCCTTATCCAGGTTGCCATTTTTGCTCAGCGGGCAATAGGAAGGGGGATCACCAACGCCACCCTCATCAGCCGATTCAGTACCAGATGTGGGCTGCAGCCACGCCGCGAGGGAGACAATCACCTCCGGCAGCATCTCAGGCGTCAAAATAACCTGGAATAGCTGGCCAGCTAAGCGATCAAGTTCGTGAGTTTCGTCAATCACTCGTCCCCCGGCTTCTCTGTTGGTGAATCACCGGCTCAAGCCTCCCGAGGCTGAACGTCATACCTCTGTCGATCATTCATTCGAATGATGCGTTTAGTATATGTCATGCGATAGACTGCATTGCAAGCGAATATGTCGTCGCTATCAGCATCCCGGCCCCGACAGATCATCCTGTCAAAGCCCTCGATCTTGTTTGGCCCTTAACAGGAGAACGCAGCAAAAATTGTGGTCTGACCCCTATTTTTTATGAGTCGAAAAGTGCCGCATAACAATTGCTTCCAGCAGACCGGCGAAAAGCCCGGCTGGCGGCTGAAGCGGGTCGGTCGTTAGGCGTCATAGGGAGGCAACCGTGGCTACCCAGAGTCAATTCCGAGTTTGCGCACTCTTCTAGAGGAGAATAGTAATGAGTGTTCAACTCCGCCGCATTGGTCAGGCATGCGCCATCTTTGCATCTGCGTTCTTCGTACTGCCCCTTGCGACAGCTGATGACCAGTACGTCGCAAAGCAGGACGGCCCAATCAACGTTCATTGCCGCTGCGCCGTCGCCAATCCGGGCTGTCAATCAAAAGTCTTTGATGCCATCGCCGGGCAAGAACGGTTTGAATGGACGAGCCCGGCGTCCACAAAAAAGGGGACGAAGTACAACCTCGATCATTTCTGCTATCGCAAACGCGATGTCAGTGGCGCAGGCGATGGCCTATGCTGCGAGATCCCAGGAAACGAAAAGAAGTCTGTGCAAAACCTATTTAGAGGAGAACCAAGATAGAGAGAATATCACGCACCCTGTATCGCCAAAATACCACACCAACCTAGCTTAAATTGAGGACTACGAACATGCGATTCAAATTCATTCTCGCTTATCTGATCCTTGCCGCGTCTACTACGCAAGCAGCTGACTTAAAGAAGTATGACGTATCAACCCGTGGCGGCAATACGGACGTCGACTACGAGTTCACGCTAGATCAGCCGGAAGTGAACACACTAGCGTCCGACACCACAAAGGCGACCTTGCTTGCGTTCTATACAGCCACACTCGGCCCTCTCGGCCCTCTTGCTGCCCAATACGTCAATGATCGAATTGCCGACGTAAAGCAGAAGGCCGGACCAAAGGGAGCGTGGGTCAAGATGACCATACGGAACGGCAGCCAACTGAAAGTCTGGGATGTGTACCCACTGTAAATGACGCCTAACCCCGTGTTCCAGCGGACCTACTTTCGGCAGGCCGCTGAACACGAACGTTCGGCGTCATCTGTTTTGACTCACTGGCAACGCCAAGACAGTAAATAGGGTTCCTACCTTCGAGAAAGGGGTGACGAGATGTTTGACCATCACTGGCTAACAATTCACAACAAAAAGAGTCAGCTTCGCATTAATTTCCATGAGAAATCAAAGTCAAGCTAACCCCACTTAGTTGCTCGCCGAACACGAGAAAACTCGACCGCTCGCGGTCAACGGCTAAAACAGGCCAAAAACCGCGTTCGGCAAGCTGCGCCTGTCGGCTCATGCGTTTGAACTTCTCCGCGTCGTCAATGTCATCAGGTTACTACAGGGGATTCCGGCAAGCCGGAATCCGTAGGGGCTGATTGGGAGAAAACGTATGAAGCGTACTCTGCTGGCCGCTATAGCGGCATTTGTCACCCTTGCCGCCGGCATCGGGATATTCCAGATTCAAGACCCGGGTTTCAGCAGCGCGCATGCTGAAAATACCCCGGCCGCCGCCGCCCCGCCGGGCAAACCGCTCCCCGAAGCTTCCATCGTCGACCAGGATGCCCCCTATTTCGAGGCCTGCGCCCGCGAGGGGCTGAACGAATCGGAATGCGTCGGGCGGCTGATCTGGTTCAAGGCCACCGGCGGCAACGAGCGCTTCCACACCTACACCTTCCAGCAGCGCATCGGCGTCCTCGTCGACTGGTACCGCGTCCTACGCGCCGACCAGCGTGACGACCGCTTCTGGGCCTGGGGCATCATCAACGACCCGGCCTGCTGCAAGCCCGGCGCCCCCGACTGCCCGGCCAAGTCGCTTGATGAAACCTACGGTCTGGACTGGTGCCCCGGCGACGACGTGCTGCTCAAGTACGTCGGCAAGAACGGCTATGTCGACCCGGCCTGCGGCCTCAAGGATGCCGCGCTCGACGCCGACGATCCGCACACGCAGGGCGGCAAGGTCGACCAGCGCGCCTCGCCGTGCGACCTGCGTTTCGGCACCTCGACCGGCGCCCTCGGCCTGCGCAAGTTCCCCAACCCGCGCTTCGACGCCGCCAAGTGGAAGGCGCTCAACGGTGACCTCGCCACCTGGTCCGGCTTCACTGCCGCCAAGGCCGCGACCACCGGCATCGAGTCCGACCAGCGGGTGACCAAGCTGGCCGACGCCTCGGTCGAGCCGCCTTTCCTGATCGGCACCACCTGCGGCTCCTGTCACATCGCCTTCGACCCGCTCAACCCGCCCGCCGACCCGGCGCACCCGAAGTGGGAAAACATCAAGGGCCTGATCGGCAACCAGTACACCCGCATGTCCGAACTGCTCGGCTCCGGCATGCCCAAGACCAGCCTGGAATACCAGATGTTCGCCCACGCCCGGCCCGGCGTGACCGACACCTCGGCCATTTCGCATGACCAGATCAACAACCCGGGCACCATCAACGCCCTGATCAATGTCGCCCAGCGCCCGGTGTTCAAGGGCGAAATGGTCACCAAGTGGCGCAAGGCCACCACCTGCGGCAGTGAGAAGGACGAAGACAAGTGCTGGTGCGAACCCGGCCGCGACGGCAAGTGCTGGCAGAAGAGCACACGCGAGGACGACACGACGACGGTTTACCTCGGCGGCCAGAAGGTCGTCCTGCCTGGCGTCCATCACATACTGAAGGGCGGTGAGGATTCGATCGGCGCCCTCGAAGCCATCCAGCGCGTCTATTTCAACATCGGCTCGTGTTCCGAGCAGTGCTGGGTCAATCACTTCGCCGACATGCGCCAGGTAGACCCGGAGCAGCGCGGTTTCGGCCAGACCTCGTTCAATATCGCCCAGTGCCGGCGCGATTGCCCGAACTTCCGGGCCGTCGAGGACCGGTTGCAGAACGTGCTCGACTTCTTCGCTTCGGCCGAATCCGACCAGACCGATCTCCAGGCCGCCCGCGCCAACCAGCGCAAGGCGAAGAATCCGGCGGCCGTCTATCTGCCGGCCGACCTCGTCGCCGACCTCGACAAGGAATTCGGCAAGGGCGCCGTCGCCCGTGGCCAAACGGTCTTCGCCGACAACTGCGCGCGCTGCCATTCGAGCATCCCGGAAAGCGCCGGCGGCAGTTTCAAGAACCGCGACTTCGCCGCCCCCAACGATGCCCATCCACGCAAGGTGCGCGCCGATTTCCTCGGCAACGACCAGTCGACGCCGGTCACCGAGGTCGGCACCTTCCGCTGCCGCTCGCTGCACTCCAACCACAAGGCCGGCCACCTGTACATGGAATACGCCTCCGACACCCTGCGCAAACGGCCCACGGTCGCCGACATCCCGGAGCGCAATGAGTTGAAGGACGGCGGCCGCGGCTACATGCGCAACATCTCGCTGGTCAATGTCTGGGCCACCGCCCCCTTCATGCATAACAACGCCATCGGCCCCGAGATCTGCGGCAACCCGGCCAACAAGGACAACGATTTTCACCGCGCCCGCTACGTCGACCGTGACGGCAAGCTGCTCGCCACGCAGCCCGAATGCCTGCGCTACGACCCGACGGTGGATGGCCGCTTCGAGCTTTACAAGCGTTCGATGCACGAGCTGCTGAATCCGAAGGAACGCGGCACGAAACGCACCCTGACCAATGCCGACCTGATCATCGATGTCGGCATCCGCCCGCTTGACGGCAAGACCGAGAAACCGCTCGGCGGCTTCGGCCAGGTCCGGATACCGGAGGGCGCCAGCGCCGGCTTCCTCAACGGGCTGCAGCACAAGCAGCTGATCGGCGACCTCTTCCTCGCCAAGCGCGATCCTGCGAAGCTGGAAGCCGCCGGCAAGAAGGCCCAGGTGGCGACGCTGCAGGCCATCGCCGACGAAGTGCTCAAGCACCCGGCCCGCTTCGTCGACATCCTGCGCGAACAGCGGGATTTCCTCAGCGCCAATTACGAAACCTGCACCGAGGAAATCGAGAACGGCGGCCACCGCTTCGGCGAAGACCTGTCCGATGCCGACAAGAAGGCGCTCACCGCCTTCCTCGCCACGCTCTAAGGGAGGGGATCACCATGCGACTGCCGCCCACCTTCACCCCGCGCACCGGCCTGATCATCCTCGCCGCCCTCGTCCTCGCCGCCTGCGGCAAGCCGGAACCGCCCAACATCGGCTTCGCCCCCTACGACAAGAATTACCAGTCCAAGATGGACCTCGCCCAGGTTGACTACAAGTACCCCATCGCCCCGGCCGAACTGGCGAAAATCACGCCCGACTGGCTGGCCAAGCTCGATCAGGAACAGCTCGACCAGATCTACGCCCGCCTGCCCGCCGGCCCCATCCCCGACGGCGCCTTCGACGGCCGCATCCTGCTGCCGCGCGGCGAGAGCGGCAAGTTCCGGCTGTCCGAAATCGTCGGCGGCTTCACCGGCACGGCCTTGCATCTCAAGGGCCTGGTCATCGAGGACATCGGCGAAACGCTGTGGCGCGGCAAGGTCTTCTTCCGTGACGAACGGGTGCTCAGGAACCGCATCGAGGATCTGTCGCTCCTGAAGAAAGTCGGGCTGGTCGAAGGCGAGCCGAAGAAGATGAGCTACGGCGGCAAGGAAACCTGGCTGCTCTTCCCGGCCAAGCTCTACTGCGGCCAGAGCCTGCTCGACGCGCGCCGCGAGTCGATCATCATCGATTATTTCTTCAGCGACGAAATCCCCGGCTATCAGGAAAGCCCCGACTTCCTGGCCGGCCGCCGCGGCCTCAAGGTGCGCGACGAGATCCGCATGATCCGCCCCGGCCTCTACCTCGGCCGTGCCTACCTCGACCGTGGCTTCGCCTTGAATTTCACCCTTTACAACAAGGCCACCGACGACAAGGCGCGCGAGGAATTCGTCAAGACCGGCAAGGTGCAGGAAGACTGCTGGCCCGGCACGCAGGCCCGCACCGTCGTCGCCGCGGCCACCGCCAAGGCGGCGTACTGAAAGCCGGCAATGGAAGCCCGCCATGAACCTGCGCAACGCCTTCCTGGCTGGGCTGCTGGCCCTCGCCTGCGGGCCGGGAGCAGTGATGTGGGCAGCGGCTGAAAGCGCCCCCCCGGCACCGGTTTGGGTCATCGACCCGGCCGTCCCCGGCGACAACCTGCCGCCCGCCGGCCGTTCCCTTTTCGACCAGCTTTTCGCCGTCGACCGCAACGGCCAGTCAAGCATCGACCTGCCGTTTCCTTTTGAATCCTTGCTCGCCCGCCTCGACGCCCAGCTGGCGCGTGACCCGGGCAGCGCCCTGCCGCCGGCCAAGCGTGTCCTGATCCCGCTCGGCCGCTCGCTGCAGCGCACCGCCGCTGCGCCGGACTACTTCGCCTTCCCGCGCGTGGTGGTTGCGGTCGACGCCCAGCCGGCAGCGATTTCCGCCCCCTACCTCAAGGACCGCCTGTACATCGGCTATCAGGAAAAATCGGCGGTGCTCGAAGTCATCAGCTATAACGAGGCCGCCGGCCGCTTCGAGTTCCAGCTGGTCAAGGACTACCGGGCCGGCGGCCGGCCGCAGGTGGTCTACGCCAACCGCACGCTGTGCTTCGCCTGCCACCAGAACGGCGCCCCAATCTTCTCGCGCGCCCTGTGGGACGAAACCAACGCCAACCCGCAGGCCGCCGCCCTGCTCGCCGCCAGCGGCCACGGTTTCTACGGCATCCCGGCCGAACGCGGCGTGGACATTCCCTACGCCATCGACAACGCCACCGAACGCGCCAACACCTTCGCCCTGACCCAGCGCCTGTGGCGCGAAGGCTGCGGCGCCGACGACCCGGCCGCCCGCCGCTGTCGCGCCGGCCTGTTCGCCGCTGCCCTGCGTCATGCGCTGTCCGGCGGCCAGGCCTGGGTGCCGGACGCTGCCTTCGCGGAAACAGTCGCCGCCCCGCTGCGCGCCACCGCCGGCCGCCGCTGGCCCGGCGGGCTGGCCGTCGGCGACCCCGACCTGCCCAACCGCAACCCGCTGCAAGGCCTGAACGCCTGGCCGGCCGACGACGC
>DJUX01000003.1 GCA_002440665.1 Dechloromonas sp. UBA6271
TGTGTCGTCCCTGAGCACGGGCCTGAGCACTACCAACAGCGGGCTCATAAGCTTGTCGACTTCCACGTCAACCGGGATTAGCAGTTTGTCGACGAGTTTTAGTAGCGTAAGTACAGGATTCTCATCACTAAGTACCGGTATAAGCAGCTTAAGTACAGGCCTTAATTCTACAAATTCGTCGCTATCAACCTTGTCTACGGCGGTGTCGCCTATTGTTGATGCTCAAAACGTGGCTTCGCCCAGAGGGGCTACGGTTGTGGCGAGCATTGCCGGGGGTGCCGCTGGCTCTGGAAGTATTCTTACGCAGGGTCGGAGCTTTGATAACACGGTGGTGCAGACCGTTTCCAGCGCTGCTGGCTGTTCCGTAGCCAATGGTGTTGACACAACGGCTACCGGCACCTGCGCGGGGGCCGGGACGCTGATTGGGGTTAACGGTGCGTCTCGCACAGTTGTTGCGACTGGAGCTACAGCATACGGGGCGCAATCGCTGGCGCAGGATACGAATACCACTGCGATCGGTTTCCGGGCGACTGCGAAGTATGCTGGATCGGTTGCCATCGGCTATCAAGCGCAGGCTATTGCAGATCCTGCTACGGCTGTTGGTGCAAATTCACTCGCTTCAGGCAATGATTCTGTGGCTTTGGGTGCGGGAGCTCAGGCGACCGCCGATCGTTCGGTAGCTTTGGGCGCGTATTCTGTGGCAAATCAACCCAATACCGTTTCAGTGGGGGCGCCAGGCTCGGAACGCAGGATTACCAACGTGGCGCCTGGCGTATATGCAACCGACGCGGTCAACGTTTCTCAACTTCAAGGAGTGCAACAAAATATCGACAATGTCGCCAACATTGCTTATTCCGGTATTGCCATGAGCTTTGCCATGTCGGGTGCCTACATGCCAAGTCTCGAGCCTGGCGAGAAAGCGCTCGGGCTGGGGGTCGGTGCATTCCAGAGTCGTAGTGCGGTTGCGCTCAACTTCAAGCAGATGGGTGAGGATGGCAAAATGTCCTGGGGCGCGGGCGTATCTTCAACCGGGGATCAGTGGGGTATGAACGTGGGTGTTGGCTGGAAGTGGAAATAATCATCCGTCAATCATTTTGATGTTTTTTCCAATCAGGTGATGCGCCTGTTTTCATGGGCGCCATTTTTCTAGTCAGAGTGACATGCGTATTGGAATTTCCACGCTCAGTACGGCAGAACAGAATATTTGGTCTGCCGGTATTACACAGAACGCACTGTTTCTGGCGAAACTGCTGCGGAGCATTCCCTTTGTCCGCGACGTGGTGTTGCTGGATGCCGGCAGCGAAGACTGTCTTGGTCCTCAGGTAGACCTCGACTGGTTTGGCACGCGCATGCTCAAACTACGGGACGCTACTGATTGTGTTGATGTCATAATCGAAATGGTGGGGGCAATTGATACCGCTTGGCTTCAATTGCAGCAGGCAAGGGGTAAAAAGACGGTTTGGTATTGTGTGGGGCATCCCTACTCTGGCTTGGTGGAACCTTCTATCTTCAAGGACAGCGGGTTCTTCTTGCTTACTGATCGCCATGATGCAATTTGGCTTTTGCCGGAATATGCGGCTTTCACCCAGATGCTGCGGACACTTCATCGGAGCCCCGTCTTTGAAACACCATACCTTTGGGATCCAGTATTTCTTAAGCTACGCATTGATGAACTGGCTAAATCAGGCTTGCAGTTTGGCTATGCACCGCGTGTCGATAGTCCAAATGGTACGGCTACCCCGGGGTGGAATTTGGCGATATTTGAGCCCAATCTCTCCCCCACGAAATCGGGCCTCATTTCAATGCTGGTAGCGGATGCTGCGTGTCGGAAAGTGCCCGAGTCCATCCGGCAGTTGAATGTGCTTAATACGCAGCACCTGGTGGAGCATCCTACGTTGCTGTATTTTGCCAATGCACTGGATTTGGTGCGCAATCACCGAGCCATATTTACCGGTCGTCACGACACTGCTGGATTTATGATTAACAATCAGATTGATGCTGTTTTGTCGCATCAATGGACGAACGACCAGAACTACCTGTATCTGGATGTCTTGTATGGCAATTATCCACTAATCCACAACTCGCCCTGGCTCAAGGATGCCGGATACTATTATCCCGATTTTGAGGTTCAGGTCGGTGCAACGGAGTTGCTCCGGGCAAAGTTAAATCACTATCGGGATCTAAATGGCTATGCTAAACGCACTTCAAGAGTGTTGGAGCATGTATCAATAAGCCACCAACCCAACGTTTTGGCATTCGCCGACTTGTTGCGGGCTTTATGCCATGATCGGCCACAATGGCTGGAGGCTTGATGAATATGCCCCGACGCCGCTTGCACATTGGTATTACGTTGTTTGTAAGAAAAGGGGCGCAGTCCGTTTGGGAAAACGGGATATTCCAGAACTGTTTTTTTCTGGCCAATCTCCTTCGTCATTCTCCAGTCGTGGCGGATGTGTCACTGGTTTGCAGCGGCGATGGAGATGCGCAGGACAGGGCGCGTTTCCTGGCAGATTCTCCCGTGCCGTGGGTGGACGAACAGCATGCCTTGCAGACACTGGATGTTCTGATTGAGATGAGCAGCACACTCGCCGATGACTGGACGGTGCCGTTTCGTGCGCGCGGGGGAAGGATTATCACCTGTTGTGTTGGCAATGATTTCGTTATTGATGCCGAACGGCTGGCCTACGGATTGCCACATGGCCGGTTGGTACCGCAAACGCAACGTGATGCGGTGTGGACGCTGGAAGAATACCGCAGAACCTGCAAGTCCTACTATGAGGCCTTGTTTCGTGCGCCGGTATCGATCATGCCGCATCTTTGGGCGCCCGATTTCATCAACCGTAACGTTCCACCGGAACAATTCGCTTATCGGCCTGGCCGAAAGCGCTGGCGCGTGGCGATTGTCGAGCCCAATATCTGCCTGGTCAAGACTTGCCATCTGCCGATGCTGGTCTGCGAATCAGCTCACCGCAGGAACGCTGACGCCCTCGAGCGGGTATGTGTATTCAATACCGCGCACCTCAAGGATCACCCAGTCTTCAATCCGTTCGCCAATAGCCTTGATATCGTGCGCCATGGACTGTCCGTATTTGAAGGGCGATTGCCAATGGTTGAAATCCTTCCGCATCTCGCGGATGTACTGGTTTGTCATCAATGGGAAAATGCCCAAAACTATGTCTATTACGAAGCGCTCTACGGCGGATTTCCTTTGATTCACAACTCGGATCTGCTGCAGGACTGCGGCTATCGCTACCACGGTTTCGATTGTGAGGAAGGTGGGCGAGCGCTAATTAGCGCCTGGCAAACCCATGATTCGCAGTTGGCTACGTACAGTGAACGCGCTCGGCGATATCTGGATATGCTTGATCCGGCTAACCCCACCAATATACGAATCTATAGCGATGCCCTACTGCAAGTGCTTGAATCCTGAGCGAGTGGACGTGTTTCATTCATCGAATGACCTGACTTCTTCATTTTTGCGTTGCCGGCGCAATCTCGGCTATCTGGTGTTGTTGGCGGCATGCGGCGCAGGTCTTGCTCACGCACAAAGCGTACTTGCCCCGCCACAGCCTGCGCGGGTGCAGAACGCACTAACCACGGCAGCGACCAATGTCGGGCTAACCGCGTGCAAGCCAGCCCTGGATCGCCTTTCGACGCTTGCCATCAATGGCACGAAAAATAACGATGTGCTGCTCGATTGGGATCGCAAACGTCCGGCCACTAGTCCGGTGTTTGCGATGATCGGACTTGAATACCCCAATGGTGGTGCCGCGATGTCCATCACAACCATACCCGATGGTGCGGGTGGCTGCTCTGTTGCTGCCGAGCGCATTTCCTCGGCACCGGTCGCCTGCGAGGCCGTGGCGGGACAGGAGTTGAACGGCTATCGCGCCACGCGCCTGCTATCGAACATGACCGTTTACACGGACGGCAAGGATCCCAATTCGACCGTGTCGTTGATCGACACCCCTCCGGGGTGTCTTGTTATTCGGCGCTATATCGAATTCAACTGGAAGGCGCGCAGCAAATGAGGCAGAACGCGCTCAGACGACCGCGCCGTCCTCGTTGGCGCCTTCAATGATCTTCTTCGGCTTGATGAACTGTTCGCGCGAGACGCCCAGCCACATGACCAGCGGGCTGGCGACCAGCACCGAGGAGTAGATGCCGAAACAGATCCCGATGGTCAGGGCCATGGCGAAGTAGTGCAGGGTTTCGCCGCCGAAGATCAGCATCGACAGCACCATCAGCTGGGTGCTGCCGTGCGTGATGATGGTCCGGCTGATGGTGCTGGTGATGGCGTGGTCGAGTACCTGCGGCGTACTCAGGCCGCGCACCTTCTTGAAGGTTTCGCGCACGCGGTCGAAGACGACGACCGACTCGTTGACCGAGTAGCCGAGCACGGCAAGTATGGCGGCCAGCACCGACAGCGAGAATTCCCACTGGAAGAAGGCGAAGAAGCCAAGAATGATGATGACGTCGTGCAGGTTGGCGATGATGGCCGAGACCGAGAAGCGCCATTCGAAGCGGAACGCCAGGTAGAGCACGATGCCAATGACCACCAGCAGTAGCGCCATCGCTCCGTTTTCGGCGAGTTCCTTGCCGACCTGCGGGCCGACGAATTCGACGCGGCGCAGCTGGGCGCCCGGTGCCTCGGCTTCCAGCGACTTCATGACCGCTTCGCCGAGTTGCGAGGTGTTCTGGTCGCCCTTGAGCGGCAGGCGGATCATGACGTCCTGCGACGAGCCGAAGTTCTGTACCGAGAAGTCGCTGAAGCCGGCCTTGCCGAGCGCGCCGCGAATCTTTTCGAGATCGGCTGCCTGCTCGTAGTGCGTTTCGATCAGCGTGCCGCCGGTGAATTCCACCGACAGGTGCAGGCCCTTGCTGAAGAGAAACACCACGGCAAGCAGGAAGGTCACCAGCGAGATGATGTTGAACTTCAGCGCATGGCGCATGAAGGGGATGTCTTTTTTGATGCGGAAAAATTCCATGACCGTTTTCCCTTATTTCTGGCCGTTGACCGTAGCAGAGCCGGTGCTGTTGCCTGGTTTCCAGATCTGGCCGATGGCCACCTTGGTCAGCTTCTTCTGGCGGCCATAGATCAGGTTCACCAGGGAACGCGAGACGATGACCGAGGAGAAGATCGAGGTCAGGATGCCGAGGCAGTGCACCACGGCGAAGCCGCGGATCGGGCCGGAACCGAAGATGAGCAGGGCGAGGCCGGCGATCAGCGTGGTGATGTTGGAGTCGAGAATGGTCCCGAAAGCGCGTTCGTAGCCTTCCGAAATCGCCGCCTGCGGCGGCATGCCGGCACGCAGCTCTTCGCGTATCCGTTCGTTGATCAGCACGTTGGCGTCGATCGCCATACCGAGCGTCAGCGCGATGGCGGCGATGCCGGGCAGGGTCAGCGTCGCCTGCAGCAGCGACAGCAGGGCGATCAGGAACAGCAGGTTGGAGGCCAGCGCCAGCACCGAAACGACGCCGAAGATCTGGTAGTAAAGGATCATGAAGACGGCGATGGCGGCGAAGCCCCACATCGTCGAATGGAAACCCTTCCTGATGTTGTCGGCGCCGAGCGAGGGGCCGATGGTGCGCTCCTCGACGATGTCCATCGGTGCCGCCAGCGAACCGGCGCGCAGCAGCAGGGCGGTGTCGTTGGCTTCGCTGGTGGTCATGCGGCCGGAAATCTGCACGCGGCCGCCGCCGATTTCGGTGCGGATGACCGGGGCGGTGACGACTTCGCCCTTGCCCTTTTCGATCAGCAGGATGGCCATGCGCTTGCCGACGTTGTCGCGCGTGATGTCCTTGAAAATGCGGGCGCCGGCGGAGTCGAGCGTCAGGTGGACGGCCGGTTCCTGGGTCTGGTTGTCGAAACCGGGCTGGGCATCGGTCAGGCGGTCGCCGGTCAGGACGACCTGCTTCTTGACCAGCAGCGGCTGGCCGCCGCGCTCGTTGTACACCTCGGTGCCGAAAGGCGGGTTGCCGGCCAGCGCCGCTTCCAGCGCGCCGGGGGAATCGTCGACCATGCGGATTTCGAGGGTCGCGGTGCGGCCCAGGATGTCCTTGGCCTTGGCCGTGTCCTGCACGCCCGGCAGCTGGACGACGATGCGGTCGGAGCCCTGCTGCTGGATCACCGGCTCGGCGACGCCGAGTTCGTTGATCCGGTTGTGCAGCGTCGTGATGTTCTGCTTCAGGGCGAATTCGCCGATTTTCAGCTGGGCCTGCGGTTTCAGCGTGGCGACCAGCCGGAGGTCGCTGCCTTCGCCTTGGTCGATGATGAGCAGATCAGGCTGGCTGTCGGAGATTGCGTTGCGCGCCTTGTCGCGGGTTTCGGCGTCGCGGAACTTGACGACCAGGCGGTCGCCCTCGCGGCTGACGCCGGCATGGCGCAGGTTCTTGTCGCGCAGCACGGTGCGCAGATCGGCCGAGATCGAGTCGAGGCGCTTGGTCAGCGCGCCCTTCATGTCGACCTGCAGCAGGAAGTGAACGCCGCCGCGCAGGTCGAGGCCGAGGTACATCGGCAGCGCGTGCAGTGCGGTCAACCAGCCGGGAGAGGCCGAAAGCAGGTTGAGGGCGACGACGTATTGCGGGTCGGCGGGGTCGGGATTGAACGCCTTTTCCAGGATGTCCCTGGCCTTCAGCTGGGTATCGGTGGTCGCGAAGCGAGTCTTGACGCCGTTGAAGTCGAGCTGGATGCCGTCATGGGTGATGGCGGCCGCCTTCAAGGCTTCCTCGACGCGGGCCAGGCTCCTCTGGTCGACCTTGATCGTCGCCTTGGCGCTGGAAACCTGCACCGCCGGCGATTCGCCGAAGAAGTTGGGCAGGGTGTAGACGAAGCCCAGCACCAGCGCGATAGCGACGGTGATGTACTTCCATAGGGGGTAGCGATTCATAGCGGCTTCAAAGCGAAAAAGGCGGCCCGCGGCCGCCTTTTGGGGGTGATTACAGCGACTTCAGCGTGCCCTTGGGCAGAACCAGGCCGATGGCCGGCTTTTGCACGACGACTTCGGTGCCTTCGGCGATTTCCAGCGTCACGTAGTTTTCGCCAATCTTGACCACCTTGCCGACCAGGCCGCCACCGGTGACGACTTCATCGCCCTTGGCTATCGCGGCGATCAGCGCCTTGTGCTCCTTCGCCTTCTTCATCTGCGGGCGCACCATCAGGAACCACAGCACGGCGAACATCAGGATCATCGGCAGCAACTGCATCAGGCCACCGGTCGGGTCGGATGAAGCGGCGGCGGTCTGGGCGTGGGCAAGACTAATCATTGGGAACTCCTGAAAGCGAATAATTCGAAACGCCGCATTCTATCACTGCCCGGACGAACGATCGCAGGCAAAGGCAATCGCCCAGTCGTTCAGCGTACCGGCCTCGATAGCGGCGCGCATCTCGGCCATGATGGCCTGGTAGAAATGCAGGTTGTGGATGGTGTTGAGCATGCTGCCGAGGATCTCGCCGGCGCGGAAGAGGTGGTGCAGATAGGCGCGGCTGAAGTTTCTGCAGGTGTAGCAGGTGCAGGAGGGATCGAGCATGCCGGTGTCGGTCTTGTGCCGGGCGTTCTTGATCTTGATGTCGCCGAAACGGGTGAACAGGTGCCCGTTGCGGGCGTTGCGCGTCGGCATCACGCAGTCGAACATGTCGATGCCGGCTTTGACCGAATGCACCAGGTCTTCCGGCGTGCCGACGCCCATCAGGTAGCGCGGCTTGTGCGCCGGCATCTTCGGTGCGACGTGGGCGAGGATGCGCGCCATGTCTTCCTTTGGCTCGCCGACCGAAAGGCCGCCGATGGCCATGCCGTCGAAGCCGATGTTATCGAGTCCAGCCAGCGATTCGTCGCGCAGGTCTTCATACATGCCGCCCTGGACGATGCCGAACAGGGCGTTGCCGTTTTCCAGCTTGTTATGCTCGGCGTGCGAACGCTGCGCCCAGCGCATGCTCAGTCGCATCGACTTGGCAGCTTCGTCGCGCGTTGCCGGGTAGGGTGTGCATTCGTCGAAGATCATCACGATGTCGGAATTCAGCGCGTGCTGGATCTGCATCGAGATTTCCGGGGTCAGGAAAAGTTTGGCGCCGTCGATCGGCGACGAGAACTTGACGCCTTCCTCGGTGATCTTGCGCATGGCGCCGAGCGAGAAGACCTGGAAGCCGCCGGAGTCGGTGAGGATCGGCTTCTGCCAGCCCATGAAGTCGTGCAGGCCGCCGTGGGCGTGGATGACGTCCAGCCCCGGCCGCAGCCAGAGGTGGAAGGTGTTGCCGAGGCAGATCTGCGCGCCGATGTCATTGAGCGCCTGCGGTGTCATCGCCTTGACCGTGCCATAAGTGCCGACCGGCATGAAGACGGGCGTCTGGACGACACCGTGGGTCAGCGTCAGCGTACCGCGGCGCGCGGCGCCGTCGGTCTTGAGAAGTTCAAACTGCATCGGATTTTTCCAGGAGCATGGCGTCGCCATAGCTGAAGAAGCGGTAGCGTTCGGCCACGGCGTGGGCGTAGGCGGCGCGGATATTGGCGTAGCCGGCGAAGGCCGAAACGAGCATGAGCAGCGTCGATTTCGGCAGGTGGAAGTTGGTGATCAGCCGGTCGACCACCTTGAAGTGGTAGCCGGGGGTGATGAAGATATCGGTTTCGGCTGCGCCGGCGCGGACCGTGCCGGCTTCTGGGTTTTCCAGACTCGCGGCCGATTCCAGCGCGCGCAGGCTGGTCGTGCCGACGGCGATGACGCGGCCGCCGGCGGCGCGGGTGGCGGCTATGGCGGTAGCGGTGGCCGGTGGAATCTCGAAGCGCTCGCTGTGCATCTTGTGCTCGGCGATTCGGTCAACGCGCACCGGTTGGTAGGTGCCGGCGCCAACGTGCAGGGTCAGGAAGGCGGTATTGACGCCTTGGGCGCGCAGGGTTTCCAGCATCGCCTCGTCGAAATGCAGACCGGCGGTCGGCGCGGCGACGGCGCCCGGCGCGCGGGCATAGACCGTCTGGTAGCGCGTTTCATCGGCGCCTTCGGCCGGGTGATCGATATAGGGCGGCAGCGGCAGCTTGCCGTGCTGCTCGGCCAAATCCCAGAGGCTGTTGCGGTCGACGGTCTCCAGAGCAAAGAATTCGCCGCTGGCCCCGGCGCGCCCGGTGACGACGACCTCGAAGGCGTCGGCCAGTTTCAAGCGGGTGCCCGGCTTGGGCGATTTGCTGGCGCGCACCTGGGCGATGGCGTGCGTGGCGTCGACGATGCGTTCGAGCAGCACCTCGACCAGGCCGCCGCTTTCCTTTAGCCCGAAGAAACGCGCCTTGATGACGCGCGTGTCGTTGAAGACGAGCAGATCGCCGGCCTTGAGCAGCGTCGGCAGGTCGGCAAACTGGCGGTCGGCGAGGTGTTGGCCGCAGACGTGCAGCATCCGGCTGCCGCTACGTTCGGCAGCCGGATGCTGGGCGATCAGTTCGGGCGGAAGGGGGAAGTCGAAGTCGTCGACGGTCAATGCCATGGAGTCAGCAGCGCGGCCCCTGCCCGGTGGGTGCGCTGCCGCTCACTGGCCGGGGTTCCGCATTTTTTCGCCGAACATCTGCGCGACGGCGAGTTGGTGGCCGAGCAGTGCCTTTTCGAAAGATTCGGGCTGCACTCGGCATTCGTATTCCGTCGTCGACGAGAAGCCGCCGATGCCGCCAACGCCGCCTGCTCCACTGAGGCGGGCGGCGATACTGACGACATTGAGTGCCACCAGCGCAACGTTCTTCGCCGTATCGACCGTCTTGGTACCGTCGCTGGTGGTGTTGACCAGCTCGCCGATATCGCCGGTCTCGGCGATCTCCTTGAGCGCCACCAGGGCCTTGTTGCCCTCCGGGGTGATGAAGGCGTAGCGCGAGACGAAGTCCACGAAGCTCGCCGCCGCCCGCGTCGACACCTTGCCGCCGCTCCAGAAACTGGTGTCCGGTGTCAGCTGGCCGCCAAGTACCGTCAGGCGCACCTTGAGAATGCTGGCGCCAAGTTTCTTGGCGATCTTTTCCTCGATGAATTGCGCCTGGCCGGCGGAGAAGCCACCCGAGAAGCGGGTGCCGAAGGTCAGGAAATCATCCTTCTTGGGTTTGGTGAACGGGGGCGTGAAGGTAGGAATGAACTGGGTCTCGTCGCTCAACTGAAGCGGCAATCCCTGGGCGGTGAAGAACAGGCCCTTGCCGGCCGCGGCATCCTGTTCGCTGGGAACCGGCGTAATGCCATTGGCGGCCAGTTCGGCGAATTCCGGCAGTGCCTTCAGTTCTTCCGCGGTGACGACCTCGATGCCCTGTGCCTTGAGCTGTTCGACCGTCTGCTGGTAAAACTTGTCGGTGATCGACTGATATTGTTCATTGTTGCTGCCGACCAGCTTGATCGAGACGTCCGAATCGGCGCCGATCATCGCTTCCAGCCCGCTCAGCGACTTCGTGTATTTCAGCTCGCTGACGAAATCGACCATGTAATTGGTGATGACGACGCGCTTGATGGCGGGCAGATATTCCGGGTTGTCGACCTTGACGAACTTTTCTGCCTGAACCTTGATGTCGCCGGCCGGATCAAGGTCGGCGGCGGCCACGGAGCCGAACATCAGGCAGCAGGCGGCAGCCAGGAGCGCGTTTTTCGCTGGTGTATTCATTTTGAATGTCTCTACGGGTTTGGGATAGCGGTGATTCTAGCAACCCTGAGCGCAGGATCAATGACGTATACGTACAAAGATCGTTGTCGAAATGAATAAGGCTTTCCGCGAGGAAAGCCTTAAGTGTTTGGTGCCCCGAGCCGGACTCGAACCGGCACACCTTTCGGCGGCGGATTTTGAATCCGCTGCGTCTACCGATTCCGCCATCGGGGCGAATGGAGCGCGGATTATCCCTGAATCACTTCTTCGGTTCAAGCGCCTCGGCGCACGGGAAGGTTTTCGAGAGCGCGCCGGCGACCAGGGTGGCGGTGCTGCCTTCCGGATTTGGCGGTTGCCGTTCGAGGTGGGCGAGGACCGCGCGTACCATGCGGTAAGAGAGGTCGCGGCCGGCCGGCAGGCAGAAAGCATTGAGCTTGACGCCGACCGAGTCTGCCAGGAAGTCGCTGATCGCGTAGCCGTCGGCAAAACCCTCGACGTAGGCTATGCAGCGCGCCGCCTTGGGCGAACTGTAGGGGTCGAGCCGGCTGCTCTTGGCGTAGGCGTCTTCGGCAGCCTGGCAGTCCTCGTGCAGTTCCTTGCCGGTATAGGCGTGCGCCGAAAAGGCGAATAACGCGGCCAGAATCAGTAAGCACTTCATGCTTGTTCGAACCAGCTGAGTTTGGCGTGCAGATTGACGACGCTGCCGACGACGATCAGTGCCGGTGGTTTGATGCCGGTTTCCTCGATGCGGTGCGGCAGCGTGCCGAGCGTGGCGAGCAGGGTCTGCTGCGTCGGCAGGGTGCCGTTGCGGATGACGGCCGCCGGGGTCAGCGAGGGCAGGCCGTGGTTGATCATCTGGCGGCAGATTTCGCCGGCGGCGCCGATGCCCATGTAGAAGACGACGGTCTGGTTGGGTCGGGCGAGCGCCGCCCAATCGAGGTTCACCGTGCCGTCCTTGAGATGGCCGGTGACGAAGGTGACGGCCTGGGCGTGGTCGCGATGGGTCAGGGGGAAGCCGGAGTAGGCGGCGCAGCCGGCGGCGGCGGTGACGCCGGGAACGACTTCGAAGGGAATGCCGGAAGCGGCGAGCGTCTCCAGTTCCTCGCCACCGCGCCCGAAGATGAAGGGGTCGCCACCCTTGAGGCGGACCACCGAAAGCCCTTCGCGCGCCAGGTCGACGAGCAGGGTGTTGATCGATTCCTGCGGCAGCGTGTGCTTCGAGGCTTCCTTGCCGGCGTAGATGCGGCGGGCGTCGGGGCGCGCCAGATCCATGATGCCGTCGCCGACGAGGTGGTCGAAGACCAGCACATCGGCCTGGGCGATCAGGCGGGCGGCCTTGACGGTGAGGAGGTCGGGGTCGCCGGGACCGGCGCCGATCAGCCAGACCTTGCCGGCCGCGAGAGTGTTTCGATTGTCCATGGTGCCCTTGTGTCTTTGGGCGCACATCCTAATGCGGGAAACTGCGCCTGCCAATAGGAAGCGACGGGTATTGTTTTGAGACTAGTCATAACGAACTATACGCATAGTTACATATAACTATAACCGATTGAATATTAACAATTTCTCATGCACCCCCGTGCGACAAAAGCTTGATTAGCATCAAGGATGCCTGCCGGGGTCAGGTTCAACCTAGCGCCCATCGCGTTGGGGAATAACGCGCCTTGTTTTGTTCTAGGAGAGGAAGATGAAAAAAACCGTAGTGGGGATGATTGCAATGACTGCCATGGCTGCAGCCATGGGTTCCGCGTTCGCTCAGGAGGCAGCCAAGGCGGCTCCTTCCATGACGGCCGAGGAAAAGGAGCAGGCCAAAAAGATCTATTTCGAGCGTTGTGCCGGCTGTCACGGCGTGCTGCGCAAGGGCGCCACCGGCAAGAACCTCGAACCGCACTGGTCCAAGAAGGACAAGGACGGCAACGTGACCGAAGGCGGCACCCTGAAACTGGGTCAGCAACGCCTTGAGAAGATCATCGGTTACGGCACCGACGGCGGCATGGTGAACTTCGACGACATCCTGACCAAGGAAGAAATTTCCCTGATGTCGAAGTACATCCAGAACCAGCCGGATGTACCGCCGGAGTTCAGCCTCAAGGATCAGCTGGATTCCTGGAAAGTCATCGTGCCGGTCAAGGACCGTCCGACCAAGCAGATGAACAAGCTGAACCTGAAGAACATTTTCTCGGTCACCCTGCGCGATACCGGCGAAGTTGCCTTGATCGATGGCGACACCAAGGAAATCGTCAACGTCGTCAAGACCGGTTACGCGGTCCATATTTCCCGCCTCTCCGCTTCCGGCCGTTATGTTTACGTGATCGGCCGCGATGGTCGGGTGTCGTTGATCGACCTGTGGATGGAAAAGCCGGCAGTTGTGGCTGAAGTCAAGATTGCCTTCGATGCGCGCTCTATTGATACCTCCAAGTTCAAGGGTTTTGAGGATAAATATGCGATTGCCGGTGGTTACTGGCCGCCGCAATACACGATCATGGATGGCGACACGCTGAAGCCGCTCAAGGTGGTTTCCACTCGGGGCGTTACCGTTGACGGCGATTACCATCCTGAACCGCGTGTGGCGTCCATCGTTTCTTCGTTCATCAAGCCGGAATGGGTCGTCAACATCAAGGAAACCGGCCAGATCCTGCTGGTCGATTACTCCAACATCGAAAACCTGAAGACCACTACCATCGGTTCCGCCAAGTTCCTGCATGATGGCGGCTGGGATGCTTCCAAGCGCTACTTCCTGGTGGCCGCCAACGCCTCCAACAAGATCGCTGCGGTCGACACCAAGACCGGCAAGCTGGCAGCGCTGGTCGATGTCGCCAAGATCCCGCACCCGGGGCGCGGCGCCAACTTCACGCATCCGAAATTCGGTCCGGTCTGGGCCACGGGCCACCTCGGCGCCGATGTCGTGACGCTGATTTCGACGCCCTCGGATGAAAAGAAGAACGCCAAGTTCAAGGAACACAACTGGAAAGTCGTCCAGGAAGTGAAGCACGTGCCGGGCAACCTGTTCGTCAAGACGCATCCGAAGTCGGCCAACCTGTGGGCCGACTCGCCGCAGAACCCGGACAAGGATCTGGCTGAATCGGTATCGGTCTGGGACAAGTCCGACCTCTCCAAGCCGAAGGCCGTGCTGAACGTGGCCAAGGATTCCGGCCTGCCGGCAACCAAGGCGACCAAGCGCGCGGTGCATCCTGAATACAGCGCTGACGGCAAGGAAGTCTGGATTTCGCTGTGGGGTGGCAAGGTCGACCAGTCCGCCATCGTTGTCTATGACGATGCGACGCTGAAGGTCAAGAAGGTGATCACCGATCCGAAGATGATCACCCCGACCGGCAAGTTCAACGTCTATAACACCCAGCACGACATCTACTGATCGCCTGGCGATTATTTGATTTGACACATGGTTACGGGGGCGCAAGCCCCCGTAACATATGGAACACCAGTTGCAGGATGACGAGCGATCTCGTCATCACCGACATTTTTGTGGAGATGACCACGATGAAAAAAAGTTTTGTAACGCTGGCCGTGACCGGCGCCTTTCTCGCACTCGGTTCCCAGGCTGCGCTGGCTGCGCCCGACTGGAGCAAGGTGCCGAAGACGGATATCTATGTTTTCCACCCCGGGGCGACGCCGATCGAATGGGTTAACGGCAAGGGCGAGCACAGCGGTGCCAGCGGCCTCAAGAAGGGCGAGGCCTGCGCCGGTTGCCACGTCGAGGACGGCAAGCTGAGCCTCGACCTCAAGCGCCTGGCGAGCAAGGAACTGGAACCCAAGGGCGCGCCGAAGACCATGAGCTATCCGGTTGCCGTGCAGTCGGCCTACGATGCCAGCAATCTCTACGTCCGCCTGACCTTCAAGGCGCCAACCGGTGGTTTTGACCATTCCGACAAGGACAACGAGCTCAAGGCGACGGTCATGTTCCCCAACGACAAGGTGACGATGGGCGACCAGGTCGGCTGCTGGGCGGCTTGCCACAAGGATGCCCGTACCATGCCGGGCGCCGACGACAAGAAGACCAAGTACGCGACCCCGGGCGCCATGGACCTGATGCAGTGGCACAGCGGCGGCGGTGGCAAGGCGGTCGACGGCACGGTGACCGACAAGCGCAACATGGAAGGCGGCAAGGCCGGTGTCACGGCCGAAGGCAGCAAGGCCGGCGATACCTACACGATCACCTTCACGCGCAAGCTGGCCGGCGGCGTCAACCTGGCGCCGGGCAAGGCCGTGCCGTTCGGCATCGCGATTCACGCCGACAATGCCGGCGGTCGTTTCCATCACGTTTCCTTCGGCCATAAGCTGGGTCTCGGCGCCGATGGTGACGTCAAGGCTGCCAAGCAGTAAACATGATGGCTATCCGGGGTTCGTGATGTCCGCCGGATGGAAAATCTTGAAGCGGGCGCCGGCTGTGCTGGCGCTCGTTTCCTTTGTGGCAGTGGCCGACGAGACGGTTAACGTCGACATCCAGGGTTACAAGTACGTCCCGGCCGAAGTGACGATACGCGTCGGCGACACCGTGAAGTGGACCAATCGCGAGAAGCGCACCAGTCACTCGGTGCTGTTCCCGGCCGAGAACGGGCTCGAGTCCGAACGCCTGTTCCCGGACGAAAGCTGGGAAAGGCGCTTCACGAAGGCCGGGCGCTACGACTACACTTGCACTCCGCATCCGGAAATGAAAGGTGTCGTGATTGTTGGCGAGTAGGCTGGTTTTTGCCCTTTTCTGGGCGTCGACCGCAACCATGGCCGCCGAGCCCGATGCCGGCCGGCAAAAGGAACTGGTGCGGCTGGTTCGCCAGGATTGCGGCTCGTGCCACGGCATGACCCTGCAAGGCGGCCTCGGGCCGGCGCTGTTGCCGGCCAGTCTGCACGACAAGCCGGCCGAGAGTCTGGTGGCGACCATCTACTATGGCCGTCCCGGCACGCCGATGCCGCCGTGGCAACAGTTCATGTCGGAAGCCGAAGCCGGCTGGATCGTGCAAAAATTGATGAGCGGTTTCCCGCAGTGAGGGTGTGATGCGTCTAGTTCTGGGTTTCCTGTTCGCCCTATTGTTGACCGCCTGCGCCGGCCCGCAGGTGCGCGGCACCGGCGATCTCGGGCTGGTTATCGAACGCGCCAGCGGCCACGTGACGCTGGTCGACACGACGTCGCGCCAGCCCTATGCGCGCATCGGCGGCCTCGGCGATCTTTCGCATGCCTCCGCGGTCTATTCGCGCGACGGCCGCTACGCCTTCGTTTTTGGCCGCGACGGCGGGCTGACCAAGATCGACATGCTGGAAGCGCGTATCGTCAAGCGCGTGATCCAGTCGGGTAATGCCATCGGCGGCTCGATCTCGCAGGATGGAAAGATCGTCGTCGTCCAGAACTACACGCCGGGCGGCATCAAGGCCTTCGATGCCGCGACGCTCGAACTGCTCTCCGAAGTTCCGGCCGAATACGCGCCGGGCAAGTTCTCCAAGGTCGTCGGCCTCGCCGATACTGCCGGCAACAGGTTTGCCTACGCGCTGTTCGAGGGCGGCGAGATCCGGGTGACCGACTTCAGTAACCCGAAACAGCCGACGACGCAGCGCTTTCCGGCCGGCAGCCAGCCCTACGACGGCCTGGTGACGCCCGACGGCCGCTATTTCCTGGCCGGGCTGTTCGGCGAGGACGGCATCGCCATGCTCGACCTCTGGCAGCCGGAAAAGGGCGCGCGCAAGATTCTCGAAAAATACGGGCGCGGCGAGGAGAAGCTGCCGGTGTTCAAGATGCCGCACCTGCGCGGCTGGTCGGTGGCGCAGGGCAAGGCCTACCTGCCGGCGATCGGCCGCCACGAGGTGCTGGTCGTCGATGTCGCGACCTGGAAGGAAGTCGGCCGCATTCCGGTACGCGGCCAGCCGGTATTCGTCATGGCGCGGCCGGACGGGCGCCAGGTCTGGGTCAATTTCGCCTTCCCCGATAACGGCAAGATGGACGTCATCGACACGCTGGCCGGCAAGGTCGTCCATGCCTTCGAGCCGGGCAAGGGCATCCTGCACATGGAATTCACGCCGCGCGGCGAAAACGTCTGGCTCTCGGCACGCGACGACAACAAGGTGCTGATCTACGACACCGCGACTTTCATCCGGGTGGGGGAAATCGCTGCGGACAATCCGTCCGGGATCTTCTTCACCACGCGCGCCGCGCGCATCGGTTTCTGATGGACGACGCTCTCGAATTCCGCCTGCTAAACGAGTTCCAGCGCGATTTTCCGCTCTGTCCGGCGCCCTTCGCCGAACTGGCGGCGCGCCTCGGCGTCGGCGAGCGCACGGTGTTGAGCGGACTCGAAAAGCTGCGCCGAGAAGGCAAGATTTCGCGGGTCGGCGCGGTGTTCGCGCCCAAGCGCATCGGCGCCTCGACGCTGGCGGCGATGGCCGTGCCGCCGGAGCGGCTGGCGGCGGTCGCGGCTGCGGTCAACCGCTTTCCCGAGGTCAATCACAACTACGAACGCGAACACCGCCACAACCTGTGGTTCGTCGTCACCGCCGGCAGCGAAGGCCGACTGCAGGCGACGCTGGGGGCGATCGAAAAGGCGGCCGGCTATCCGCTGCTGGCGCTGCCGCTGCTCGAAGAATTCCACATCGATCTCGGCTTCCCGCTGCATGGCGAAGCGCGCAAGAGCGTTGCCGTCGCCCGCGCGGTTCAGCCGCACGCGCCGATCGGCGAATCCGAACGCCGTCTGGTGTCGGTGCTGCAGGAAGGCCTGCCGCTGTTCATGCGCCCCTTCGCGCTGATCGCCGAGCGTATCGGTGCTTCGGAGAACGAGGTGCTGAGCCGGATCGGCAACTGGCTGGAAGATGGCGCCATCAAGCGCTTCGGGGTTGTCGTCCGGCATCATGAACTGGGCTATACGGCCAACGCGATGCTGGTGCACGACATTCCCGACGAACTGGTGAGCGAACTCGGCCGCGCGCTGGCCGAGGAGCCGGCGGTGACGCTGTGCTACCGCCGCCCGCGCCGCCTGCCGGACTGGCCGTACAACCTGTTTTGCATGATCCATGGCCGCGAACGGACAGATGTCGAAGCCATCATCGCCGATTTGCGCCACCGCCACGGATTGAACGACTGCGCCCATGACGTGCTGTTTTCGCTGACCCGCTTCAAGCAGAACGGCGCGCGCTATGCCTGAGCTTGACGCGGTCGACCGGCAAATCATCGACAAATTGCAGGGCGATTTTCCGCTCTGCGAACGCCCCTATGCCGAGGCCGCCGAGCGCTTGGGGATTGGCGAAGACGAGTTGCTGGCCCGCCTGCAACGCCTGCTCGACGCCAGGGTGCTGACCCGCTTCGGCCCGATGGTCCAGATCGAGCGCATGGGCGGTGCCTTCGTGCTGGCCGCGCTGGCGGCGCCGGAGGCGCGCTACGACGAGGTGACGGCGCTGGTCAATGCGCTGCCGCAGGTCGCCCACAATTACCGCCGCGAGCACGCCCTGAACATGTGGTTCGTGCTGGCGACCGAGACCCCGCAGGGGATCGCCGAGGCCATCTCTCGCATCGAGCGCGATACCGGCCTGCCGGTCTTTGCCTTTCCCAAGGAGAAGGAATATTTCGTCGAAATGAAGCTGGCGGCCCGCATATGAGTAATCCGCTGAAGCTCGACGACATCGACCGCGCGCTGATCGTCGCCACCCAAGGCGGCCTGCCGTTCGTCGCCCGGCCCTATCAGGTCATCGGCGAGCAGGTCGGCATCGCCGGCGACGAGGTGATGCGCCGCCTGCAGGCATTGCTCGAGTCCGGCATCATCCGCCGCATCGGCGCCGTGCCCAACCATTACGCCATCGGCTGGACGGCCAACGGCATGACCGTATGGGACGTCGCCGACGAGCGGATCGACGAACTCGGCGCCCGTGTCGGTGCCCTGGAATTCGTCACCCACTGCTATCGCCGCCCGCGCGCGCTGCCGGACTGGCCTTACAACCTCTTTGCGATGGTGCACGGGGCCTCCCGGATGGAGGTCACGGAGAAAGCCGCAGAAATTGCTGCGCTCCTGGGCTCAAATAGCCGTGCAAGCGAAGTTTTATTCTCGACGCGAATATTGAAAAAGACCGGTTTGCGGATCTGACTCCGTCCGCAGTGATCCGGGCATGACGGATTTTCATGCCGCCTGCCAAATTGGCAGTGGTCAAATCTCATATAAATCAATGCGTTGATATATTCGTTGACATTTAACCTGCCAATTTGGCAGAGGCGCCATATATGGCTTGCCTTTGTTTATATATGGAATTCCTATATGAGTCATAGAGTTATGAGTCATTGTTTGGGTTGGCACCATTCGTGCTGTTATAAGCCCGCCTGGGCGGGTGCCCAAGTCGTTTTCGCCTGGACGGCGGAAGCGGTGAACTTAAAATTAATGAGGTATTACATGATGAAACTATCGACTGTTGCAGCTCTGGCCATCGTTTCCCTGGCTGCCGTGACCGCCAATGTGCAAGCTGCCGATCAAAAGGGTATGTCCGGCATGGAAGGCCAGAAGGGCATGTCCGGCATGCAAGGCATGGAAGGCCAGAAGGGCATGTCCGGCATGCAAGGCATGGAAGGCCAGAAGGGTATGTCCGGCATGCAGGGCATGGAAGGCCAGAAGGGCATGTCCGGCATGCAAGGTATGGAAGGCAAGAAATCCAAGTCCAAGCAGGAAGGCATGTCCGGCATGGGCGGCATGGAAGGCAAGAAGTAAGGCCTTTCTTCGAATGGGGCAGGTCGGTCTACCCGCCCCGTTTTTGATTATCAAGGCCAGGCGATAACGAAAATGAAGAAGTCGATTGTGTTGTTCGGGTTGCTGGGCGTGGCCGGGCTTGCCACGGCAGAGAGCTCAGGGTTCATCGGCGGACTGGCGCCCGATTCCCGTCCAGCCGGCGCACCGGTAATCACAAGTTTCGAGCAGACTCCGGCATGGCAGGCGCAGGCCTTGCGCGGCATTCGTCAACCCCATGTCGGACTCGGTTTTCTGAAATATCAGGGCGCCTGGTATACCCCATTTATCCTTCCCAATAGTACCGGCCGCTACGACATCCGCGACCTTCATGCCGATGTTGCGCGCAAGGATTGAATATGAAAAACCCGAAAATCGGCTTTGTCATTCTTGCCCTGGTTGCAGCGGCCACCCTGGTCGGCGGTTTTATGGGATGGCAAATCCGTCAGCAACCCGACAAGGCAGTTGCCGGCCAGATCGCGTCGGCGCTCCCGGCGAATAAAGATATTTTGCGCGCGACCTACGATCCCATCCATTTCAAGCCGGCCATCGAAACGGCGCGTGACGAACAGTGCCTAGCCTGTCACCGCGAAGTGCTCGACGACAAGGTTCGTGAAACCTCACCGGCCGGCGTCAAGGCCAGCACAAGCAAGGCCTGGTATCAGCGGCTCAGCACCTATAGCGGCGAGCAGGATACTTTCCACAGACGCCATCTGGTGACGCCGATGGCCAGGGAATTGATGAATTTCTCATGTAACACCTGCCATCAGGGCCATGACCCGCGCGACGAGGCGCCGGGTACTTCGGCGACCGGTACGCCGCAAAGCGACAATGGCTTCACGCTGCGCAAGGCAGTCAATCCCGAGACTGCCTGCCTCAAATGCCACGGACAGATGAATGCGCCAGTCATGGGACTTCCGTCGCCGTGGCCGGAGTCCAAGGAAATGTTCGGTAATTCCTGCCTGACCTGTCATGTGGCAATTCGCACGACGCGGCACCAGGTGAATTATCTCAAGGCCGAGGCCATCGAAGCCGCCGGCCAGAAAAAT
This sequence comes from Dechloromonas sp. UBA6271, assembly GCA_002440665.1. GTDB lineage: Bacteria > Pseudomonadota > Gammaproteobacteria > Burkholderiales > Rhodocyclaceae > Azonexus. Next base: position 20,337 of record DJUX01000003.1, read on the forward strand.
GCCGACGTCTGTTACGGTTGCCATGGTGGCCGGACCTGGTATCGGATCGAGTACCCCTATCCGCGCCATCCCTGGGAAGGCATGTCACCGGATATTCCCGATTGGGCAAAAGGCCGCCCCGTTGCGAGCGAAGCACGATTCGCCCTGCCTGACAGCGCCCAGCCCAAGAAATAAGGACGGACCATGGATACGAAACGTAACTGGCTGGATATTCTCAATCCCAAACGCCGCAGCTTCCTGAAAACCGTTGGCGCCGGCGCTGCGGTTGCCACCACCAGTGGCCTGGTCGAGCTCGGAATTGGCGAGCAGGAGGCCAAAGCTTTCGCCTTCGAGCCTTACCCGAGGGATGACGAACTCACCACGGTGGTGACTTCCTGCGACCACAACTGCGGTTCGCGCCACATGCTGGTGGCGCACAAGAAGGGCGATGTCATCGTCCGTCTGAGCACGGACGACGGGCGCTACCAGAAGGATGGCAAGTTTGGCCTCGATACCGAGGAAATGCCGCAACTGCGCGCCTGCCTGCGCGGCCGCTCCTACCGCTCACGCCTCTATTCACCGGAGCGCTTGCTCTACCCGATGATGCGGGTTGGCGAGCGCGGCGAGGGCAAGTTCAAGCGCGTATCGTGGGACGAAGCGCTCGACTACGTGGCGAAGAAGATGGTCGAGCTGAAGCAGAAATACGGCCCGACCGCGATCCTCGACCAGGCCTATGCCGGCACCTCCTACGGCGTGCTGCACAAGTCCGACCAGATCGAAGGCCTGCTCGCCCGCTTCCTCGGCATGTTCGGCTGCCGTACCAATTCCTGGTCGGTGCCCAGCTACCAGGGGACCACGTTCAGCTCGCGGATGACCTTCGGCACCATCACCGACGGCAACGAGGACGACGCCTTCGCGCATAGCAAGCTGATCATCATGTGGGGCTGGAACCCGGCCTACACCTTCCATGGCGGCAACACCTTCTACTACATGCGGCTGGCCAAGCAGCGCGGCTGCAAGTTCGTCGTCATCGATCCGCAATACACCGACAGCGCCGCCAGCTACGACGCCTGGTGGATTCCGATCAAGCCGAATACCGACGCCGCCATGCTCGCCGGCATGGCGCACCACATCTTCGCCAACAACTGGCAGGACCAGAAGTTCATTGACAAATTCTGCCAGGGCATGGACGCCGGTACGATGCCGAAGCAGTTTGCCGATCGCGAGAACTTCAAGGATTACATTTTCGGCAAATACGATGGCGTGGCGAAAACGCCGGAGTGGGCCGAGAAAATTTGCGGGGTTGCTGCGGTCGACATCAAAAAACTGGCAGAAATGTACGCGACGACCAAGCCGGCCGCGCTAAAAGCCAGCTGGGCGCCGGGTCGTGCCAGCTATGGCGAGCAGTACAACCGGATGGCGGCGGCGCTGCAGGCGATGACCGGCAACATCGGCATCCTCGGCGGCTGTGCCGAGGGCGTCGGCAAGGGCTGGCACGCCGAAGCCGTCGCCTATCCTTACGATGAGTATGCCAACGTCTGGTATGGCTCGATCAAGTCCGACCGTTGGGCGCATTGCGTTCTCAACTACCCGAATGTCAAGCGAGAGGAAGTCGGGCTGTGGCCACGCGGCGACGAGCTCGACGGGAGGATCCCCAACATCAAGGCGATCTTCTGGCATGGCTCGGACTGGTTCAATCAGTTGACCAACGTCAACAAGGAAATCCAGGCGATCAGGAAGCTGGAACTGGTGGTCTGCATGGACTCCACCATCACTCCCTCGGCGTTGTGGGCCGATGTGCTCTTTCCGATCGCAACCCACTTCGAGCGTCATGATGTCGCCCTGCCCTGGTACAAGGGCCACTATTACATCCACCGGCCCAAGGTCATCGAGCCGCTCGGCGAATCGAAGACCGACTTCCAGGTGTTCACCGAACTCGCTTACCGCATCGAGAAACTCGATCCGGGCGTCAAGGACTTCGGCAGGCGCTACAACCCGAAGGCCGAGCGGACCTATTTTCAGGACAACGACGCCACCGATGAGGCCTACCTGACCGACTGGTGGGTCAACAAGGTCCAGAAGCACCAGGGCGTCACCATGCCGTGGGAAACCTTCAAGCAGCATGGCGTCTACAAATTTACTTTCGCCAAGCCGCATGTCGCCTTCGAGGAGCAGATCAGCCAGGGCGTACCGTTCGAAACGCCATCGGGCAAGATCGAAATCCTGTCTACGACGCTGGCCAACGTCAAGGACTGGACGCGGACGCAGTACGGCTACGAAATTCCCTATATACCCAAGTGGATCGAACCGTTCGAATCGCTCAATCACGAGAAGGTCAAGAAGTTCCCCTTCCACATGATTACGCCGCATCCGCGCTGGCGCACCCATTCGATCTTCCATAACATCCCGTGGCTGCGTGAAACTTATCAGCAGGAAGTGACCATTAGCGCTCGCGATGCCGCGAAACTCGGCATCAGGACCGGCGACATCGTGGAGGTCTGGAACGAGCGCGGTAAAGTGGTCGTTCCGGCCTACGTTACCGAACGCTGCATGCCGAATGTCGTGGTGCTTTTCGAGGGCGCCTGGATGGACCTGGCCAAGGATGGCACCGACCGTGCCGGCAACCCGGACTTTCTGACGCTGGACGAACCCAGTCCGGCTGGCGCCTTCGCCTACAACACGATTCTGGTCGACCTGAAAAAGACCGCGCTCGAGCACTACCCTGGATGGGATATAAAGGCCACGTCGCGTTCGGTGATCTTCCGGAGGGATAAATAATGGCGAAGAAAATCGACAAGCAGGCGCTTGAACAGGCCATTCGCCGCAAGGTTGCTCAAACCTACGAACCGGTGAGGCCTGTTAAGCAACTCGGTTTCGTCCATCACAACGTCGATTGCATCGGCTGCCGCGCCTGCGAGATCGCCTGCAAGGACAAGAATGGCCTGCCGCCGGGACCACGCTTCCGGCGCGTGATGTATATCGAGGGTGGCAGCTACCCGGACGTTTTCGCCTACAAGGTGAACATGTCGTGCAACCATTGCGCCGAACCCGCCTGCCTGCCGACCTGCCCGACCGGAGCGATCTGGAAGCGTGCCGACAACGGCGTCGTCGATATCGACTCGACGCTGTGCATTGGCTGCCGCAAGTGCGAGGCGGCCTGCCCCTACGGCGCGCCGCAGTGGGACCCGCAGGAACAGGTGGTCAAGAAGTGCAACATGTGCATCGACGAACTGGAAGCCGGGCGCAAGCCCTACTGCGTGATGGCCTGCATGATGCGCGTGCTCGACATCGGGCCGATCGAGGAAATCTGGCAAGGTGTGCTCGCGACCAAGGCCATCGGCCCCAATGACAAGACCGTCAAGCAGGTCAAAAACATGGCCAGTCCGGAACTGACGCGCCCGTCCATTGGTTTCGTTCCGCACAGCAAGGGCAAAGTCGATGGAAGCTGAATTGCGCGCCGCGCTCGCCGAAGATCTCGACCAGTTGATCCGCCTGCACGACCGGGAACTCGACGGCGAGACGCTGGCGGCATTGCGGGCGGCGGATTTTCCGGGCGGCTTCGCCTTGCTCGCCGATGACGCAGGCGCCAAGGCGGCCTACGCCAACATGGCTGCCGCGCTGCGCGAGCCGGTGACGCTGGATGAACTGGCTGCGGATTATGCGGCAATCTATCTCACCAACAGCTTCGGCGCTTCGCCCTACGAATCGGTCTGGCTGAGTGACGAGCATCTGGCCTGTGATCGACCGATGTTCGAACTGCGCGAAATCTATGCCGCCTCGGGATGGCGCGCGCCAGACTGGCGCCGCCGGTTCGATGATCACCTGGTATTGCAATTGCAGTATCTTCGCCAGGTTCTTGGCAATGCTATGGTCGACCTGGAAAAACTGGCCAATTTCATCGATCAGCACATCGGCTACTGGCTGCCGGACTGGGCGCAGCGGGTATCGGCGCACTGCGACACGCGGTTTTACGCGGCACTGGCCGAGCTGAGCTACATCTGGCTAAGGCATTTCCGCGAGTTGCTCGCCGATATTCACGATTTGCCGCTGCCTTCGCGCGAACAGATGGCGGCATTGATCAGCCGCAAGCTGGCGCTCGACAAGGCGGACGTCGCACCCATCCGCTTCATGCCGGGCGGACAGGGAGCAAGCTGGTAGTGCAGATGCAGCGCCGCTCCCCGGCATGCAGGCTTGCCAATGGGGCTTGATTGTTCAGGCTGCGGATCGTGGTTTTTCGGTATGCTTGCAGGCTATGCCAGCAAACGATAACGGCCGTTCGCCTACGCTCCGGCAGCGCATGTTGCGTCAGGTTCTACTGGTAGCGGGGGGAGCCTCGCTGCTTTTCGGGCTGCTTTTTCTGGCGCTCTATCGCGATCAACTGGAGCGCGAAAGGGCGGTGACCTCGGAGCAAATCAACCATCTGCTGCGCGTCGCGCTGGAAAATGCCATGCTCAAGCGCGACGTGCCGGGGTTGCGCGAGATTGTCGAACGCATGGGACAGTTGCCAGGCATCAGCGACGTAATGATTCTGTCGCCGTCCGGCGAGGTTCGCTTCGCCTCGCGCCCGGAAAATATCGGCAGGCAGGCGCCAGAGCTGATCCGGCTTGAACGGCCGGGCCTTCCGGAAAGCCAGTTTGTTGCGGAGCCGGGCAGGGGCGAGGTGCTGCGCTCGATCAACCCGGTGCCCAATCAGCCCGCCTGCGTTGGCTGCCACGGTGCACTGGAAAAAACCCCGGTAAACGGTATTCTCATTGTCGATTACCATGCCGATACCCTTCGTGCCGAAGCCTATCGTAGCGCCGGGATGTTTGTGCTGGCCAGCGCCGTAGTGCTTGCCCTGGCTCTGGCTGTGTTGTGGCGCATGCTGCGCTTGCGGGTAGTCGAGCCCTTAAAGGAACTCGATGACACCGTACGCCAGTTGACTTCCGGCAACCTTGCAGTGCGGGCCGCCGTTTCCGTTGACGACGAACCCGGCCGCCTGGCGCTCAGTTTCAATCGCATGGCCGACCGCCTGGTCGAGCAGATTGCAGTGGCCGAAACGCAGCAGCGCTATTTGCAGGAGTTGCTCGACGGACTGCCGGACGGCGTACGCGTCATCCAGCAGTCGGATTTGCGCATTCTCGCGGTCAATCGAGCCTACTGCCGGCAACTGGGGGTGACTGAAGCGCTTGCGGTCGGGCAGCTTTGCCATGTTTCCAGCCATGGTCGCGACAAGCAGTGTCCGGCGACGATGTTGGTTTGTCCGGCGATTGAATTGAAGGAACCCGGACAATCGCTGAAGTGCCGACATCACCACAGGGCTCCTGGCGGTCGGGATTTCCCGGTCGAGGTACATGCCGTTCTGCTTGAGCGTTCGGGCAGCGCGGGCAGGGAAAGGCTGATCGTCGAGTCGATCAGCGATCTTTCCGACGTGGCGCGCTTGTCGCAAGAACAGCGCCTGTCGGAGCTCGGATTGCTGGCGGCTGGAATTGCCCACGAAATCCACAATCCGCTGGGTTCCATGCGTCTTGCCGTGGACGGTTTGCTGCGCAATTTTCGCCACGGAAATATGGACCCGCAGCGCATCTGCAGTTATCTTGAAATGATGAATGCGGAAATCGACCGTTGCACCGGCGTTACCCAGCGCCTGTTGTTGCTCTCTCGCCTGCCGCAGCAACAAGCGCAGATCGTGTCGTTAAACCGTGCGGTGAGCGATACCGTGCAACTGCTCGATTTCGACGCGCAGAGCCACGGCATCGTTCAGCAACTTGAACTGGATGGGCACGATTTGCGCGTCCTCGCCGATGACAGCGACCTGCGCATGGTGGTGCTCAATCTGGTCCAGAATGCGCACCATGCGATGCCGCGAGGCGGAAACTTGATCATCCGGACCCGTATCGAAGGCAGGTCGGCGGTTTTTGAAGTGCGCGATACCGGCCAAGGGATTTCCGCCGAGACGATCGAGCGCATTTTCGATCCGTTTTTCAGTCATCGGGCTGACGGTGAGGGAGGCACGGGGCTTGGATTGACCATCTGCAAGACGATCATCGATCGCTATGCGGGTGCTATCGAGGTGTCGAGCATACTTGGCGCAGGCGCCGTGTTCAGCGTGCGCCTGCCATTGGTGAGCGATTCATGACATGAAGAAGCAGGTTCTGATCATCGATGATGACCGCGTTTTCAACCAGCTTCTGGTTGACCAGATTGCCGACATGGGGCTCGACACCATTGGCGCCCATAACTGGCAGGAGGCTTCACGGATTTTGCAGGAAGCCGAGCCGGATTTGATCTTTCTCGATCTGAAATTGCCGGACGCGGATACCCCCAAGTTGGTCGCGACGCTATCGGGCCAGTTTCCGATTGTCGTGCTGACCGGCTACGGAACGATTCGCAACGCGGTAAGCCTGATTCAGGCGGGTGCGGTCGAGTATCTGACCAAGCCGGTCGGTCTCGATGAACTGGAAATCATCATTCGCCGCGAACTGGATAGCGCCGAACTGCGGCGGCGCAATGCCTTTTACCGGCGCCAACTTGAATCCCGGCGGCCAGGTCCGCTGATCGGCAATTCCCCGGCCATGCTGGAAGTCCTTGACCTGATTGAGGCGGTCGCGCCGACCGATGCAACGGTATTGATTCAGGGCGAGTCCGGCACCGGAAAGGAAATGGTCGCCCAGGCACTGCACCAAAGCAGTGTGCGTAACGGCCGCGAGATGGTTACGGTCGACGGCGGAACCTTGCAGGAAACCCTTTTCGAATCGGAGGTCTTCGGCCACGAGCGCGGCGCTTTCACCAGTGCCGATCGCCAAAAGAAAGGTTTGATCGAAGAGGCGGAAGGCAGCACGCTTTTTCTCGATGAAATAGGCGAAACCAGCCCGGCGATTCAGGCCAAGTTGCTGCGTGTGCTGGAAACAAATACGTTTCGTCGCCTCGGCGGCACTCGGGCATTGATGGCGGATGTCCGCTTTGTTGTCGCCAGCAACCGGGATCTCGCCGAGATGAGCCAATCCGGAAGCTTTCGCAGCGATCTCTATTTCAGGCTGGCCAGTTTTGTCATCCGCGTGCCGCCCCTGCGACAGCGGCGTGACGATATTCCATTGCTTGCCGAATACTTCCTGCAGCGTTTCGCACGCGGCATCGAACGCAATTTGACAGCGGACGCGCTGAAGCTGCTGATGGCCTACGATTGGCCGGGCAATGTTCGGGAGTTGCGTAACCTGGTGGAGCGGGCGGTGATCCTGGCCGGTCGCGACGGTCGCATTCGCGCCGAACATTTTGGCCCATTGGTCGCCCGTCGTCCCGATTCAGTCTCCCTGGCGTTCGATCACGAACCCTCGCTCGCTGAAATCGAAAAGGATTACCTGCGCAGGACGCTGCTGCAATATGGCGGGAACCGGGCAAAGGCAGCGCTTGTTCTCGGTATCAGCGAGCGCAACATCTACCGCTTGATCAGGCAGTACGAACTGGACGATCGGTCCGAGCACTAGGCGGGCGTCACCCTGTTCCCGGTTGCCTGTCGTTTCAGCCTTCGGCGATACGCTTGGCGATGTGCGCCAGCGCCTCTTCGACCTGGTCGATCAGGATCAGGCACAGGTCGCCCGGCTGCAGGCGGCCCAGTGCGGCATCAATGGCGATGAATTCGCCGTCGATGGCATCGATGTGCCGGGTGCGGCCGGCATTGGTCAGGCCTTCACGGAGCAGGGCGATGACTTCGCCATCCTCGCGCCCGCGCTGGCAGGCATCCTGATAGAGAATCACCTCGTCGAAGGCCTCGCCAAGGATTTCCGTCTGCTGGCGGATATCGTCATCGCGGCGGTCGCCGGCACCGCTGATGACCACCGAGCGGCGCTTGGCCGGCATGTTCTCGATGCCGGCGACCAGCGCCTGGATGGCGTCCGGGTTGTGGCCGTAATCGGCGATCAGGGTCGCGCCTTTGTAGTCGAAGACGTTGAAGCGGCCGGGAGCGGTCTGCGCGTCGCTGACGAAACTGGCCAGTGCGCGCTCGATGACTTCCCAGGAATAGCCCAGTGCCCAGCCGGTGGCCGTAGCGGCCATGGCATTTTCGACCTGGAAGCCGATGGTGCCGTTGCGGGTGAGCGGGATATTGGCCAGCGGAATGCGGTGCTTCTTGCGGCCTTCGCCGCAGACGATGGCATCGCGCTCGACATAGACGACACGCCGGCCCTGCGCCCGGTGTGTGGCCAATACCGGGTTCATGCGGTCCTGGCTGAAGTAGATGATGTGGCCGTGGCAGTGATGCGCCATCGCCGCAACGACCGGGTCACTGGCGTTGAGGACAGCCGTGCCGCTGGGGGCGACGTTCTCGACGATGACGCGTTTGACCACCGCCAGTTCGTCGACCGTAGTGATGAAATTGAGGCCGAGGTGATCGCCGAGGCCGATATTGGTGATGACAGCGACGTCGCACATATCGAAGCCGAGGCCTTCGCGCAGTACGCCGCCGCGCGCAGTTTCGAAGACGGCGGCGTCGACGTCAGGGTGCAGCAGCACGTTGCGGGCGCTGCGCGGGCCGGAGCAGTCACCGTCGTCGATACGGCGGCCCTCGATATAGACGCCATCGGTGCTGGTCATGCCGACGCGCAGGTCGTTGCTCTCGAAAATGCGGCCGATCAGGCGGCTGGTGGTGGTCTTGCCGTTGGTGCCGGCGATGGCGACGACCGGGATGCGCGCATTGTCGCCATCCGGGAACATCATGCCGACGATGGCCTCGCCGACCGGGCGCCCCTTGCCGAAGGACGGGTCGAGGTGCATGCGCAGGCCGGGGGCGGCGTTGCATTCGACGATGCCACCGCCTTGCTCTTCCAGCGGTTTGTGCATGGTGTCGCAAACGACGTCGATACCGCAGATGTCGAGGCCGACGGTCTGCGCGGCGGCGACGGCCGCAGCGGCCAGTTCCGGATGGACGTCATCGGTCACGTCGGTGGCGGTACCGCCAGTCGAGAGATTGGCGTTGTTGCGCAGCACGACGCGGACACCGCGCGGCGGCACGGTGTCCGCGCTGTAACCTTGCTCGGTGAGGCGGGCCAGCGCGATTTCGTCGAAACGGATCTTGGTCAGCGAGGTGGCGTGGCCGTCTGAGCGGCGCGGGTCGCTGTTGACGATGTCGACCAGCTGGCGGACGGTATGCTTGCCGTCGCCGATGACCAGCGGCGGGTCGCGGCGGGCGGCGGCGATCAGCTTGTCGCCGATGACCAGCAGGCGCCAGTCGTGGCCGGACAGGAATTTCTCGACCATGATGTCGTCGCGGTAATCGACGGCGATGCGATAGGCGTGGCGCACCTGCTCTTCGGTCGTCAGGTTGACCGAAATACCCTTGCCCTGGTTGCCGTCCTGCGGCTTGACGACGACTGGCAGACCGACTTCCTGGGCGGCGACCCAGGCATCGTCCTCGTCCTCGACCGGGCGGCCGTAGGGCACGGCGACACCAGCGGCATGCAGCAGCTTCTTGGTCAGCTCCTTGTCCTGTGCGATCGATTCGGCGATGGCGCTGGTGTGGCTGGTTTCGGCGGCCTGAATGCGCTTCTGCTTGCTGCCCCAGCCGAACTGGACGAGGCTGCCCTGGGTCAGGCGGCGGTAGGGGATTCCCCGCGCCAAGGCGGCGGCGACGATGGCGCCGGTGGAAGGGCCGAGGCGGATATCCTCGTCGAGGTCGCGCAGTTCCTTCAGCGTGCCGTCGAGGTCGAAGGGCATGTCGTTCAGAGCGGCTTGGCATAGCTGCTCGGCACGTTCGAAGGCGAGGCGGCCGACGTCTTCTTCGGTGTATTCGACGACGACCTGATAGACGCCGGTGTCGACGGTCTGTGCCGTGCGGCTGAAGGTGACCGGGCAACCAGCCTGGGCCTGCAGGCCGAGCGCTGCAAATTCCAGCGCGTGGGCCATCGACACGGTGTCGAGGTGGTCGGTAGGGATCAGGTCGCCCAGTTCCGGGAAGCGCTCGCGCAACCGGGCTTCGAAACCGGGCAGGTTGGCGATGGCGACTTCGGCACCTTCGCAGTTGACGATGGCCTGAATGGCAGTGTGCCGGCTCCACAGGTTGGGGCCGCGCAGGGCACGAATGCGGGAAACGTCCATGACGCTGGATTCCTTGTTATTTCCGGACGGCGGCCGGTTTTCTGGCCGGTTGCGCCTGCTTGGCGCGCTGCGACAGCACGGTGGCGGGGTCGGGGAGGGCGAGGCCGAAGGTCTTGATGCCGGTGCTCAGCACGTCCTGGCTCAGGTCGAGCGCCCAGCCGGCGGCGACGCCGGCCAGCATATTGGCGATCTTCTTCGGTGACTTGGCCTTGCCGATATAGGGCGCATCAATCAGACGGCACAGGCGAATCTCGTCGCCACCGGCGCGCAGGACGATGCGGTTGTCGACGACGGTGACCCCGCGCTTGCCGGCAGCCAAGTGGGTTGTCAGCACCGGGTTGGCGGGATCGCAGGCGAAGAAAATGACCTCACCGTCGCACAACTCGGCGAAATCGGCGACCAGTTCGTCTTCGGCGTTGAGTACGGCGTGGCCGCCCGGCAACACGACATCGACCTGGGTGCGATAAGTCGAACGGTGCGTCGTGTAGTACTCGCCACCGGTCGGCTGCACATCCCAGCGTTCGAGATTTTCGTCTTCCGGCACAATGTTGGTGATGATGCCCACCGCACAACGGTCGTAGGGCAGGCCTTGGCCGAGGATTGTCGCGGCGCCGTTCTCGATCACCGCAGCCTCGACGGCACGGTTGAGCAGCAGGCGGCGGCCACCTTCCCAGTTGGCGGCATCGGTCTTTTGCACATGGCGGCGGCCGAGGAAGATGCCGTCGCTGCAGGCGAGGCCGACATACAGGGCGGACAGGTAGAGCAGGCGGGCGACCAGCTTGGCCACGGCGTTCCGGCCGTGCGTGCCGGTGACGCCGACCAGCGGCACGCGGCCGGACTGGTCGGCGGCGAACAGGTTGTTGACGATGGCCTGGCCGACCGGGCGCGGCTGGCCGATGCCCGGCTTGATGTGCATCAGCAGGCTGGGGCCGGCATTGACCTCGACGATGGCGCCGCCTTGCCCGGCCAGCGGCTGCGAAATGTCGTCGCAGACGAGGTCGACGCCGGCGATATCGAGGCCGACGACGCGGGCGGCGAGGGCGGCCTGTTCGGCGGTTTCGGGATGGACTTCGTCGGTACAGTCGAAGGCGTGGTTGGCGTTGCGCTGGATCAGCACTTCACGGCCGGTGGCGGGCACGCTGTCGCCGGTCAGCCCCTGGCGTTCGAGTTCGATACGGGCAGCGGTATCGATCCTGATGATCGACAGCGGGTGCAGTTCGGTGGTGCCGCGGCGCGGGTCGGTATTGACCTGGCTGTCGATCAGTTCCTGAACGGTGGACTTGCCGTCGCCGGTGATGGTGATCAGGTCGCTGCGATTGGCGGCGACCAGCTTGCCGCCGACGACCAGCAGGCGGTGTTCGATGCCCGGGATGGAGCGCTCGACCAGCACGCCGGAACCCTCGTCGACGGCAATGGCGTAGGCCTTGGCGACTTCTTCCCGGGTGGTCAGGTCGATAAAGACGCCGCGCCCGTGGTTGCCGTCGGTCGGCTTGACGACGACCGGCACGCCGATGTCCTCGGCGGCATCCCAGGCGTCGTCGGCGCTGTCGACCTCGCGCCCTTCCGGCACCGGCACGCCGACTGACGAAATCAGTTCCTTGGTCAGATCCTTGTCGCGCGAAATCGTCTCGGCGATGGCGCTGGTCTGATCGGTCTCAGCCGTCCAGATGCGGCGCAACGCAGCGCCGTAGCCGAGCTGGACGAGGTTGCCGTCCTCGAGCAGGCGGATGGTCGGAATGTCGCGGTCGTCGGCGGCATTGACGATGGCGGCGGTGGACGGTCCGAGGTATTTGCGGTCGACCTTGCGGCGCAGGGTATCGACGACTTCCGCGACATCGAAGGGCTTGTCCTCGACGGCGGCGAGGATCAGCGCGATACCCTGGTCGAGGGCCATGCGCGTGATGTCGTCCTGCCAGTTGCGGATGGCCAGTTTGTAGACACCGCGCTCCGTGGTCTCGCGGGTGCGGCCGAAGCCGCCGGGCAGGCCGGCCAGCGTCATCAGCTCCAGTGCGACGTGCTCGAGGGTGTGGCCGATCCAGGTGCCTTCGTCAAGGCGGCGCAGGAAGCCGCCCCGTTCACCGTAGTTGCAGCGGTGTTCGATCAGTGAGGGTAGCAGGGCGGTCAGGCGCTCGGTGAAGCCGGGCAGCTTGTTGGAGGGGTAATCCTCGAATTCGCCGATGTCGATCCAGGCCTCGAAGACGGGCCGGTAGGTCCAGATGTTCGGGCCGCGCAAGGCGATGATATCCCGAATGATGATGTCTTTTTTCTTCATGCTTGGTTCGCCCAGCTCCGTCTCGCTGTAAGAAATAATTATGGGGCAGCTGGCAATTATTAACGCTTTCGGGCGCGTGTGGCTGACCCGCGTCAAAAAAATGTCACGCTTTGGTACGCGCCGTTACAGGAAGCGGTCGAGCAGCTTGCGGCTGTGGCGATCGAGCGTGCCGATGTCGCGGATCAGGAACTGGATGCCGTGGGTGTCGGCGATCATCAGCTGGGTCTGCGAGAGGCGGCGGATGTCTTCCTCGCCCTTCAATAAAACCGCCGCGTTGCCGCGATTGGTGACAACTTGCCAGGTGCTCGGGCAGGCGAAGCTGGAGACGTCGAGAATTTTCTCGATTTCCGGTACGAATTCGCGGCTGGCGAGTTCTTCCTCGATCAGCTGGCCGATGGCCGGCGGCAGGTCGGCGAGGCGATCGGCCCAGCCAACCTCGTGGCCTTCGACATTGATCAGGGCGATGCCGTCGTCGGGCGCGGCAATCGGGAAGGCGCGCACGGGCACGACGCCGACGTGGACCTCGTCATTTTTGGCCGTTAAAACGAGTTGACCGTAGGCGTTGCGGTTGAGGGTGAAATTCGGCGCCGTCATTTGCTTAGTTCCTTGCTGGGCATTTCGACTTGCCTGCGGGCTTCCGGCTCCGTATCCACATTGCGCGCCTGCGCCTGGTAGAGCTTGTAATAGTGGCCTTCGGCGGCCATCAGTTCGTCGTGATTGCCGAGTTCGACCAGGCGGCCGCGATCCATGACCACCAGACGGTCGGCCTTGCGCAGCGTGGACAGGCGGTGGGCGATGGCAATGGTGGTGCGGCCGCGGACCAGATTGTCGAGCGCCTTCTGGATTTCCTTCTCGGTTTCGGTGTCGACCGAGGAAGTCGCTTCGTCGAGGATCAGGATCTTCGGGTCGATCAGTAGCGCGCGGGCAATCGAGATGCGCTGACGCTCGCCGCCGGAGAGGCCCTGGCCGCGTTCGCCGACCAGCGAATCGTAGCCGTGCGGCAGGCGCAGGATGAACTCGTGGGCGTGGGCGGCACGGGCGGCGGCGATGATCTCGGCGCGGCTGGCATTCGGCTTGCCGTAGGCGATGTTCTCGGCAATGGTGCCGAAGAACAGGAAAGGCTCCTGCAGCACGAGGCCGATGTGCTGGCGGAACTCGGCGACCGGCACCGAACGGACATCGACGCCGTCGATGAAGACGGCGCCCTCGGTGACGTCGTAGAAGCGGCAGATCAGGTTGACCAGCGTGCTCTTGCCCGAACCGGAATGGCCGACCAGGCCGATCATCTCGCCGGGCTTGATCACCAGATCGACGTCGCGCGTCACCGCGCGGGTGCCGTAACGGAAGCTGGCCTTCTTCAGTTCGATCTGGCCGGTGACCTTGGACAGATGCACCGGGTTGGTCGGTTCCGGTACGCTGGAGACGTGGTCGAGAATGTCGAAAATGCGCTTGGTGCTGGAGGCGGCGCGCTGCGTGGCCGAGACGATGCGGCTCATCGAATCGAGCCGGGTGTAGAAGCGGCCGATGTAGGCAAGGAAGGCGGTGAGCACGCCGACCGTAATTTCGTTTTTGGATATCTGCCAGATACCGAAGGCCCAGACGACGAGCAGGCCAATTTCGGTGAGCAGCGTGACGGTGGGCGAGAACAGCGACCAGGTCTTGTTCAGCTTGTCGTTCATTTGCAGGTTGTGCTCGTTGGCGCTGCGGAAGCGCTCGGCCTCGCGCTTTTCCTGGGCGAAGGCCTTGACCACGCGGATGCCGGGGATTGTGTCGGCCAGCACGTTGGTCACCTCGGCCCAGACGCGGTCGATCTTCTCGAAGCCGGTGCGCAGTTTCTCGCGCACGAAATGGATCATCCAGCCGATGATCGGCAGCGGCAACAGGGTGACCAGCGCCAGCGCGGGGTTGATCGAGAAGAGGATGATCGCGGTCATCACGATCATCAGCACGTCAGTGGCGAAATTGAGCAAATCGAGCGACAGGAAGACGTTGATACGGTCGGTTTCGCTGCCGATCCGTGCCATCAGGTCGCCGGTTCGCTTGCCGCCGAAATATTCGAGCGACAGGCCGAGCAGGTGCTCGTAGGTATGGGTGCGCAGGTCGCGGCCGATGCGCTCCGAGACCAGGGCCAGGATGTAGGTGCGCAGCCAGCCGAGCAGCCAGGCAAGCAGGGCGGAACCGAGCAGGCCGCTGAGGTAGAGGCTGACCAGCGGCCAGTCGATTGGCTTGCCGTTCTGGAACGGGATCAGCACGTTGTCCATCAACGGCATGGTCAGGTAGGGCGGCACCAGCGTCGCCGCAGTCGCCGCCAGCGTTAGCAGGAAGCCGCTGAGCAGCTGCCAGCGGTAGGGGTGGGCAAAGCGCCACAGGCGGAACAGCGTCCACGTCGACGGCGCCGCCGTCGCCTCGCGGGTACAGATCGGGCATTCATCTTCGCCCGGCGGCAGCGGCGCCTTGCATTTCGGGCAGATATCGTCGGTCGACCGCAACACGGGCTGGCCGTAGACGATGCTGTCGCGATGCAGGTCGAATTCGTTGATTACGCGTAGTGCGGCCAGGTTCCTGGCCAGGGTGTAGCGCCAGTTGGACAGACGGCCATTTTCGTCGACCAGCTCAAGCGCGCCGACGCCGGCATGGTCGTGGTGGTTGAGCGCCAGGCCGGCGCGCAATGGCCATTCCTGCCATCCGCCATCGCCGGGGGCGTGGGCGAGCAGGCGGCGGTCGGTGACGATGACAAGGCCGGCCGCAAATTGCAGACGGGTGTCGAGGTCGATTTCCAGCCATGCCTGAGTCTTTTCGCCGGCGGCCAGTTGCGGCTCGACTTCGGCGGCCCAGCGGCCGGGGAGCGCCAGCTCGCTGCCGGCTGAAATTTGTTGGTTCGGGATCATTGCGAGAGTATACCGCAAGGGTTGTTCGGCCTGCCCAAAGCCCCATTTCTCCGCTGATTGACTCACGTCAAGGCGTTACCCGGAGGGCTGCCGTTGAATACGCCGAAGCCTCAAACAAGGAAATCCATGTTTCGCATCTCCCAGTACATGCAGGAAATCGCCGCGCCGACGCCGCTCGGCCCCAAGCGCAATCCGCCCGGCCCGGTGGTCATCTGGAACCTGATCCGGCGCTGCAATTTGACCTGCAAGCATTGCTATTCGATCTCCGCCGATACCAATTTCCCCGGCGAATTGACGACCGAGCAGGTTTATACGGTCATGGACGACCTCCGGGGCTTCAAGGTGCCGGTGCTCATTCTCTCCGGTGGCGAGCCGCTGCTGCGGCCGGACATCTACGACATCGCCAAGCGCGCCAAGGCCAAGGGTTTCTATGTCGGGCTGTCGTCAAACGGCACGCTGATCGACGAGCACAATATCGACAAGATCGCCGAGTGCGATTTCAATTATGTCGGCGTCTCGCTCGACGGCATCCGTGAAACGCACGACAAGTTCCGCCGCAGGGATGGCGCCTTCGAGGCTTCGCTGAAGGGCATCCGCCTCTGTCGCGACCTCGGCCTGAAGATCGGCGTCCGCTTCACGATGACGCAGGATAACGCGCACGACCTGCCCGGCCTGCTCAAGCTGGTGGAGGATGAGGGCATCGACCGCTTCTACTTCTCGCACCTGAATTACGCCGGGCGCGGCAACAAGAACCGCAAGGATGACGCGCAATACCAGCTAACCCGGCAAGCCATGGACCTCCTGTTCGATACCTGCTGGGAGTACAACCAGCGCGGGCTGGAAAAAGAATTCACCACCGGCAACAACGATGCCGACGGTGTCTATTTCCTGCACTGGGTGCGCCGGCGCTTCCCGGAGCAGGCAGCGCATGTCGAGGCCAAGCTGCGCCAGTGGGGCGGCAATTCGTCGGGCGTCAATGTCGCCAATATCGACAACCTGGGCAACGTGCATCCGGACACCATGTGGTGGCACCACAACCTGGGCAACGTCAAGGATCGGCCGTTCTCGCAAATCTGGCCGGATACCTCGGATGCGCTGATGGCCGGCCTCAAGCAGCACCCGCGCGCGGTCAAGGGGCGTTGTGGTGAGTGCGCCTACCTGCAAATCTGCAACGGCAACACCCGGGTGCGGGCGCAACAAATGACCGGCGACGCCTGGGCCGAAGACCCGGGTTGTTATCTTTCCGATGAGGAAATCGGGCTATGAACTGGCAAATCCTCATTCCAGCCGGTTTTGCCGTCTATTTTCTGTTCGGTATGGCGCAACTGGCCGAAGCCGCCGACGAGTTTGCCAAAACTGCGGCCAACTTCAAGCAGCATTGCGCCTCCTGCCACGGCGTCGACCGTCTCGGCGGCCTCGGCCCGGCACTACTGCCGGAAAATCTTGCCCGGCTGCGCAAGCCGGAGGCCGAGAAAGTCATCCGCGAAGGCCGGCCAGCGACGCAGATGCAGGGTTTCGGCCAGCAACTGTCGGCTGACGAGATCAAGGCGCTGGTCGATTACGCCTATACGCCGATCAAGCCAATGCCGGTTTGGGGTGAAGCCGAAATCAAGGCGTCGCGCATTGTCAATCACGCGCCAGGCAGCCTGCCGGACCAGCCGCAATTCAAGGCCGATCCGCTGAATCTTTTCGTCGTTGTCGAAAGCGGCGATCACCACGTGTCGATCCTCGACGGCGACAAGCTGGAACCGATTCACCGCTTTCAGTCCCGCTTTGCTCTACATGGGGGCCCGAAATTCACGCCGGACGGGCGCTATGTCTTCTTTGCCTCGCGTGACGGCTGGATCACCAAGTTCGATATGTGGAACCTCAAGGTCGTCGCCGAAGTGCGCGCCGGCATCAATACCCGCAATGCGGCTGTGTCCGGCGACGGCAAGTGGGTAGCGGTGGCCAACTACCTTCCGCACAGCCTGGTCATTCTCGACGCCGATTTGAACCTGAAGAAAATCCTGCCGGTGAGCGACAAGGACGGCAAGACCAGTTCGCGTGTTTCGGCCGTCTACGACGCGTCGCCGCGTCAGAGCTTCGTCGCCGCGTTGAAGGACGTGAAGGAGGTTTGGGAAGTTTCGTACAACCCGAAGGCAGATGACATTTCGGCCGGCATGATCCACGACTTCAAGTACCGCGAAGGCAAGTTCATTCCCGGCTTCCTCAACCCGCAACGCACGCAGCTTGACGACTACCTCGACGACTTCTACTTCACTCAGGGCTACGACGAGTTGATGGGCGCCTCGCGCAACGATTCAAAGAGCGCAGTCAGCGGCCAGGTGGTCAATCTCGATGCCCGCAAGAAGATTGCCGATCTTGAACTGCCCGGCATGCCGCACCTCGGTTCCGGCATCAGCTGGACTTGGCAGGGGCGGACGGTGATGGCGACGCCCAACCTCAACGAAGGCCTGATCAGCATTATCGACATGAAGACCTGGCAAACGATCAAGCAGATCAAGACGCGCGGTCCCGGCTTCTTCATGCGCAGCCACGAAAACAGCCGCTACGCGTGGACCGATTCGATGATGAGCAAGGAGTTCAAGGACACCATGCAGATCATCGACAAGGAAACGCTGGAAATCGTCGCCGAACTGAAACCGGAACCGGGCAAGACCTTCGCCCACGTTGAGTTCACCAAGGACGGCAAATACGTGCTGGCCAGCCTGTGGGAAATGGACGGTGCGCTGATCATCTATGACGCGGCGACGCTGCAGGAAGTGAAGCGCCTGCCGATGAAGAAGCCGGTCGGCAAGTACAACGTCTGGAACAAGATCAGTAAGTCGGAAGGGACCAGCCACTGAGGGCTGCCGGGTTTCATTTATGGGCGAAATTGCCGGTTGACCGCAGCAGGCGCGCTCGGTCATCGGCGATCACCCTTGGCCAGCTGCCAACACGGCGCGCTCTACCTGGCGAATGACCAGATGCGCGCCTTCGTGCCGCACGGGCATGGCAAATCCGAAAAGATCCGGGTGGGCGCAGAGTTCGAGGTCGGCTTGCAGCAGATTCGGCCAGGTGGCGGCCGTAAAGCGCCGCCCGAAATCGGAGTCACGCACCCGTTGGGCAAATTGTTCCGGCGCCGCCCGATCGCCGCGCAGCAAGGATTCGATGTAGTCGGCACAGGCGATGTCTTCGTCGCCATCGCGATCGACCCATTCGCCGGTGATGACAAAGCAAACGCTCTCCGCACCCGCCGCACGAATCGCCTCGGCCGTCCCCAGGGCGCACACCAGGCTGGCGGCGTAGAGCCGCCGCGCCCGGCGGAACCGTTGCAGGCCGCGCACCCCGGCCGCCGTGCTCATCACCACCGTCTTGCCGGCCAGATCGGCCTGCATCAATTGCGAGGGGGAGTTGCCGAAATCGAATCCGGGCACCGGGTCGCCACCGACAACGGCGCCGATCGACACCGATTGCGGCATCCTGCCCAGCAGCGCGATGGCCGTGGCCATGTCTGCGACCGGGTAAATGGCCCGTGCTCCGTTGGCCAGCGCCACCGCAGCCGTCGTGAATGAGCGCAGAACGTCGATGACGACCACGGTGTCGTTGGCGTCAGGCTGGTTTTGCAGACGATTCAGGAAGATGCGGGAAAACTTCATGGCGCATGCCGAAAGCGGAGGCCTGGCCGGCCTCGCGCCAAATTTTTGCCGGGATTACTTGCCCAGGTGTTGCAGAACGGTATGCAGGCGTTCCGCCGCATAGGCGGCTTCCGGATCGTTCTCGGTCAGTTTCAGAATGTCTGCCCAGTTTATGTAGCGATCGAGGCGAACAAGGGCCTTGGTGCTGAGCGAGTCCAGATCGATACCCAAAACAACTTTGTCACCGTTGGCCTCGATCTTGTACTCAAATGATCCTTGCATGTTTCATTCTCCATGTTGTCAGGCGATTAGTCGCCGCAGTGTATAGGGCAGGCAGCGCAAATGAAATGCCGGCTCGCTCGTGCCAACGATAGCAAGGTGCCGGGGCGCTGGATTTGCGCTAAAGCAAATGTGGCTGCTGCGGTCGACCGCGGAAATCGGTCAAAATCGCCATTTGCCTTTTCTCGTTAGCTTGCGCTGTCTTAACTTGATGACTCCATTTTTTCCCTCTTCCCAACAGTTGTTGCTCTGCCTTGCCTCGGATTGGGATGAACCGCGCGGGCGCTTGCAGCGTTTTGAACGGTTACCGGCTGGCCGCTGGGTGGCGGTTGGCTCGGCGCTGCCGGTGACATTGGGCCGGGCCGGCCTGGCCTGGGGGCGTGGGCTGCATCCGGCACTGCTGGGCCGGACGAAGAGAGAAGGCGATGGGCGGGCGCCGGCGGGCGCGTTCGCGATTACTGCGGTGTTTGGTTACGGCGCGGCGGACAGTTCACTGGCCCGTGCCGCCAAGCTGCCCTATTTGTGTGCGACCAGCGATTTGAAGTGCGTCGATGATCCGGCGTCGGCGCATTACAACTGCGTCGTCGATCAGTCGGCGGTGGCGACAGTGGATTGGGCCTCCAGCGAGGAGATGTTGCGCCGCGATGCGCGCTACACGGTGGGGGCGGTGGTAGCGCATAACGCTGCGCCGCCGGTGGCGGGCTGCGGTTCGTGCATATTCCTGCACGTCTGGGAGGCGCCGGGCATGCCGACGGCGGGGTGTACGGCGATGGCGCTGGCCGACATGACCGAGATCGCCGGCTGGCTGGATGGCGCGGCGGTGCCGGTGCTGGTGCAGTTGCCGCAGGTGGAATACGAAGGGTTGCGCGAGGCTTGGGGGCTGCCGGATTTCGCTGACTGAAGTGCTGCGTTTCTGGATTCCCGCCGGCGCGGGAATGAAGGGCTTCCGGTGCAGGGCGGTTTCGACAATTGCCGAGCGCTCCTCTAGACTGGCGGGCCTTCAACCTTCCCGCCATTTCGCCTGTGCTCAATCGAATCTGGGTCGCCTTCATCCTCGTCGGCTTTGTCGCGGCGGTGGTTCAGTTGCTGCAAGGCGACCTGGATATCTTCACGCGGGTGCTGAACGGGTTGTTCGATACGGCGAAGACCGGGTTCGACATTTCGCTCGGCCTGGTCGGCGTCATGAGCCTGTGGCTGGGGGTCATGAAGATCGGTGAGCGGGGCGGGCTGATCCAGCTCTTCGGCCGCGTGGTGGCGCCGTTCTTCCGCCGCGTCTTTCCCGACATCCCGGCCGGTCATCCGGCCAGCGGCAGCATCGTGATGAATTTCAGCGCCAATATCCTCGGTCTCGACAACGCGGCGACGCCGCTCGGCCTGAAGGCCATGCGCGAGCTGCAGGAAATCAACCCGCAGCCGGACACGGCTAGCAACCCGATGATCATGTTCCTGGTCCTCAACACGGCCGGCATCACGCTGATCCCGACCTCGGTGATCGCCATCCGCCAGAGCATTGCGCTCAAGCAGGGGCTGATCGGCTTCAACGCCGCCGACATCTTTTTGCCGACGCTGCTCGGTACCTTCGTCTCCTTCTGCGCCGGGCTGGTCGCCGTTGCCATCTGGCAGCGCATCAACCTGTTCTGCAAGCCGGTGCTGGCCTTCTTCGCCGGTTTCGCAGCGTTGATGGGCGGGCTGTATTTCTGGCTGGCCGGCATGCCGCCAGAGCAGATGGCGCAGATGATCGGCCTGCTCGGCAGCGGACTGATCGTCTCGGTCATCGTACTTTTCGTTGCCGTCGCCGCGTGGCGCGGTATCGACGTTTACGAGAGCTTCGTCGAGGGCGCCAAGGAAGGTTTCGGCGTCGCCGTGCAGATCATTCCCTACCTGATCGCCATGCTGGTGGCGATTTCGGTCTTTCGCACCACTGGCGGCATGGACTACCTGATCGGCGCCATCCGCAGCGCCGTGCTGGCCGTTGGCCTCAACGACGATTTCGTCCCGGCGCTGCCGGTCGGCCTGATGAAGACGCTGAGCGGCAGCGGCGCGCGCGGCCTGATGGTCGATGTGATGACGACCTACGGCGTCGATTCCTTCCAGGGCAAGCTGGCGGCCATCATCCAGGGGTCGACCGAAACCACCTTCTATGTGCTGGCCGTCTATTTCGGCAGCGTGAACATCACCAGGACCCGCTACGCGCTGGCCGGCGGCCTGATCGCCGACGCCGTCGGGCTGGTCGGGGCGATCCTGATCGGCTACGCCTTCTACCACTGAGAATGCTGCGGTCGACGGTCAATATGGGCGAAAATCGCAGTTTGTCGTTTCAGCCTGCCCACGTGTCCACCCTCGTCTTCTTCAACAAGCCCTACGGTGTCCTCAGCCAGTTCACGCCGGAAGGCAAATGGCGAGCGCTCGACGACTTCATTCCGGTCAAGGGGGTCTATGTCGCCGGCCGGCTCGACGCCGACAGCGAAGGCCTGCTGATCCTTACCGACGACGGCAAGTTGCAGGCGAAGATTGCCGATCCCAAACACAAACTGGAAAAGACTTACTGGGCGCAGGTCGAGGGCATTCCCGACGAAGCGGCGCTGGACCGACTGCGTGCCGGTATCGCCCTCTCGGATTTCACGGCGCAGCCGGCCAAAATCAGACGCATGGAAGAGCCGGCCGGCCTCTGGCAGCGCGACCCGCCAATTCGTTTTCGCGCGGCGATCCCGACCTCATGGCTGGAAATCCGCATTTCGGAAGGCAAGAACCGGCAGGTCAGGCGGATGACGGCGGCCATCGGTTATCCTACGCTGCGCCTGATTCGGGCCGCCATCGGGGCGGCGACGCTGGACGGTCTGGCACTTGGCCAATGGCGTCAGATCGATGGCAACTACAAGGATTTGCAAGGAAAATTCAATGAATAAGACAATCATCGCGGCGCTCGCCGGCCTGCTGTTGAGCGCGGCTGCCTGGGCGCAGAACGCCATGCCGGTCATGGAATTGACCGCCGGTTTCCACCGCATCGAAGCCGAAGTGGCCGCCAACGACCAGAACCGCCAGGTCGGCCTGATGAATCGCACCGCGATGCCGCCGCAGCGCGGCATGCTCTTCGTCTTTCCGAAGGAAAACACGCACTGCATGTGGATGCGCAACACGCTGATTCCGCTGTCGGTGGCCTTCATCGACGCCGACGGCTACATCATCAACATCGAGAACATGCAGCCGCAGACCGAGGACAATCATTGCGCCAAGGTGCCCGCGCGCTACGCGCTGGAAATGAATCTCGGCTGGTTCGCCCAGCGCGGCATCAAGCCCGGAGTGAAGCTGAAAGGCATCGAGCAGGCGCCGCGTCCGCAATAATGAAACGCAGCAAATGGCGGACCTGCCTTTCCGGCAGCCTGCGCGATCCTCTGCTCCGCTCGTGGCTGACCGAGCCGGGCTCGCTTACCGCCCGCTGTCAGCGCGTCAGTACCAGCTTTCGCGTGCGCCTGTTGCGTTACGGCAAGGGGCAGCCGCTGGCCGATGAAGAAGCCGGCAGCTACATCGGGCGCCACCCGGCCTGGGTGCGCGAAGTCGTTCTCGAATGCGACGGCCGCCCGGTCATTTTTGCCCATACCACGCTGTCGACCGCAGCGAACGGCCGTTTGTCGCGCTGGATGGGCGGCCTCGGCAACCGTTCGCTCGGTTCGCTGCTCTTCGCCTATCCCGGCTTCCGGCGCGAGGCGATCGAATATCTGCGTCTCGACCGGCGCCACCCGCTGTATCAGCGGGCCGCTGCCGTTGCCGACGTGGGCGATTATCTGTGGGCACGGCGTTCCCTGCATCGCCTTGACACCCAGCGTGTGCTGGTGACCGAGGTCTTCCTGCCGGCTATCACCCGCCTGGGATAGCGCCTGCGCCGGCGATCTTCACTCCTCGCCGGCACCCTTGTAGCCGAGGCGCTGCGACAGATTGTCGGCTGCCGCGAGCATGGCTTTCGCCACCGTGCTGTCCCATTCCACGTCGAACTCGCCAACCGACCCCAGCGAGGTGATGGCCGCGACCATTCTGCCGGAATGATCGAACACCGGCGCACTGAAGCCGTTGATGCCCGGTGTCAGGCTGCCGGTCGCGCGCGAGATGCCGTGCTGGCGTATTTCGGTCAGCGTCTTTTCAAGCTGGCGGCGGATGGTGGTGATTGCCGTTTTGCTGGCTTCCGAGGCTTCGCGCAGTTCTTCATCGAGCATCTGCTTGAGGAAAGGCGAGCGGAAGAAGGCGGCGAAGGCGCGACCGGTTGCCGATTTGCACAGCGAAAGGACGGTGCCTGCGCGTAGCGTGATGGTGATCGGCGCGCCGGCATCGACGATGCGCACGATCGTTGCGCCACGGTTGCCCCAGACGGCCAGCGCCACCGTTTCCTGAATCTCCTCGCAGAGATTTTCCAGGATCGGGCCGGCGAGGCGCACCGGGTCGAGGCGCCCGAGGCCGGACAGGCCAAGATCCAGCGCGTAGCTGCCCAGGTCGTAACGCCCGCTGGCGCTGTCCTGTTCGATCAGCCCGATACGCATGAAGCTGACCATGTAGCGGTGCGCCTTGGCCGCCGGCATCCCCGCACCCTTGGCGATGTCGCGCAGCATCATCGGGCGATTGGCGCTCGCCAGCACGCGCAAAAGACGAAAACCCACTTCTATCGACTGAATACCCTGCCGTTCGCCGGCAACTTTGGTGACCATGAAATGCTCGCAAGGGAAAAAGCTTGATTCTATGTGTATATGCCAGCCCTGCAGCGGCGAATATAATCTCGGGACAAATATTAAGGGGACAGGTATGCGTGCGGTGCTGGTGGCAAATCCGAAGGGGGGGGCGGGGAAGACGACGCTGTCGACCAATCTCGCCGGCTATTTCGCGAATCAGGGGCAAAAGGTCACGCTCTGCGATCTCGACCGGCAGCAATCCTCGCTCCGCTGGATGGCGTTCCGCGACCCGGACATGGCGCCGGTGACCGGCTATTTCGCCGGCAACCAGATTGTCCTGAACCTGCCGCAGGAGGCGGACTGGGCGGTGCTGGATGCGCCGGCCGGGCTGCAGGGCTACAAGCTCTCGGATTATCTGCGTACCGTCGACAAGGTGCTGGTGCCGCTGGTCCCATCGGTTTTCGACATGGCGGCTACCGAAGATTTTCTCAATTCGATTCGCAACGAGATGCGCGGCCGGCGTGGCAGCCTCGGCATTGTCGCTATGCGCGTCGACCCGCGGACCAAGGCCGCCGGGATGCTCGAGGAGTATCTCAAGCACTTCGATATTCCCATAGTCGCCTACCTGCGGGCCACGCAAAACTATATCAATGTCGCCGCTGCCGGGCTGACCATCTTCGATCCTCCGCGTGCCCGGCATAAGCGGGATATCGAGCAGTGGGAAGGCATGCTGGACTGGCTGGCAAGTTAACTGGCCGTATTCTCCGAATAAGCGTTGACAGGGTTGGGTTCGGAGTGGATAATTTGGCCCTCTGACGGACGCGGGGTGGAGCAGTCTGGCAGCTCGTCGGGCTCATAACCCGAAGGTCGCAGGTTCAAATCCTGCCCCCGCAACCAAAAGCATTGAAACCCTTGTCCTGCCTCGGCTGACAAGGGTTTTTGCTTTATGGCAGGTGTGCCACCAAGTGTGCAACCTATGCCCCAGATCAAAGTTCCTCGGTTTTATCTCAATCGTTGCGGCGTGTTCTGCTTTCGCCTGAAAACAGCAACCAAAGACCGGCGCTTCAGTCGGACAGCTGTTCGAAGCTTTCGAAGGTGCGGCCCGGTTTGGCGAGAGGGTCTCCGGGTCCGGCGATGCCAAGGACCGTCATCTGCGGAATCTCGGTGGCGACGGCAAGGACCTTCTTGATCGCCTGGTCCGGCGTCAGCAACTCGGAAACGACGCCCGGACGGGATTCGTTGGAGCAGTCGTACTTGCGGTTGCAGTAATTGCACTGGATGTTGCAGGCCGGGGCGAAGGCCACATGCATGCGGGCGAGGTAATGGTGCGCTTCTTCCGAATAACATGGGTGGTCCTGAACCTTGGCGCGGATGTGGTCGGGCAGATGGCCCAAGGCATCCGGGGCTGTACCGTAGCCGCTGGAGGCGCAACCGCGGCTTTCCGATGCTCGCGCGGTATTGTTGATGACTGGAAGTTCCACGATGAAGGCCCCTCGATAGCTGTGCGGAGTCTTTTCAGCAATCGTTGTGCCAGAGATTTTTCGTATTAAAAATCAGCGGGATGGGGAATCTCGTGGAATGCCTTGCTGGGTGCCTTGTCGCAAATGTGACAGCGGCTCGGAAACCTGAGTTTGAAATGACATTTCCCGGCTCGTATAAGTGACCCCGGTGAACTGCAGCGCCCCCATGATCAGCCAGTCTTGCTGTTCATGGGGGCGGTGTGGCCGGCTCAGGCAGCGGTGCTGCCTCTCAGGCTAGCCCTTCGATTTCTCGATGGCTTCCAGCAATTTCAAGGCCCGTTCCCGATTTTTGGCCTTTGCAGCTTCGCGCTCGGCCACATTGGCAGCCTCGGCCAGAGATGCCTGAACCAATAGCTGATGAGGCGTCAGCCCCCCCAGTGCCGCTTCGAGCATGGCGTCAGTTTTTGATTTGTCGTCATTTTCCGGCATTGGATTCTCCATTCGGGGACCCCTCCTTTTTACTTGGCAGCCGGTTTCCTGCCTGGCGCCGGGCGTGGAACAAACCCGGAAAGCCTGCACTGAAAACCTTCGATCGCTTTGCCTTTGACGTAGCTGGTGACGCTGCATCGGGAAATATCGCCGCGTGCCGACAGTTCGGACAGGGAGGCGCGAACCTCATCAAGCGAAATATTGGTTGCTGCTGCAATATCGAGGTCGAGTAGCTGACCATGTTTCTTCAGATATTCGAAAACCTTTGTGGTGTGCATCAGGATTCCTTTCTTTGTGGCCGTCACAAATGAGAGAAGCTGCCTCAGAGCAAGGCAGTGGTTGGCACAACCAAGAAAAAAAGCCCGCGCGAGGCGGGCTAAATCCATTTCTTGGAGGAGATGGAGGAGACAGATGCCATTATGCCAAAAAACATTGTGCACCGCAACAAATTTATGGCTGCTTGTGAAAATACAGGCTTGTCCAGCGTCTTTAAAATTGCTGAAGAGGCTGACTGCGTGGGCGGTTCCATGATTTTGTCCCGCCATGAAAAAGGCCCCGCGAATTTCGCGGGGCCTTTAATTTCGGGAAACCCGAAAAGAGCTTACTTGCTCTTCTTGGTAACCGCAGTCATGTTGGCTTGAGCAGCGTCAGCAAATTGCTTGGCGACGGAGTTCATGTTGCCGAAAGCCGAGTTTGCAGCAGCAATTGCATTCTGGATCGCTGCAATGGCGCTCTCGGAACCGGCCGGTGCGGACTTGGTAGCCAGTTCAACCATGCCAGCGATGGACTTCTGGAAGTCGCCGAATTGGGCTTCAACCATCTTGGCCAGATCTTGCTGGGTCTGGGCCGTGATTTCATACACCGAACGGGAGTAGGCGACAGCCTTCTCGACGGCCGGTTTTGCCAGGGAGGACTGAACGGCGAGGGCTTCTTGCGGATCCTTGGCGCTCAGCACGGACTTGACGCCGGAAGCGGTGTCTTCCAGGGCCGAACGGGCAGCGTTCAGATTCAGGGCAGCGATACGCTCGGCGGATGCTAGGGCAGTGTTGGCGACGGACAGCAGGGAATCAACGGTGGCTTTGTTGGCAGCTGCGAATTGCTCAGGTTTGATAGACATTTGTTGTCTCCTAGATAAGGTTGTCGATGTGTTCGAAGAACAGTATAGCGCACTTATTTGAAAATTGTGCACCGCAGCAATCACGATTGATAAATAGTTTCAAAAGAGGCGTGTCCGGATCTTTCTGCCTGCCTGCATGGGCCGATCAGGTTCGCTCTGGCTCTAGCCGATTCAGGTAGTGCATCACACTTCAAGCCAGACTCTCAACCTTTGTTTTTTCACAGCCCGCAGCAACATCGGCTTAAGGCAGCGCCATGGATATCAGGGTCCTGTTTGGAAAGGGTGGTCAAGGCAGCACAAAGCTGCTTTTTTCCTGCACGCGGGTTGCCGCATCGTGTTTTCCAACGATATCGAAATGAATCGGCTGAATCCCCGACAGACTCCCGTCGCCCGGTGCAGAGACAGTGATCGACACCGGGCGGATACTGCCCGGCTCGGCCGAGAATTCCTTTACCCCGACAATTTCCAGCCCCGGCAAGCCGTTGACCGCAACCGTGTACTGCCGCGGGGCGTCGTCGAGATTCATCAATTTAAGGGTGTAGGCGTTCTCGATGCGTCCCTCCGGTGTTTCGCGCAGCAGCGCTCCGCGGTCGCGCAAGACATCGACCAACAACAGGGAGCGCTGGCTCACGGTCCACGCGCCCAGACCGGCAAATATCAGGAGCAAGCTGGCATAGACAGCGACCCGCGGCCGACTGCGCAGGCCGTTTGGCTTTGGCTGACCCGCCAGTTCCTGTTCGGAAGCGAAGCGGATCAGGCCGCTCGGGGCGCCGATCTTCTCCATCACCTGATCGCAGGCGTCGATACACAGCCCGCAGTTGATGCACTGGTATTGCAGCCCGTCGCGAATGTCGATGCCGGTCGGACAGACCTGCACGCAGATGCCGCAATCGATGCAGTCACCGGTGTTGCCGGCCTGATGCCTGACATTGCGCGGTTCGCCGCGCTGGCGGTCATAGCTGACATTGGCGGTCGTCGGATCGAACATCACGCCCTGAAAGCGGGAGTATGGGCACATGTGCTGACATACGGCCTCGCGCGCCAGACCTGCCTGCACATAGCAAAAGGCAGTGTAGAAAATCAGCCAGAAGGCTTCCCAGGGGCCGGTATCCAGTTTGAAGATCGTCGGCAGTAATTCGCGAATGGGTGTGAAGTAGCCGACGAAGGTGATTGCCGTCCAGGCCGCTATCACGATCCACAGGCCGTGCTTGATCGCCTTGAGCAGCAGCTTCCGACCGCTCATCGGCCCCTGGTCGAGTTTCAGGCGGGCCAGGTGGTCGCCTTCCACCTTGGCTTCGATCCAGGTGAAGATCATTGTATAAACCGTCTGTGGGCAGGCGAAGCCGCAGAATAGCCGGCCCGCCAGTGCGGTCACGAGAAACAGGGCGGTCGCCGCCAGTATCAGCACGAAGGCAAGCAGCAAGGCGTCCTGTGGCCAGAGCACCAGGCCGAACCAGTAGAGCTTTTCGTGGGCGATATCGAACAGGATGGCCTGGCGGGCCGCACCGTTGCTCTCCCAGTTCAGCCAGACAGCACCGTAAAAGATGATCTGGGTGAACCAGACCATGGCCCAGCGCAGCGTGTTGAACCTGCCTTCGATGGCTTTGGCGTGAATTTTTCCCTTCTTGCGGTACAGCTCGAGCTTCGCTTCGCGAACCTTGCTGACGGGCTTGCTCATGATTGCGCTCCTGATCCGTGGATGGCCGCCAGTAAATCATCGGGAACGAAACAGGAACAGTTTCAGATTATCAAATTTCCAACAGGTACAGATTCCCGAGTTAACGACCAACTGTGCCGGTTGAGAATCTCCGTACCTGTCCCTGTGATTTTTTCCGGGTACTGGAAAAATAGCGGCTTCCAATCATGAGTCTGCAAACATGACGGCAATTGCCATTCCGCTCCCCGAAACGCAGCAAGAGTCCTCAGGCCTTGGGCGCATTCCAGGCAACAAGGGCATCTGGGTTGGCATTTGCTGCGAGTTCGTCGAATTTCTCGTGCTGTTCGTCGTCTATTTCGTCGCCCGCGCCCATTTTCCGGAGTCGTTCGAACAGGGTGCGGAACGCCTGTCCCGGCTGTCCGGCACGGTCATCACGCTGCTGATGGTGACCAGCAGTTTCTGCATTGCCTGCTCGGTGGCGACGATGCGCGCCGGCGAGCGCCGACGTTCGCTGTATTGGCTGATCGCCGGGCTGGTCGTCGCGCTCGGGTATCCGGTCGCCAAATATTTCGAAATCCAGTGGAATCTGGCTCAGGGCATCAATGGCGAGTCGGGCATCTTTTTCACCGTTTATTACTATCTGACCTTCAACCATCTGGTGCACGCCGTCTGGGGTATTCTCGGCATCCTTTGGGTGCTTGCACGACACCTGGCCGGTGGCTACACGGCAGAGGACTACAGTGGCCTCGAAGCGCTGGCCAGCTATTGGCACGCCACCGACATCATCTGGCTGATCATCTTCCCCCTCTTCTACGTACTGGTCTGAATCATGGAACACGCTACCCAACAACCGGGCACCACGCTTTCTCCGCTTGTCGTCGCCTGGCTTGCGCTGGTTGCGCTGACCTTGCTCAGCCTCGTGCTCGGCCAGTGGTTTCATGGCGCGGCATGGCTGCAAGTCCTGGTCGCAGCCATCGTCTGGATCAAGGGATACCTGATTGCCCGGAGATTCATCGAGTCTGAACTGGCACATCCGTTCATCCGCAACGTATTGCGCGGCTTCATCGCCTTCACGCCGATTGCGCTTCTCCTGACGGCGTTTTACGGCCATCAGTTCGCGCGCTGGGCGACGCTATAGCTGAGCGGCGATCAGTTGCCCGAGCGTCGCCATTGCTTCCTGCTGGCTGGCAGAATCGGGATGGCCGAAATTGAGGCGCAGATGGTGGCCGAATTCACGCTTGGCCGAGAAGATGGGACCGGGCGCAATGCTGATGCCCCGCGTCAGTGCCTGCTGGTGCAGCAGCAGGGTATCGACCTGCTTCGGTAGTTCCAGCCACAGGAAATAGCCGCCCTGCGGCGCGGCCAGCCGTGTGCCGTCCGGGAGGTAGCGCTCGACGGCCGCGACCAGAGCAGCCTCCTGCTCGGCCAGCTTGCGCCGCAACTGGCGCAGATGGTTCTCGTAAGCACCATGTTTCAGGTAGTCGGCCAGCGCGATCTGGACCGGCACAGTCGTCGCCAGGCTGGTGGAGAGCTTCAGCCGCTTGATTTGATGGGCATAGCGGCCGGTAGCGACCCAGCCCAGGCGATAACCCGGCGCCAGGCATTTGGAGAACGAGGAAACATGCATGACCAGACCATCCGGATCTTCGGCCTTGCTGCACAGCGGCGCTTGTCGTCCAAAGTACAGCTCGGCATAAACGTCGTCCTCGATCAGCGGTACCTGATGCCGATAGAGCAGTTCGACCAGGGTTTTCTTGCGCTCGTCCGTCACCAGGCTGCCGGTCGGATTGGCAAAGTTGAGCATGAGCAGGCAGGCCTTGACCGGATGCCGGCACAGCGCCTCTTCCAGTGCCGTCAGGCTGACACCTTCACGCGGATGGCTGGGGATTTCGATCACTTTCAAACCCAGGCGCTCACTGGCCTGCAGGCCGGCGTAAAACGTCGGTGACTCGATGGCGATCAGGTCTCCCGGTTGCGTCACCGCCTGCAGGCACAGGTTCAACCCTTCCAAGGCGCCGGAAGTGATGACGATTTCCTGCGGCGAAACCGAAGCACCGTGGGCGATATAGCGCAAGGCCAACTGACGGCGCAACTCCTCGTTTCCCGGTGGCAGGTCGGTCACTGTGGCGAGCGGATCGAATTTGCGCGCTGCGCTGGCCAGAAAACGCCCGAGCTTGTCGAACGGGAACAGATACGGACTGGGGAAGCTTGAACCGAGCGGCACCACCGATGGATCGCGCACGCTGTCCAGAATCTGGAAGATGAAATCGCTGACCTGCAACTGGGTCGAGCCGCCAACCGGGTGCGTAATCTCGGGTTCCGGCAGCCTGCGGCCAAGCCGGGCGCGAACGAAATAGCCGGATTTGGGGCGCGCTTCGATCAGCCCCCGGCTTTCCAGCAGGTAATACGCCTGGGTGACCGTAATCGGGCTGATGTCATGGGTGCGGCAAGCCTGCCGGACGGAAGGCAGGCGATCCCCGGCGCGCAGGATACCGTCGCTGATCAGCTTTTCCGTTTGATCGGCAATGTCTTGGTAAAGGCTCATGGTCGAATGCTAGCAGCGCTGACCGCATAGAACCTTTGCGCAAATCATTATTCGTGCCGGTCTGCAAAGCTTGAACGGCAAAAAAACAGCCTGTCGGCGCCCTTGTCGCAATCCCGACACCAGCAAAACTTCTATCCGGCTGATAGTAAAGTGAAAAGCACTGGCGCCGGTTTTGCTTGGTCAGGGGCATGAAAACGCATCTCGACTGGTCGGCTTACGACACCTACGGCATGGGCGATGCCTATGCCGGCATTCCGGCGACCGGCGGCAATTACGCCAAGGCGGTTGCCGTCTGCATGAACAATCACCAGTGCCAGCGCGACGGCAAGGGGGTGATGTGCCCGAGCTTTCGCATCACGCACGATGCGGCGCATTCCACCGGGGCGCGAGTCAAGGCGTTAAAGGCGGCGCTGAATGGCGAACTGGGCGCGCAGCCTTTCAGCCATCCCGACCTGGCGGCGGCGATGGATCTTTGCGTGTCGTGCAAGGGCTGCAAGAAGGAATGCCCGAGTGCCGTCGACATGACCCTGATCAAGACCGAATACCTGGCCCAGCGGAACGAATTGCTGGGTGTACCGCGCCGCGCCCGCCTGTTCGGCGGGCTGCCGGACTGGCTGCATCGCCATCGCCGGCCGCTGGCGTGGCTGGTCGGCTGGCGCAATGCTTCGCCGCTGCTGGCGCGCCTGGCCGAACGCTGGCTGGGGATTTCAGCCGCGCGGCCGATTCCAGCGCCGGCTCGGCGGCCCTTCGTCGCCGAAAGTCCCGACAGCTGCGGTCAACGCGGAAAAGTGGTGCTTTTTGTTGATACCTTCACGCATTACTACACGCCGGAAGTCGCCGCGGCGGCCCATGCCGTGCTGACGGCGGGCGGCTATGCGGTCGAGGTCCTGCGCCCGGCTGTAAACGACGGCGAACCCGGACGCCCGTTGTGCTGCGGCCGCACCTATCTGTCGCAGGGCATGGTCGACAAGGCCAAAGCGGAGGGGCGGCGGGTGATGGCGGCGCTGGCCTGAGCGCCCGGGCGGCCGAAATCAGGCGGGCAGCGGCGCCGGGGTCAGCGGGACGCGTCCCGTTTCGAGGTAGGTTGCGCAGCGCTCGATGTATTCGCGGGTGCTCTTGGGCATTGGCGTCCGGGCGCGGGCCAGGTAGAAGATCAGATCGCGGCCCTGGCGGATCAGCAGCAGGCCTTCAGAAACGCGGTGGGTCAGCGATTCCGGCTTGCGGTTGTCGACCGCCTGCGGCAGCGGTGAATAATTGGCCAGCCGTTCGGCGGCGGTGACCAGTTGCGACCAGACTTCGAAAATGTCGCGGTCGGTGCGCAGATTCTCGGTCTTGATCTTGGCGGCGTCGGCCAGGTCGCGCACCAGCCCGTCGATCGAGGCGAAGGCCGGAATCTGCGTGAAATTGGCGATCATGGCATTGGCGATGCGGTCGATGTCGCGCATCGTCTGGCCCATCTTGATATAGCGGCTTTCGTAGAAATCCTCGAGCGGAATCGAGAATGCCCGGAACGGTTCGCCCCACAGTTCGTCGATGCCTTCCTCGCCGCTGCGGTGGAGCACGAAGCGGCCGAGCTCCATGGCGTCGAGCAGGCATTGGCCGCATTCGCGCATCAGCGCATCGTCGCTGCGGATCTCGATGCCGTCGGCCTGCAGTTCGACCAGCCGGCGGAAAATGTCGGTCGCCCGGTTGAAGTAGGCGCCGGCCAGCATGGCGGCCTTGACCCGCTTGCGCGCCGGGTCGGTTTCCGCCGCATGCGCCGCCTTGGCCTCGCCGAGCCGGGTGCCGGGAATGTTGAGGCCGTGCTCGGTATGGTTGAACAGGCGTCGGGTCAGCCCTTCGATCAGCCGCTTCTTGGCTTCCAGTGTGTCGGCCGGGACCGGGTAGGTCTTGATCCAGTAACCGTCGTAGAGAACCCGCTCGACCCCGTCGATGATGCGGCGGGTGCCTTCCGGCGGACAGTCCTGATTCGTGCCTGGGTTGAGTTGATACACCTGGGTCATCGCGTGCTGCTCGAGTTGTAGTAGCTTCTAGAAGCAAAAAACGTGCGGAAAGGCGCCGTCGTTCCAAGTGGCTGAATTCACCGGGAAAAGGATTCTGCACCATATTCGGTCCGCTGTCGCGATGCACTTGATTTGTGCTGCAGGCACCTGCCGGGTGCAGACAGCGGGATGCGCCGTGGCTCAGGCGAGCAGGGCGACGGCCTTGATCTGCGTGTGCAGCGCCAGGCCGGGGCGGATCGCCAGCTTTTCGGCGGAGCGGCGGGTAATGCGGGCGAGCAGCGGGGTGCCGGCGGCATCGAGCTTGACCAGCACATGCCCCGGCGTATTGGTCGGCGCCAGCTCGGCCACCGTGGCGGCGACGCTGTTGAGGATGCTGGTCTGAACCGGCGGCGCCAGCGCCAGGCTAACGTCGCGGGCATGGATGCGGCAGCGCAGCCGCGTGCCGACCGGCTCGTGCCGCTGCGAGACAAGGATGCGGCCGCCGGTGAATTCGAGGCGGGTCAGGTCGTCCGCCTCGTGGGCGGCGATGGCGGCCTCGATGACGACGCCGGCGTCGTCGGCGAAGGTGGCGGGCAGGTCGATGCGGCTCAGCACCGCATTGAGCGGTCCGCTGGCGACAACCTTGCCCTGGTCGAGCAGCACCAGATGGTCGGCGAGGCGGGCCACCTCGTCGGGGGCGTGGCTGACGTAGATGATGGGGATCGACAGCTCGCCGTGCAGGCGCTCCAGGTAGGGCAGGATCTCCAGCTTGCGTTTGAGGTCGAGCGCCGCCAGCGGTTCGTCCATCAGCAGGATCTGCGGGGCGGCGAGCAGCGCCCGGGCAATCGCCACGCGCTGCCGTTCGCCGCCGGAAAGCTGGCCGGGCGCGCGGTCGAGCAGGTGGGCGATGCCGAGCAGTTCGGCGATCTCGGGCAGCGAAAAGCGCCTTGCTGCGGTCGACGTCCTTTTTTGGCCGAATTCCATGTTGCCGCGCACCGAGAGGTGCGGGAACAGGCTGGCTTCCTGGAAGACGACGCCGAGGGCACGCTGGTGCGGCGGCACGAAGCGGCCACGGCTTTCGTCCTGCCAGACCTCGCTGCCGAGGGCGAAATAGCCGGCCGCGGCGCGTTCCAGCCCGGCCATGGCGCGCAGCACGGTGGTCTTGCCGGAACCGGAATGGCCGAACAGCGCGGTGACGCCGCGGCCGGGCAGGATCAGGTCGACGTCAAGCGTGAAAGCGCTGCGGTCGACGCGGAATCGGGCCTGGATTTCAAGACTCATAAGGCTTTCCGCCGCGCCGGGTTGAAGGTGTACAGCGCCAGCAGCACGAGGAAGCTGAACAGCACCATGCCGCCGGCCAGCCAGTGGGCCTGCGTGTATTCCAGCGCCTCGACGTGGTCGTAGATCTGCACCGAGACGACGCGCGTCCGGCCGGGAATGTTACCGCCGATCATCAGCACGATGCCGAATTCGCCGACGGTGTGGGCGAAGCCGAGGATGGCGCCGGACAGGAAGCCAGGTCTGGCGAGCGGTACTGCGACCGACCAGAAGGCATCCCACGGGCTGGCGCGCAGCGTCGCGGCGACTTCCAGCGGCCGTTCGCCGATCGCTTCAAAAGCATTTTGAATGGGCTGGACGACGAAGGGTAGCGAATAGAACACCGAGGCGATGACCAGGCCGGGGAAGGTGAAGGGCAGCAGGCCGATGCCGAGCGCTTGCGTCAGTTGCCCGATGGGCCCGTTCGGCCCCATGGCGACGAGCAGGTAGAAGCCGAGCACGGTCGGCGGCAGCACCAGCGGCAGCGCGACGACGGCGCCGACGACGCCCTTGAGGCGCGAGCGCGTGCGCGCCAGCCACCAGGCGATGGGCGTGCCGACGATGAGCAGGAGAATCGTCACCACGCTGGCCAGCTTGAGGGTCAGCCAGACGGCGGCGAGGTCGGTGCTTTCCATGCGCTTAGTGTCGTGAGAACAGGTCGCGAATCTTACACAGGGTCGTCGTGATGTCGAAGCGCGGATCGGGCAGCGCCTCGCCGGCCAGGAAGGCGCAGCGCGCGGCGGCGGCGATGGCGGCGGTCGCCGTGGCGATGCCGGAGAGGTATTCCATCAACGTCTGTGCCGTCTTCCAGACCGCGTGCAACGCGCTCGCCGGCCCGGTCAGGGTGAGGATTTCCGTGCCTGCCGCGAGCCGTTGGCCGCTGGCGACGACCTCTCCAGCCACCCGCAGGCCGCGCAACTCGCCCATGCGCCGCGCTTCCTCGCTGCCGCAGAAGATTATCTCGTGGCGGGCGCGAAAGACCATGCGCCCGGCGCATTCGCCGATGCCAAGCGCCAGGGTGGTGGCGTCGCCGCACGGTGCATCGTCGTGCAGCAGGTTTTCCAGCAGGTGGTCGGGCAGGGTGTAGGGGTTCATGCCATCGATTTTCCGTGACCGGCTATTTGTTGCTTGCTTCACCGGGCAACATGAAGCCATAGCGTTTCATCACGGCGCGGGCTTCCGGCTTGCTCATGTAAGCGGCAAAGCGTTTGGCCAGGGGGTTTTCGGCTGCGCGTTTGAGTATGACGAACCCTTGTTCCAGCGGCTGATGCAAATTCTCCGGGATCAGGTAGTAACTGCCTTTTTCGGCCAATGTCGGGTTAACGGCCAGAGAAAGAGCAAGGATGCCGACCTCGGCATTGCCGGTTTGCACAAACTGCGCCGTCTGCGAAATGTTTTCTCCATAGACGGCCTTGGCGCTGACGACTTCCCATATCCCAGACGCTTTCAAGGCTTCCTCAGCACGCTTGCCGTAAGGCGCGTGTTGCGGATTGGCAATGGCGACTTTCCCGATTTTTGGATTGGCCAGATCCTTCAGCGTCATTTTGCTGGCGTCGCGGCTGGGGCTCCACAGCACGATGCGGCCGGTGGCATAGGGAACGGCCGGAGCGCCGGCGAAGCCTGATTTTTCGAGTTCGTGCGGATAGCCGATGTCGGCCGAGAAAAATAGGTCGTAGGGTGCGCCTTGCTGGATTTGCGTGAAAAACTTGCCGGACGAACCGTAAATGACGTCGATGACGTCGTCTGGTTGGGCGGTGCGGAATTGCTTGACGATTTCATCCATTGCGAAGCGCAGGTCGGCGGCGGCGGCTATCGTAATTCTCTCGCCGGCATGGGCCAGACTGGTGATCCCGAGCAGGACGGCAAGGAACAGGGCGTTTTTCATGGGGCGCTTCCTCTCAGGCGTAAAGACAAAGAATGACGGCCGAGGCCTTGAACACGGCGCAGGCGGTTTGGCCGACGGCGAGGCCAAGCTTGTCCACGCTGTCGTGGGTGACGACGGCGCAGACGCTGCGCCCGCCGGGCAGGGCCAGGGTGATTTCCGAATTCACCGGGCCGTCGTGGATGCGCGTGATTTCGCCCCACAGGTGGTTGCGCGCGGTGGTGCGGATGTTCGGGTCGGTCAGCAGCAGGACCGACGAGGACTTGACCAGCGCGTTGATCTCCATGCCGATGGCGAGGCCCAGCGTTTCTGCGGATTCGCGGGTGATGACGGCGACCAGTTCGTTCTCGGCGTCTAGCCGCAGGCGCACCTCGAAATCGACGTGGCCCTCGCGCAGGCCGACGATATGGCCGGCAAACTGGTTGCGGGCGCTGGTCTTCATCGACATGCGCTTGAGCAACTGACGAAACTGCTGGAAGTCGCTGGCCAGCCCGTCGTTCATGCTCGCCGCCAGGCGGTCGAGGGCGGCCTGGTACTCGGCCTCCAGCGCCCGGTAGAGGGCGACGGTCTTGCGCCCGTGTTCGGTGAGCAAGGTGCCGCCGCCGTTCTTGCCGCCAGTCGAGCGGACGACCAGCGGCTGGTCGGCCAGGTTGTTCATGGCGTCGATGGCGTCCCACGCCGCCTTGTAGGATAGCGGCACGGCCTTGGCCGCCTGCGAAATCGAACCGTGCTTGTCGATGGCTTCGAGCAGGCGGATGCGGGTGTCGCCGAGAAAGCTGCCGAACTCGGTATCGACTTCCAGCTTGCTGCGCAGACGATGTGCGATTTGTTCCATTTTGTCGCCTTTGCTACGTTATATTGTTACGTATATAAAGATAACGCAATTGCTGCGGTCGACGTCGAAAAATAGCGGTTTTTCACGCTGCGCTATGCTTGATAGTGTGCAACGCTGCCCGCTAGATTGCGACGTGCCTACAGTGTTTCGTTATGCTGTGAGGTATATAGCGAAAACCGGGCCAGCCCAACGACAGTACAAGGAGAGCGACATGAAGATCAGCGCCCGCAACGTATTCGAAGGAAAAATCACCGCCCTGACCGACGGCAAGGTCAATGCCGAGGTCGAGGTCACGACGCCGGGCGGTGACCGCATCGTCGCCATCGTCACTGAAGGCAGCGTCGCCGCGCTCGGCCTCGCTGTCGGCAAGCCGGCCATCGCCTACGTCAAGGCGCCGTGGGTCATGGTGCTGGCGGGGGATGGCGGGGTGAAATTCAGCGCCCGCAATCAGCTGGCCGGTATCGTCGCCAGCGTGCAAAAAGGTGCGGTCAACAGCGATATCGGCATCAAATTGACGGGCGGATCGCTGGTCCATGCCGTGATCACCAACGAGGCGGTGATGGAACTCGGCCTCAAGCCGGGCGTGCCGGCCTGCGCCCTGATCAAGGCAAGTCACGTCGTGCTCGGCGTGCCGGCCTGAGCGCCTGGGCGGCGCCGTCAGCCGCCGTGCAGTGCCTGGAACCAGCCGTCAAGCGCCGAACGTTCGGGCGGCAGTTCGGCGGCCAGCCCGCCGGTGAAGTGCCGCCAGGCTGCCAAGTGTTTCTGCTGGACGACGGTGAGGACAGGAATGTCGCTGCTCATCACCGCCAGCATTTCGGCGGCCAGACCGTCGCCGCCCGCTTCCATCGCCGCGAAGCGGTTGAAGATGGCGAGGTCGGCGCCCTCGCCGGCGATCCGCCGCATGACGACGCTGGCATCGGCCAGCGCACCGGGGTCGAGCCGGCAGGCGGTTGATTCGCTGCCCAAGCGCTGGCTGATCCCGTAACGCGTGCCGTCGGCGAGATCGACCAGGGTCACCTCGCAGTTCGGGCCGGCGGCCTGGAACTCCTGCAGCAGGCCGCGCACGCGCCATCCCGCTGCGAGCAGGTCGCGCGCGAAGGCGAAAATCGTGGCGTCGATGTCGGCCGCGCCGTTCGGGACGGCGGCGGCGATGCGGGGGGCGGGGTTGGGCAAGGTTGGCGTTCGGGGTGGATCGGCAGATTGGCCGGATGCCCACATCTTAGCGCGTGATTTCACGCATGAAGCGCTAAATCGCCCTGTCGACGCCGAGATCAGGCCGTTCGCTTTGGCTGCGAATCATCTTGCCTGGCGGTGTTCAGGATTTCGAGGCCAACGACGTTGCCTGCTTCGTCGTAGTCGAGAACGATACCCGGTTTGATCAGTTCGGATTCGACTATGGGGTCATCGCTGCGACGCACGTAAAGCGCGTCGGTGTCGACGTCATGCTTCCAACGCAACATCGTCAAGCAGCGGCGTAGTGGCGCAGCTCCACTTGCACTCCATCGCGGACGGCGGCTTCGGCGGTGTTCAGCAAATTGGTCGAGGCAGTTTCGTCGATGAATTCCTCGCCGCAGTTGTCGCAAACCTGTGCCGGCACATTCTTGAACAACAGGGTCGTCGAGTCGCGTTCCAGCGTCACGCTGGCAAAGCCTGGGCGGGTGTGGCCGCATCTGCAAATCGGGCAAATCATGGCTTCTTCCTCTCGAAACCTGGCTCCCATAGCGCGGGATCGGGTTCATAAACAGTAATTACGATTGTCTCACCTTCCGGCGTGTCGGCGGCCACGACATGGATCGGACGCTCGCCTCACCAGCCCAGAACCAGCCGGCTGGGATAAGGCGTGTCGTCGGGATAGGCGATGATGCATTTGCCGTCCACCAGTACCGAATCCACATCGCCCGTACTGATCGAGC
Source organism: Dechloromonas sp. UBA6271 (assembly GCA_002440665.1). Classification (GTDB taxonomy): domain Bacteria; phylum Pseudomonadota; class Gammaproteobacteria; order Burkholderiales; family Rhodocyclaceae; genus Azonexus. The sequence continues at coordinate 59,295 of DJUX01000003.1, forward strand.
GCTGGAACATGCGCTGCAATGCGTGTTTCCGGAATATCAACTTATTCGACATGGCTGGTTTGGCTCCGTTCCAGATTCAGCGCCAGCAGGCGGCGGAGGATTTCGTCGTCGGGCATTTCCGGGGTGTAGTCCGACCAGCCGTAGGCGGCGGCGACAGCTTGGTCGAGCTGTTTGTGGGCGAGGTCGAGCCAGGCGGGGCGGGCGTTGTAGAGGTTGGTCAGGGTGCGTTTTTTCAGGTCGGCTTCGTGGCCGGGTTTGGCGACCGGGCGTTTGGGGAAGCCGGCTTTTTCCTCTTCCGGGGTGATGAACCAGTCGACCCACTCGGCCGGGTTGAGCTAGGCTTCGCGCAGTTCGTTCAGGCGGCGGGCAGCGGCGGCGATGTTTTCGGCGACGATTTCGTTGGCCATGCACGGCGGCGACGCCTGACCGACGACGGGGGCGGTGTCACGCGGCGTCAGGCCGGCCGGGAAGGGGAAAGGCTCAAATGTTTTAGTAGCGTTATATCTACGTGCAGTTGGATGATTGCCGTATGGTGCGCCTGTTGCCATCGTCCAGACTTCGTGAAACCGAGATGACAAAAGTCCAAACATTGCGTCATCGCTCGAAGGTATGACAATTAGGCTATGTTCCGGCGCAATGCTAATGGGCAACCAAACGAAAAACCGATGTTTCGCAGTTTCCACTGTGGCGATGTAGCGAGTTAGGCCAGCGAGTTTGGACCGAAGACCCGGTCTAGTTTCACCATGCCGCCACCAATATGTGGCACGCGCTTTTCTGTTGTTGGTGATGCGTTCAGGCTTTACGAATTCAACCACATGAGCAAATGGAGCCTCAAAGAGTGAAGCATCTCCTTCGCTCAAATTCAGCCCAAAGTCGATTACCCAATCTCCACGCCAGCGACCAGTAAGGTCAGCACCATTGAAAATAGGCTTGAGAACATCACTGTTCGGCTTTCCATTTGGATTCGGCAGCTTCAACCAAGCATTCGCCTTGTCCGAGGTGATTTTGAACGAGCCTGCCAAGCAAAGCCCAAAAAATGAGCTCCCCGCGTTTTGAGAGAGTGGCGTGGCCTTTGTTAAATCCAATCCCTGACCGGCGGTCAAATTCGCGTGAATCTCCTCCACTTCAACGCCATCTAGTCGATTGCTACGGTCAACCGGAAAAATCGGCCCAAATCCCAAAAGCGAAACGCGTACGGCGGCGCCGTCATTGACCCATTCTTCGTCGCTCCAGGCTTCGAAAATGCGCGTCGTCTGAATTATCCGTTCGAGCACCTTGCGGTTGGCGCCGCCACGGATGGAATTCGTTGAAACGAGGCCTGCGGCTTGCAGTTTTCCCTCCGCGATCTGGGCACGGGCTTTCTCGAACCAGTAGGTGACGAGGTCGGCGCCGCCGGGGACACGGCCGTCGAAGGTTTTGCGCAGCGTTTCAACGTAGTCGGCGCCGAGTTCGCTGCGCATGACCTTGTCGCCCAAAAACGGCGGGTTGCCGACGATGACGTCGGCTGCCGGCCAGTCTGCTTCGCTGCAGTCCGGGTTGAGCAGCGCGTCGCGGTGTTCGATGCCGTCGAGCGGCTTGAGAATCGGGTTGATGGCGTGCGGGTAGCCGTTGCGCCGGCACCACTGGATGTCGCCGATCCAGACGGTGACGCGGGCGAGTTCGGCGGCGAATTCGTTGATTTCCAGCCCGAGGATGTTGTGCGGGCCGGTTTCCATGTTGAGCGGCGGCTGCAGGCCGAGTTCGATGGCGTCGACGTGGGCGCGTTTTTCGATGTCGCGCAGGGCCTTGAGGGCGAGGTAGAGGAAGTTGCCGCTGCCGCAGGCGGGGTCGAGGACGCGGAAGTGGTTGAGGCGGAGCAGGAAGGTCTGGTAGGCGGCCTTGGCTTTCTTCGGTTTGGCGGCGAGATCGGCCAGAATCGCGGCCTTGGTTCTGGCCCATTCGGCGGCGAGCGGTTCGCTGACCAGCGGTTCGATCAGCTTGGCGATGGTGCCGGTGTCGGTGTAGTGGGCGCCGAGCGGGGCGCGGGCAGCGGGGTCGAGGCCGCGCTCGAAGAGGGTGCCGAAGATGGTGGGGTCGATGGCGCGCCAGTCCATGTCGGCGGCGGCGCGGTGCAGGGCGGCGAGGTCAGCTGCGGTCAACGGCGGAATTTCGATGTTTTTGAAGAGGCCGCCGTTGAACCAGGCGATGTCGTGGTCGCCGTATTCACCGCCGCGCTGCTGCATGGCGGCGAAGAGTTTATCGATGCGGCGGACGGCCTTTTCGGCATCGCTGCCGGCATTTCTGAGGAGGTCGGTGAAGATGCCGTGCGGCAGCAGTTGCTCGTCTTCGGCGAACATGCAGAACAGGCACTGGACGAGGAAGTGGGCGACTTTCTGGCCGTCCTCGCCGCGCCCGCGCATGGCGGCGGCGAGCTGGGCGAACTGGCCGGCGGCCTGGGCGGTGATGGCGGCGGTGGACTTTTCGGGACGCAGCTTTTCGGGGTCGGTGAATACCCAGGCGAGGAGCTGGCGTTTTTCCGGCTCGACCAGTTCGTCGATGCGGATTTCGCGCGGCTCGTCCGGGTAGCCGGTGAAGGCGGTGTGGATGACGATGCGCTCGCGGTCGCAGACGACGAGCAGCGGCGGGTTGTCGAGCTGCAGGGCGTAGTCGGTGAGTTGCTTCAAGGCGGCGGCGAGGTCGCGGCCGGGCTTCTTGTTTTCCCAGCCGAAGTGGTTGCGTTTCCAGACGTCGGCCCAGCCGTCGCCGCCAGTCGATTTTTTGGCGCCGCGCTCGAAGCAGTAATTTTCCGGGTCGCGCGGCTTGGCGACGCCGAGCAGGTCGCAGAGATCGTCGAAATGGGCTTGGGCGCCGGCACGTTCGGTGAGCGGGTTGTTCTTCCAGAGGGTGATGAATTGTTCCGGCGTCATGGCGGTGCGCGGTGGTGGGCAAAGGCGCAGTGTAGCGATGCCAACGGAATCGGGATACCGGCAGTTGCGGTCGACCGGGAAAAAGGGCGGATTTTGGGGCTGGCAAGGTCGATGATGGTTGTCGCACAACGCACCGCCAACCGCTTGGGCCTGGATATATCAGCCGTGATATGATGAGTCATGGCTGATATAAAGATCGTCGATGAATCGCACAAGATTTCCGACAAGCGCGGCAACGGAAAACTGCGGCGGGAAATCTGGATCGACGAGGTGACCGGGAAGGTCACGCGCTACAACCTGGCCTATATCAACCACAACCTCCATGCCGGCGACAACGGACGCGTGGTCGGCTACGACAATGCCCATGACGGCCACCACCGCCACTATTTCGGCGTCGTTGAACCTATCGAGTTCGTCAGCTTCGAAGACATTGAAGAACGCTTTGAGCACGACTGGCTTGCCTTGAAGGACCACAAATGACCAAGCTCACGATCAAGACCGGAACGGAAGACGATTTCTTCAGGCGTGGCCGTCAGCTGGCCAGGGCTGCTGATCGTGGCGAAGCGCTTCCCGACGAGCGCATCATCAGCTTCGAAGACCCCGCCGACGTGATGAAGCTCATCACGGCCGCCCGTCTGGCGCTGCTGCGCGCCGTGAAGGAGATGCCGGGTTCGATCACCGAGATTTCGGCGCGGCTGCATCGCGACCGTAGCGCGGTGAAGCGGGATGTCGACGAACTGGAGCGCGCCGGGTTGGTGACCATCGCCGAGAAGGTGCTTCCGGGCCATGGCCGCATGAAGGAAGTTCGCGCTACCGCCCACCGCTTCAGCCTCCAGGCCGAAGTCGCCTGAGCGGCGCCGGCCCGGCGCCCCAGTTCAGGCGTCGAAATGCATGGCCAGGCTGGCGAGCAACTGCGGCAGCGGCAGGTTTTCCTCGGTTTCGAGGATGCCCGGCACCGGGTGCGGGTATTCGAAGAAGATGCCGTAGGTGCCCGGCCGCTGGCCGTGCAGATATCGTCGTCGTGGCGGCCGGCACACTGCTGACCCAGTTGATGGCCAAGGCGATGAACCGGCCGATCTCCAACATCCTGTTCACGCCGATGGTCGCCAGCGGGGCCGGCGAAGCCATCGAGGGGACGATGAAGGAACTGTCCGGGCTCGATGCGGCGGCGATGATGCGCTACGCGAGCAAGGTCATCATCGTGCCGGGTTACGGCATGGCGGTGGCGCATGCCCAGCACAAGGTGTGGGAGATGACGTCGATCCTGGAAGAAGCCGGGGTCGAGGTGAAGTTCGCCATCCACCCGGTGGCGGGACGCATGCCGGGCCACATGAACGNNTGATGCGCTACGCGAGCAAGGTGATCATCGTGCCGGGTTACGGCATGGCGGTGGCGCATGCCCAGCACAAGGTGTGGGAGATGACGTCGATTCTGGAAGAGGCCGGGGTCGAGGTGAAGTTCGCCATCCACCCNNCGCATGCCGGGCCACATGAACGTGCTGCTGGCCGAAGCCGGGGTGCCGTACGACAAGATCTTCGACCTCGAGGAAATCAACGGCGAGTTCGCGCAGGCGGATGCGGCGCTGATCTTTTGGGTGAAAATCAAGAAAAGGCTGACGGCAAGTAAAATGTCGGCCCCGAAACCATTCCCGCAATGGAACCGCCATGTATCGTTGTTTACCCCTGTTGGCGCTTTTCCCCGCCGCCGCCTTTGCCGCCGGCAACCTGCCGACTGTCGGCGGCATCCCGGTCGACTTCATCCTCTTCGCGCTGACCCTGCTCGGCGTCGCGCTGTTCCATCATGCGACCCTCTACGTCGCGCTCGCCGGCCTGTTCTCCATCAGTCTGTACAAGATCATCTTCACCGGCTTCGCGACCGGCCCCGGCGTCGCCGGCTTCGTCGGCCACCTCGGCCATGAGTGGGTGACCATCGCCAACCTGTTCTGCCTGCTCACCGGTTTCGCGCTGCTCGCCCGCCATTTCGAGAAGAGCCATGTGCCGGTCATCCTGCCAAAGTATCTGCCGGACGACTGGAAGGGCGGCTTCGTCATGCTGGTCATGGTCTTCGTGATTTCCAGCTTCCTCGACAACATCGCCGCCGCCCTGATCGGCGGCGCCATGGCCCACCAGTTGTTCAAGGGCAAGGTGCATATCGGCTACCTGGCGGCCATCGTCGCCGTCTCGAACGCCGGCGGTTCCGGTTCGGTGGTTGGCGACACGACGACGACGATGATGTGGATCGACGGCATCAGCCCGGCCAGCGTCTTCCACGCCTACGTCGCGGCCGGCGTCGCGTTGCTGATCATCGGCTACTTCGGCGCCAGGCAGCAGCACGCCTATTCACCGATCCTCAAGAACGCCCACGCCCACACGCGTGTCGACTGGGGCCGGATCTTCATCGTCGCGACCATGCTGGTTTTCGCCGTCGCCACCAACATCGCCATCAACGTCAGGTTTCCGGCGCTGGCCGATCACTTCCCGTTCATCGGCGTCGCCGTGTGGGCCGCCATCATCCTGACCATTCCGGTTCGCCGCCACGACTGGGAAGTGCTGCCGGAAACCGTCAAGGGTTCGATTTTTCTGCTCTCGCTGGTGCTCTGCGCCTCGATGATGCCGGTCGAGGAGTTGCCGGCGGCTTCCTGGCAGAGCGCGCTGACGCTGGGCTTCGTCTCGGCGGTCTTCGACAACATCCCGCTGACCGCGCTGGCGCTGCGCCAGGGTGGCTTCGACTGGGGCTTCCTCGCCTATGCCGTCGGCTTCGGCGGTTCAATGCTGTGGTTTGGCTCGTCGGCCGGCGTCGCCCTCGCCAGCATGTACCCGGAAGCTCGTTCGGCCGTGCAGTGGCTGAAGCATGGCTGGCACGTTGCGCTCGCTTATGTCGTCGGCTTCTTCTTCATGCTGGCCGTGCTCGGCTGGCACCCGAAGCCGCCGCACAAGGCCGTTGCCGCGCCGGTCGCTAGCGAAGCGGTAGCTCGCTGACCAATAAATTGAAAATTCTGGCCGTGTATTCGGCCTGATACGGTCAACGCCGTCCGCCAAGCAAAAAGGCGGGCGGCGTTTTATTTTGGTAGCCCATTTTTTACGGCGCTTTTATATCGCATCCTCTAGCATCCTGAAAATTCAGATTTGGGGTGCTCCGTGAAGACTGTGGCAGAGAGGAAGACGTGTTCTTCTCGCGTTTGATTGGCAAACGACTATCCATCAAGGGATATGTTGTTGCGGCGTTCTACATCCTGGCCGGAACCCTGCTGACCGCGCCATTGCACGACGTGCTCGATCTTTCGAATGTGGCGCTGCTCTATGTCCTCGCTGTCGTCTTGACCGGGGTGCGCTACGGTCGAGGAGTGGCCATTTTTGCGGCGCTCTTCGGCTCCCTTGTCTTTGCCTACGTCTTCGTGCCGCCACATTTCTCGCTGGCCATTACGGAAGTTCAGTATCTCCTGTCGGCGGTCATCATGCTGGTTGTGGCGCTGCTGGTCGGCCACGTTACGGCCAATCTTCGTACGCATACCGAAGTGGTCGAAGCGCAGGCTGCCCGGAACAAGGCGCTTTATGAGTTTGCCAGGCAACTGACTGCAACGCGCTCCAGCGAGGCCGTCATCGATACCAGCCTGCGCTTTCTCGAGCGCAGCTTTGCGGCCAGACAGGTGCATTTTGTCGAGCCGGAACACTTTGATTCCGCCGCCAATGCTTTGGCGGACATCGCGTTGATCAAGGCCAGTCTGGAGCGCAAGCAACTGCTGACCCGGCCGACCGATGTCCCGGCCATCGTCGTTGCAGTACTTCCACTGCTGCCTGCCGAATCCGGCCATGGTGTCATTTGCCTTCAGGTCGATGGCAGCCAGCTGGAAACCCAGGCGCAGCGCGAACTCCTGGAAACGGTCGGTTCTCTGGTCGCCGTTGCGCTGGAAAGGACGCATTACGCCGAGGTGGCGCAGGCCGTTGAACTGCGCCATGCCGGCGAGAGTCTGCGCAACACCATTCTTTCCTCCTTGTCGCATGACATCCGTACGCCGCTCACCGCCCTGGTCGGCACAGCGGATACCTTGATGCTGGCAACGACGCTGTCGCCCGAAAAGCAACACGCCCTGTTATACGGCTTGCGCGAGCAGGCGCAGTCCATCAACCAGTTCGTCAACAATCTGCTCGACATGGCGCGGCTGCAATCCGGTAACGTTGAATTGAACCTGGCTTGGCAACCGATAGAAGAAGTTGTCGGGGCAACGCTGCAACAGGTCAAGTCCATCGCCGATACCCGTGAAATTGGCCTCGCCATTGCCCCGGGCCTGCCGCCGGTGATGATCGATGCGGTGCTGATCGAGCGGGCGTTGTGGAATCTTCTTGAAAACGCAATCAAGTATTCCCCTGGAGATAGCCCTGTCGAACTCAACATCAGGCAACTCGGCGAGGAAATCGATATCGCGGTTTGCGACCGCGGCGAGGGGCTGCCGACCGAAGATGTGGAAGCGCTGTTCGGACTCTTTCAGCGGGGACATGCCGAATCCAGTATTCCCGGGGCTGGCCTCGGGTTGGCTATTGTCAAGGGTATTGCCGAGGCGCACCAGGGCCGGCTGTCGGCAACCCGGCGGGAAGGAGGCGGCAGTTGCTTCCATATCACCCTGCCACTCGGCAAGACGCCTTGCCTCGGCCTGGAGGAGGACGCATGACGGAGCCGGAACGTATCCTATTGATTGAAGACGACAAGCGGATTCGCGAGTTCGTCTCCTCGGCGCTGGAGGCGGAGGGCTATCGGGTCTTCGAGGCCGGTAGCGCCGCCTGGGGCGCCACCGAGGCCGCAAAACACAAACCGCATCTGGTCATGCTCGATCTGGGCTTGCCCGATCGTGATGGCACCGAGTTCATCCGTGATTTTCGTGGCTGGTCTTCGGTGCCAATCTTGATCATCTCGGCCCGGACCGAAGAAAAAGGCAAGGTCGAAGCGCTCGATGCCGGTGCCGATGATTATCTGACCAAGCCGTTTGGCGTGCCCGAGTTGCTGGCCCGCGTACGCGCCTTGCTGCGCCGCGCACCAGCACAGCGGCTCGACAGCAATCCGATCATTCGCTTTGGCGATTTCACCATCGACTGCGTTAGCCGCACGGTGAGCAGAAATGGTGAGCCGATCAAGCTTTCACAGATCGAGTATCGCCTGCTGCTGGCGATGGCCGGCAACCCCGGCCGGGTTTTGACCCATCGCCAGCTACTGATCCAGGTCTGGGGCGGACAAGCCGCTGGCAACCACGAATACCTGCGCGTTTATGTCGGCCATCTGCGCCAGAAAATCGAAATGAATCCAGCGCAGCCGCGCCATATCCAGACCGAAATTGGCATTGGCTACCGCTTCAACCCTGATTTCAACCTTTAACCCGAGCTAGCGAACACCATGCACATCGTTGTCTGCATCAAGCAGGTACCAGACAGCACCCATATCCGGGTGCATCCGGTGACCAATACCATCATGCGCCAGGGGGTGCCGGCGATCATCAACCCATACGATCTGTTTGCCATCGAAGAGGCCTTGCGCCTCAAGGATCGACTTGGTTGCACGGTAACGGTCATCACCATGGGGCCGCCGCAGGCCGAACCCGCCTTGCGCAAGGCACTCTCTTTAGGTTGTGACGATGCCGTGCTGGTTACCGACAAGATTTTTTCCGGCGCCGACACCCTGGCCACCTCGTACGTGCTGGCCTCGGCAATCCGCATGCTGCATAAGGAAACACCGGTCGACATCGTCTTCACCGGCAAGCAAACCATCGATGGCGATACCGCCCAGGTTGGCCCCGGCATCGCCAAGCGTCTGGATATGGAATTGCTGACCTACGTCTCACGCATCAGTCAGGTCGATCTGGCCACGCGCCGCATCATCGTCGAACGGCGTGCCGAAGGCGGCGTGCAAGTGCTGGAAACCCGCCTGCCAGCGCTGATCACCATGCTTGAGGGCAGCAACGAACTGCGCTTTGCCTCGACGCCCAACATGTTCCGTGCTGCCCGTGCCACCGTGCGCCTGTGGGACCGTACTTCGGCGGGTATCGAGGATATCAAGCTGGTCGGCCTGAAGGGTAGTCCAACCGTGGTCAGCCGCGTCTTCGGTCCGACGCCGCGTGCGGAAAAAGCCAAACAGATTCCATTCGACCCGGCCGCTCCGGACGCAGCTGCGGCAGCGCTGCTCGAACAAATCCTGGCGGAATCACCCAGAGTTCAGGAAGAACTCGCTCACCGTCGTCAGCCCGGCGTCCGAGACTGACAGGAGAACAGCATGGCAGAACCTAAAACAGCAAAACCGATCAAGAAGCGCAAGGTCAAACTCGACGAAAACCTGCTCGCCTACCGTGGCGTCTGGGTTTTCATCGAAAGCGAGCGTGGTCACGTCCATCCGGTTTCGTGGGAGCTGATGGGGCAGGGGCGGCAACTCGCCGATCAACTTGGCGTCGAGTTGTGTGGCGTCGTGATGGGCGTCCCCGGCCCGACGCTCGAAGCGCAGTGCGTTTCGGCCTTTCACTACGGTGCGGACCGCTGCTATCGTGTTGCCAGCCCGGTCCTGGCGGACTATCGCAATGTGCCATTCACCAGGGCGTTGACCGATCTGGTCAACGCCTACAAGCCCGAAATATTTATGCTCGGGGCGACCACGCTGGGTCGTGATCTGGCGGGCTCGGTCGCCACCACGCTTAAAACAGGCCTGACGGCCGACTGTACCGAATTGGCGATCGATCCCGAGGATCGTTGTCTGCTCTCCACCCGGCCGACCTTCGGTGGCAGCCTGTTGTGCACGATTGCCACGCTCAATTACCGTCCGCAAATGGCCACCGTGCGCCATCGCGTGATGCGGATGCCGGTGCCACAGCCCGAGCGTTCTGGCTTGATTGTCGATTTCGAGCCGGCCCTTGTCGAAACCGACATCATCACCAAGATTCTTGAATTCATCCCCGATGAAATGCGCGACAAGCCGCAGTTGCCCTACGCCGAAATCATCGTCTCCGGCGGCAAGGGGCTGGGGAAGGGGGAAAACTTCCGTTTGGTCTGGGATCTGGCCAGCGTGCTGGGTGCCGAGGTCGGCGCTTCGCGGGCTGCCATCCATGCCGGCTGGATAGATGCCGATCGTCAGGTCGGGCAGACCGGGAAAACGGTGCGGCCGGCGCTCTATATCGCAGCGGGCATCTCCGGCGCCATTCAGCACCGGGTTGGCATGGAGGGCGCTGATTGCATCATCGCCCTCAACAACGATCCGAATGCGCCTATTTTTGATTTCGCCCACTACGCCATTGTCGGTGACTGTACCCAGATCCTGCCAGCGCTGACCCGTACCTTCGGAGCCTATCTGGGCAAGACGCAAAAGGAGGCCGCATGAGCGAAAAATTCGATGTCATCGTGGTCGGTGCCGGGCCATCCGGCAACGCGGCCGCCTACACGCTGGCCAAAGCCGGGCTGAAGGTCCTGCAGCTGGAGCGTGGCGAATATCCCGGTTCCAAGAATGTGCAGGGCGCGATTCTTTACGCCGATGCGCTGGAGCGCATCATTCCCGACTTCCGTGACTCCGCACCGCTGGAGCGCCACGTTATCGAGCAGCGCATGTGGGTGATGGACGAGCGCTCCTTTGTCGGAGGCCATTACCGCTCCGAGGATTTCAACAAGGAGCCCTACAACCGCTACACCATCATCCGTGCCCGCTTCGACAAGTGGTTTTCAGATCAGGTACAGAAGGCGGGCGCCCTGGTCATTTGCGAAATGACGGTCAAGGCGCTGCTGCGTAATGAACAGGGACATGTCATCGGCGTCGAGGTCGAGCGCGAGGATGGCAAGATTTACGCCGATGCGGTGATTCTCGCCGACGGGGTGAATTCGCTGGTCGCGACGCAAGGCGGGCTACGTCAGGACATTCAGGCAAGCAACGTGGCCCTGGCGGTCAAGGAAATGATTTTCCTGCCGAGGGAAACCGTCGAAGCCCGCTTCAACCTGAGCGGTCAGGCTGGCGTGGTCATTGAACTGATGGGCAGCATTTCGGAAGGCATGGTCGGTACGGGATTTCTCTATACCAACAAGGATTCGCTGGCCATCGGTATCGGCTGCATGTTGTCCGACATGAAGGCACAGCGCACGACGCCGACCGAGTTGCTTGAACGCATGAAGGCGCATCCGGCGATCGCGCCGCTGATCGCCGGCGGTGAAACCCGCGAATATGCGGCGCACCTGATTCCCGAGGGTGGTTACAAGGCGTTGCCGCAGTTGTACGGCGACGGCTGGCTGATGGTTGGCGACTCCGCCGGCTTCGTCAATGCGGTGCACCGCGAGGGTTCCAATCTGGCGATGACCACCGGTCGCCTCGCCGCTGAAACGCTGATCGAGCTATTTCAGAACGGCAACGAACCGAGTGCCGCCAATCTGGCTCGCTACAAGGCCAAACTGGACGATAGTTTCGTCATGAAGGACTTGAAAAAGTACCGGAACATCACGGACACGCTCGACAAGCAGCGGCAGTTCATCGGCGACTACCCGAACTTGCTCAACCAGGCCGCGCACACCTTCCTGACAGTCGATGGCCAGGACAAGCAGAGCAAGGAAAAGGAAATCATGGCTGCCTTCCGCGAACGCCGCTCACTTTTTGGCCTGCTCGGCGATGCCTATCGCCTGTGGCGCGCTACCCGGTAGGAGAAGACGATGATCAAGGTTGAAGAAAAACTCTATCAAAACCGCTATCGGGTCGATGCCGGCCTGCCACATATCCGCATCAAGAACGAGGATATCTGCAACAGTCGTTGCCCGACCCAGCAATGTGCCGTCTGCTGCCCGGCCGGTTGCTGGTCGTTCGAGGCTGGCAAGATCGGGCTGATTACCGACGGCTGCCTGGAGTGCGGCACTTGCCGCGTGGTCTGCGACGAGTTCAAGAATGTCGACTGGAATTATCCACGCGGCGGCTACGGCATTCTTTTCAAGTTTGGCTAACCGGCAAGAGGTTCGTCATGGATAGTGTCAGAGTCTTTCTTTCTCATGCCATCGCGCTGGAGTCGGCTGCCGCATTGCGCTATGACGATTTGGCTGCGGCCATGGAAACTCAGGGCAGTGTCGAGGTCGCCCGCTTTTTTGAGGAAATGGCTGGCTACTGCCGATTGCATCTCAAGGAAGCGCAAACCAGAGGTGGTTTCCGTCAACTTCAGCCACCGGACCAGGGATACGAATGGCGGGCGGGAGAAAGCCCGGAGGAAGCCGGCTGGGAGGGGATTGATGGCTTCATGGATGTTGCGACCGCCCTTGCATTGGCACTGAGCTGTGAGGAAAGCAGTGAAGCCTACTATCGGCGGATAGCCGACGAATCGGGTGACCCCGTTGTCCGAAAAATGGCGGCGGAATTTGCCGAAGAAGAGGCGGGACATGCGAACGCATTGCGCCTCCGAATTCAGGCCAGTGCTGAATAAAAACAGCCTCGCTAGGTCACACCGAAGGCACTACAACACTATATCTTTCAACCCAATTGAAATACGTTCATGAGCGCTTACAGCACCGAAACTGTTCTTTCCGTCCACCACTGGAACGACACTCTCTTTACCTTCCGCACCACACGTAGCCAGAGCCTGCGATTTATCAGCGGTCAATTTGTCATGATCGGGCTGGAAGTCGATGGTCGCCCACTGACTCGTGCCTACAGTATTGCCAGCGCCAGCCATGAAGAGCATCTGGAGTTCTTCAGCATCAAGGTCGAAAACGGTCCCTTGACCTCTCGGCTGCAGCATCTGAAGGCGGGCGATCCGCTTCTCGTCAGCCGCAAGCCGACGGGTACCCTGGTGTTGCGAGACCTCAAGCCGGGGAAGCGCTTGTTCATGTTTGCAACCGGTACCGGCCTTGCCCCCTTCATGAGCCTGATTCATGAGCCGGAAACCTATGAGCGTTTCGAGAAGGTCATCCTGATTCACGGTGTCCGGTGGACCAATGAACTGGCCTATCACGACTACATCGAATACGAGCTTAACGAGCACGAATTCTTCGGCGACTGGGTGCGCGAGAAGCTGGTCTATTACCCGACCGTCACCCGCGAGCCTTTCCGCAACGAAGGGCGGCTCACCGATCTGATCCATACCGGCAAGTTTTTCGAGGACATTGGCGAGCCGCCACTTGATCCCGGGCACGACCGGGGAATGATCTGCGGCAGTCCGGCCATGCTGAAAGACACTTCGGCCATGCTCGATGCTCAAGGCTTGAAGATTTCGCCACACATCGGCGAGATGGGGGACTACGTGATCGAGCGGGCATTCGTCGAGAAATAGGGTTCGTTGTGTCTTTCTTTGGAAGGTCTTGGCGAAACAATTCCATGACGCTTTTGCGACAAAAATTTCCGCTTTTTTGCACCATCCTGGTGCCTAAAAATTAAAACTAACTGCATGATAAAAAACGGAAATTTTTTCATATAATGCGCGCCCCCTTTCAAGCAAAACAGGTTGCGTTCATGACCAATAACTTCTTCCCCAGCAACATTGCCCGTCTCGGCGAAAACCACGGTTACCGTTTCGAAGGTGATTTCGTCCATCTCAATGCCGAAGTGAGTTTCGCTGATGCCGAACTGGCGGCCGGCCGCTCCTGGGCGCTGCAGCTGTGGGCCAGCGACCGCGGCTTTTCCGGCGCCGAACTGAGCGGCGTCAAGGTCGCCGAAATCCCGATCCAGCCGGTGGCGGGCAGCTTGCTGGTAACGGGCTTGTGCAATGCCATGCCGCCGGCCGGCACGGCCGATCATGTCGTCGGGCTGGCGCTGGTGGCCAGCGCGGCCGACGGCCAACCGCAGGTCGGCGATCTGGCCGTTTATCCCGCCGGCGAAGTTTTCCTCCAGCCGCGCCTGGCCGGCAAGGTGGCCTGCACGGTGAACGACGGCATGGCCGATCTGGCGATCGACGCCATCGCCAACCCGCGTGCGGCCGATAACGTCAGCGGCACGCTGGTGCTGGAAGTCTGGGCGCTCGATGCGCCGTATGCCGGCGGCAGCTGGACGGGTAGCCCGGTGGCCAGCCTGATTCTCGGTGTCCTCGGTGGTGACAGCGAGTGGACTGCCTGCCGATACAACGTCCCGGCTGCCCTGCCGGTAGATGGTGCGGCTTTGACCGTGATGCTGCGCGAATGGACGCCGGCCGGTTATGTGACGCGTGATTACCGCAACTTTGCCGCGGCAGTGGCCAAGGTTGAGGTTGTGGCCAAGGTTGAAGCGGCGGTCACCGAGGAAGCCGCGCCGAAGGCCGAAGCAGCAGTCAAGGCGGAGCCAGTCGTCAAGGTTGAAGCAGCAGTCAAGGTTGAAGCAGCAGTCAAGGCTGAAGCACCGGTAAAGACGGAGTCGGCGCCCAAGGCCAAGCCCGCCGACAAGCCCAAAGCCACCGTTGTTGTTGCGAAGTCTGTCGAGGCAGTCAAGGCGCCGGTCGAAGCCAAGCAGCCCGAAGTGAAGAAGGCGGAAGTCAAACCGGCCGCCCTACCGGCCAAGAAAGCCGCCACCGCCAAGGCAGCGGCCAAGCAGGTCTCGGTCAACCAAGGTAGCGAGGCGGAATTGCTTGCCGTCAAGGGCCTGCCGCCCAGCGTCGCCCGCGCCATCATCGCCGCCCGCCCGTTCGCCACGCTCGACGAGGTCTGCAAGGCCAAGGGCATGGGCCCCAAGATGCTGGCCAAGCTGCGCGATCTGCTCGCCCTGTAAGGCGGATTTGTCGTGAGAGAAGAGGATTGTCGCGTTCGCGACAATCCTCTTTGTTTTTTATTCATATAAAACAATGAATTGAAGGTGGCGCCTGTCTTGCTAGTTGCTATCCAGACCTCTGGAGAACAGCATGAAAGCCAGCGAAATCCAGGCGCTGCTCGACGAGCCGGCCTGTACCCATGACACCAAGGAAAAATCCGGCTGCGCCAAGCCCAAGCCTGGCGCCACGGCCGGCGGCTGTTCCTTCGACGGCGCCCAGATCGCGCTGCTGCCGATCGCCGATGTCGCGCATATCGTCCATGGGCCGATCGCCTGTGCCGGCTCCTCATTGGATAACCGCGGGACGCGTTCGTCCGGGGTGACGCTTTACAAGATCGGCATGACCACCGACCTGTCGGAAACCGATGTCGTCATGGGGCGTGGCGAAAAGCGGCTGTTTCATGCCATCAAGCAGGCGATCGACAGCTATTCGCCGTCGGCGGTCTTCATTTACAACACCTGGGCGGCTCGGTCGGCCTGCCGACCTACGGCGTCAATCTGATCGGCGAATACAACATTGCCGGCGAGTTCTGGCATGTTGCGCCGCTGTTCGACTAACTCGGCCTGCGCATTCTCTGCACGCTCTCCGGCGAGTCGCGCTTCCATGAAGTGCAAACCATGCGCCCGGGCCAAGACCAACATGCTGGTCTGCGCCAAGGCGCTGCTCAACGTGGTGCGCAAGATGCAGGACACCTACGGTCAACCGTTCTTCGAGGGCAGTTTCTACGGTGTCCAGGGCATGTCCAACGCGCTGCACGATTTCGCCCGGATGATCGGCGATCCCGACCTGATGGCGCGTATCCGAACGTCCGGCTGCATGATGGAAGCGGCCACCCTCGGCGGCATCCAGCAGAAGATGATCGAAACGCTGGGCGAACTGGTGCAGGTGCTGCCTTCCTCGCACATGCCGGTAGGGGCCTGATCGACTGCCCGAATCGCGGCCTGTTGCGGTCGACCCGCAAAAAGCCGCCAAATTCGAAATCGTCCACAACCTAACAGAGACCCCAAAAGGACAGCGCCATGGAACCGATTTATCTGGACAACAACGCCACCACGCGCTGCGATCCCGCCGTGGTTCAGGCCATGCTCCCTTTCTTCACGAAGCATTTCGGCAACGCTTCCTCTATCCACGCCTTCGGCAGCGAAGTCGGCAAGGCGCTGAAGAAGGCGCGCGGCCAGGTACAGGCGCTGCTCGGTGCCGAGCATGACTCGGAAATCATCTTTACCTCCTGCGGCACCGCGTCCGACTCGACGGCCATTCTCTCGGCCCCCAAGGCCCAGCCGGACCGCAGCACGGTAATCACCACCAACGTCGAGCATCCGGCCATCCTGACGCTGTGCGAATGGCTGGAGAAGGAGGGCTAGATCGTCCACAAGCTCAAGGTGGACAAGAAGGGCCGGATCGACATGGATGAGTACAAGTCCCTGTTGAACGACCGCGTCGCCGTGGTTTCGGCAATGTGGGCCAACAACGAAACGGGCAGCATCTTCCCGGTCGTCGAGATGGCTGAGCTGGCCTCGGCCAAGGGCATCATATTCCACACCGACGCGGTGCAGGCCGTCGGCAAGATTCCCATTGACCTCAAGAACACCAAGATCGACATGCTGTCGCTGTCCGGCCACAAGCTGCATGCGCCGAAGGGCATCGGCTTGCTCTACCTGCGCCGCGGCTGCCGCTTCCGGCCGCTGCTGCGCGGCGGTCACCAGGAACGTGGCCGCCGGGCCGGCACCGAGAATTCGGCATCCATCGTCGGCCTTGGCATGGCCTGCGAACTGGCCCTGAATAAAATGGAAATCGAGAACACCGAAGTGAAGCGCCTGCGCGACAAGCAGGAAGCCGGCATCCTGAGCCAGATCACCCACTGCTTCCCGACCGGCGACGTAACCAACCGCCTGCCCAACACCAGCAACATCGCCTTCGAATACATCGAGGGCGAGGCCATCCTGCTGCTGCTGAACAAGCTCGGCATCGCTGCCAGCTCCGGCTTGGCCTGCACCTCGGGCTCGCTCGAACCGTCGCACGTCATGCGCGCCATGGGCATTCCCTACACCGCCGCCCACGGCACGATCCGCTTCTCGCTGTCGGTCTGCAACACCGAAGCCGAAGTCGATCGCGTCATCGCCGCCGTGCCGCCGATCGTCGCCCAGCTGCGCAAGCTCTCGCCGTACTGGAGCGACAAGGGCCCCGCCGCCAATCCCGAAGCGGCCTTCGCCCCGATCTACGCCTGACGCGAACCTTCTCTCTCTCTCTGCAGTAACCTCGGTTGGCCCCGGAAGAGATTCCGGGGCACTTTTTTGCGTCCGCTTTGTCCGCAACAAAGGAGGGACAAAAAATGACCGTCGATTCGAAAGATGCCGCAGCGCGTATCCCCGTCTCCATCGAGTCCGCCATTGCCGCGATCAGGGTGGTGCCGGTGGGCGCACCCCTGCGCTGGCTGAGCCTGGGGCTGGACGACCTGCATGCGGCGCCGGCGCCGAGCCTGTTCTACGGCGCTGCCTTCGCCCTGATGGGCTGGGCCATCGTCTTCTTCTACGGCCACGCCTACTCGCTGACGGTGGCGCTGGTCGGCGGCTTCATGCTGCTCGGCCCCGGCCTGGCGATGGGGCTTTACGCCCTCTCCAGCCAGCGCGAAGCCGGCGAAGTGCCGCGACTGCAGCCGACGCTGACGATCTGGCGGAGCAATCTCTCCAACCTCGGCATCTTCGCGCTGGTTACCGGCGTCGTCTTCCTGATCTGGGCCCGCGCCTCGATGGTGGCCTTCGCCGTCTTCTATTCCAGCGGCTTGCCGAGTGCTGCCGATTTCCTGCGTGAGCTGGCGGCCTTCGACAACGTCGAGTTCGTGCTCGTCTATCTGCTGATCGGCGGCTGCTTCGCCGCCTTCATCTTCGCCATCAGCGTCGTCGCCGTGCCGCTGATGCTCGACCGCAACGAGGACGCCATCAGCGCCATGCTGGTCAGCCTGGCGACGGTGGCGAAGAACCCCTTGCCGATGCTGGTCTGGGCGGCGCTGATCGTGATCCTGGCCGGCATCGGTTTCGTCACCGCCTTCGTCGGCCTGGTCGTGACCATGCCGATCCTCGGTCATGCGACCTGGCATGCATATCGTGCGATCATTCCGCCCGGTGATCGCTGACAGGAGCCGGTGTCGGCCCGTTTATGCTCGAAATAGAAGGTCTGTCCCGCCGCTTCAACGGCCGCGCCGTTTTGCAGGATGTCTCGCTGCGTCTGCAGGCCGGCGAATACGTCGCCATCGTCGGCGAGTCCGGGGTCGGCAAATCGACGCTGCTCAACCTGATCGCCGGGCTGGACCGGCCCGATGGCGGCCGGCTGGCGCTGGATGGCGTCGATTACGCGCAGCTCGACGAAGATGCGCTGACCCGCCTGCGGCGCGACAAGCTGGGCTTCGTCTTTCAGGCTTTTCATGTTCTGCCGCATCTCAGCGTGCGCCAGAATGTCGCGCTGCCGCTCTGGCTGCAGGGCATGCACGGCAATGCCGCCGACGCGCCGGCGCAGCAACTGCTCGATGCGGTTGGCCTGGGCGAGCGGGCGGCAAGCTGGCCGCGCGAGCTTTCCGGTGGCGAGATGCAGCGCGTGGCGATTGCCCGCGCGCTGGTGCACAACCCCCGTCTGGTGCTGGCCGACGAACCGACGGGCAATCTCGATCCGGCCAACGGCGCCAAAGTGCTGGCACTGCTGGCCGAGCGGATTCGCCAGGCCGGCGCCATAGGCATTCTGGTGACGCATTCGCCGGCGGCCGCGGCGACGGCGGATCGTGTTCTGCGTTTGACGGCCGCCGGGTTGCAAGGATGAGACTGGCCCCGGTCTTTCTCGGTTCGCTGGCCCGCCGACGGATGGCGACGCTGTTTTCCTTTATCGCCATCGTTCTCGGCGTCGCCTTGGGCATGGCGGTTCAGGCGGTGCATGAAGCGGCCCTCAGCGAATTCGGCCGCGGCCTGCGCACGCTGGCCGGCGCAGCAGATTTGCAGGTGGTCGGGCCGCGCGGCGGCTTCGACGAAAACGTCTACGCCCTGCTGGCCAGCCGCCCGGAGGTTGCCGAAGCGAGTCCCGTTCTGGAACTTGAGATCAAGCGGGCAGGGACGGAAGAAACGCTGCAACTGCTGGGGGTGGATATCTTCGCGCTGGCCCGCGTGACGCCGGCCTTGTTGCCGAAGCCCGCTGCAACGGCAGAGCGCTTTGCGACGCTGGCCGACGACAGCGTCTTTCTCAGCGGCGCGGCACAGACCGCCCTCGGACTAAAAGCCGGCGACACAATCGACTTCCAGGCCGGCACACGGCGCATCACTTTAAAGATCGCCGGCGATATCCCCGGTGCCGCCGAAAACCGCCGCCTCGCCGTGATGGACATCGCCGTCGTGCAGTCCCGTTTCGACAGGATCGGCCGGCTCACCCGCATCGATCTCCGGCTGGCCGAGGGCGTGATGCCCGGCGCGGCGCGTTCGGCGCTGCAGGCTTTGCTGCCGGCCGGCGTGCTGATCGAGGTGCCGGAGGCGGCGGCCGATCAGGCGGCCAATCTGTCGCGCGCCTACCGCGTCAATCTCACCCTGCTGGCAGCCATCGCCCTGCTGACCGGCGGCTTTCTCGTCTTTTCCGCGCAGGCGCTTTCCGTCGTGCGGCGCCGCACCGAGTTCGCCTTCCTGCGTGCCCTCGGGCTGGCGCGCCGCAGCCTGTTTGGCTGGCTGCTGGCGGAGGGGGCGATGGTCGGGCTGGCCGGTGGCGTGGTCGGGGTCGTTCTCGGCCATGGCCTGGCCTGGGGGGCGCTCGCCGTGCTCGGCGGCGATCTGGGCGCCGGCTATTTTTCCGGGCTGACGCCGGTTCTGAAATTCCAGCCGCAAGTGACGGCGGTCTATGTCGCCCTCGGCTTGCTGGCCGGGATCGCCGGCGCCTGGCTGCCGGCCCGCGAGGCGGCGACCATAGCGCCGGCCCAGGCCCTGAAGGCCGGCGACGAAGGCGCGCTGCCCGGCGGCCGCGGGCATCCGTGGCTGGGCCTCGGCCTGCTTGCAGCGAGCCTGGCGGCGTGCGCCATTCCGCCGCTGGACGAGCTGCCGGTCGGTGGTTACCTGGCGGTGGCCTTTCTGCTGGCCGGCAGTGTCATGTTGTTGCCGGCGCTTGCCGCCGCCATCGCCCGCCTGTTGCCCGACCGCGGCCCGGTGTCGGCCCGGCTGGCGGCAGCGCGTCTCGGTGCGGCGCCGGGGCATGCCGTGGTGGCCGCGGCGGGGGTGTTGACCAGCGTCGCGCTGGCGGCGGCGATGGCGATCATGGTCGCTTCCTTTCGCGACTCGGTCGACCAATGGCTGCACCAGCTTTTGCCCGCCGATCTCTATCTGCGCGCCGGCCAGGCAAGGACCAGCGGCTATCTCGACGAAGCCCTGCAAACCAGAATTGCGGCTGTAAACGGGGTCGACCGCAGCAGCTTCACGCGCCACGACAATCTGCGGCTGGCCGGCGGAAAAGCGCCGGTCGCCCTGATCGCCCGCCCGCTAGCCGCCGACGGCAGCAATCTGCCGCTGGTCGGCAGGGCGCAGCCAGGGGCCGGGCCGGCGATCTGGATATCCGAAGCGATGCTGGACCTATACGGCTGGCGAGTCGGCCAGACGGTGGCGCTGCCGCTCGCCGGGAAGCTGGTCGATCTGCATGTCGCGGGTGTCTGGCGCGACTATGCGCGGCAGACCGGCGCCATCATGATCGACCTGGCCGACTACCGCCGCCTGACCGGCGACCGTCTGGTCAATGATGCAGCGATCGATCTGGCAGCGGATGCCGACGCCGGCCGGGTGGCTGCGGCGCTGACCGCCCTGGCCGGCCCCGGCGTGCTGGAGGTCGCCCGGCCGGGAGAGATCAGGGCGCTCAGCCTGCGTATTTTCGACCGGACATTCGCCGTCACCTACCTGCTCGAAGCGGTCGCCATCGTCATCGGCCTGGCTGGTGTCGCGGCCAGTTTCGCCGCGCTGGCGGCGGCCCGGCGGCGCGAGTTCGGCATGCTCCGCCACCTCGGGCTGACCCGTCGCCAGATCGGCTGGATGCTGGCGCACGAGGGGGCGCTGGCCGCCGGCGTTGGTGTTGCCGCCGGTCTGCTCGCCGGTGGCGCGATCGGTCTGGTGCTGATCGAAGTGGTCAATCGCCAGAGTTTCCACTGGAGCATGGATCTGCATGTGCCGTGGGCCTCGCTGGCGCTGTTCGCCGCCGGCCTGGTCGCCCTGGCGGCGCTGGCGGCGGTGCTCGCCGGGCGCCAGGCGATGCGCCAGGATGCGGTGCTGGCCGTGCGCGAGGACTGGTGATGGAGCGCCGCGATTTCCTGCTGGCGCTGGCGGGTTTTGCTGCCTCTGCGGCCGGGGCAAGGGAGGTGGTCGAATTTGCCCGGGTATTGCCGGGGCGGAAATTGATATTCCCGGCCGACCACGGCGCGCATCCGGATTTTCGCACCGAATGGTGGTACGCAACGGGCTGGCTGAATTTGTCCGAGGGTCGCCCGATTGGTTTTCAAACCACCTTTTTCCGCGTGCGCACCGGGATCGGGGAGGACAACGCCAGCGCCTTTGCCCCACGCCAGCTGATCCTCGCCCATGCCGCGATTGCCGATCCGGCGCTCGGCCGCCTGCGCCATGACCAGCGCTCGGCCCGGGTCGGCTTCGGCCGGGCCGGATTCGCCACCGATCGAACCCGGGTCTGGGTCGGCGACTGGCGCTTCGAACAGGACGGGGGCCTCTATCGGGCAGCGCTGCGCAGTCAGGAATTCGCCTACGACCTGAATCTCGTACCGAACGGCCCGCCGATGCTCAACGGCCTTGCCGGTTTCAGTACCAAGGCGTCCGACCCGCGCCACGCCAGCTATTACTACAGCCGGCCGCAGCTCACGGTGGACGGCAGCGTGACGCTCGCCGGCCGGCCGCAGCAGGTCACCGGGCAGGCCTGGCTCGATCACGAATGGTCGAGCGAATTGCTGGCCGACGGGGCGCAAGGCTGGGACTGGATCGGCATCAATCTGGATGACGGCAGCGCGCTGATGGCCTTCCGTCTGCGCGGCGATCGTGAGGCGGCACTGTGGGCCGCCGCCAGCTTGCGCCGGGCCGATGGCAGCACGCAAATCTTCCCGCCCGCGGCCATCGCTTTCGAGCCTTTGCGGCAGTGGCGCTCGCCGCGCACCGGCATCACATATCCGGTGGAATGGCGCGTACGCATCGAGCAGCGGGTTTTTCTGCTGCAGGTGCTGATGGATGACCAGGAACTGGACAGCCGCCGGTCGACCGGCGCCATCTACTGGGAAGGCGCGGTCCGGTTATTGGAAGGCGGCCGGGAGATCGGGCGCGGCTACCTGGAAATGACGGGCTATGGCGAGAGAATCCGGCTCGGGTGACGGGCCGGATCGTCGCTGCCGCCCCGCCGCGGGAAACGCTTTCATGTCGCTCCGGTCAGAGTCCAATATGGCCAGCGAAGGAGGAATGCCATGGCACGCTCATTCGGCGGAGTCGCCCGTAGGCTGATCGGGGTGGCTGCCTGGGGTCTGGCCGGTATCGCATTCGGCGGCGGCTCCAACTATGGCGTGGTGCCCGGGGCCCTGCCGGCGGTTGCGGGGAAGGTCAGCGAATGGGCGGTGCCGACCCCGAAGTTCGCGCGCGATCCGGCGCCGGGCCCGGACGGCAACATCTACATTGCCGTGATGACCGGCAATCGCATCGCCCGCTTCGAGCCGGCGACGCAGCGTTTCGTCGAGTGGGATTTGCCCGCCGGCACCCGGCCGCATGGTCTCGTCGTCGATGCCGAGGGCATCGTCTGGTACACCGGCAACGGTAACGGGACGATCGGCCGGCTCGATCCGAAAACCGGCAAGGTGAGCGAATTCAAGCTGCCATCGGGCGGCGACCCGCATACGATCGTCTTCGATGCCAGCGGCAACCTCTGGTTTACCGTGCAGGGCGGCCAGCGCGTCGGCCGCCTGGCGCCGGGTAGCGGACGGATCGACGAGTACCCGATGAGCGGCAATCCCTACGGCCTCGCGATCGACCGCCAGGGCATCGTCTGGGATTGCCGCCTGGCCGGCGATTCGCTGGGATGGATCGATCCGCAGAGCGGCCGCAGCGGTGAACTGGCGACCGGTCCCGGTTCGCGGCCGCGCCGTATCGCGGCCGGGCCGGACGGCAGCCTCTGGGTGGCCCTCTACGGCAACGGCCGACTGGCCCGCATCGACCCCGTCGCGCAGCGCATTGTCAAGACCTGGGAACTGCCGCAGGCGGGCGGCAAGGGCGCCTACGCAGTCACCGTCGATGCCGCGGGGCGGGTCTGGGTCAATGGCATCGATACCGACACCGTATCGCTGTTCGATCCGGTGCGCGAGGAGTTCCGGGTCATCCCGCTGCCGTCGAAGGATGTCGGCATCCGCAAGGCGATCATCGATGCCCGCGGGCGCTACTGGTACATGGGCAGTCACAACGGTCGCCTCGGCATGATCGAGTGAAGCATTGATCGGACGCCTGCCGGTTGCGGCCGGGACATGGCCAGGTTCCGCCCCGGCACAGCAAATCAAGATCAAGCTTCATCCGCAAAGGATGTAGTGGAAATGACCAGTTGTCAGTGGACGCATTCTGCATAAACTGATTTACTGGACACCTGCCTGCAAGCCATCGGGGCTTGCGCCACTTCGGGCCGGAAAGAGGCCATCACCGCATCCCTTGCGGGCATTACGGTGAAGCGGGCGTCCATTCCCGGAAGCATTGCAGCGTTCCAACAAGGCTTTGGCTTCCCTATCGAGGAGATCAACGTGACATACAAGAAACTTGCAACGGCCATACTGGCCCTGTCGCTCGCCGCCCCCGGCCTCCATGCCCAGACCGCCCCGGCGGCCAGTGCAGCACCGGCGGCCAATGCCGTCGATCCGGCGTCGATCCAGGCGCTCAAGGACATGGGTGCCCATCTGCAGACCCTGACGCGCTTCCAGGTGTCGACCGAACTGACCGGCGAGCGGGTCCTGGCCGACGGCCAGAAACTGCAGCATTCGGCGGCAGCGGAGTTGAAAGTCCATCGCCCGAACATGCTGCGTGCCCGCATGGTCAGTGCCCGTTCCGAACGCGAGATCTTCTACGACGGCAAGACGGTCACGCTCTTCACGCCGGCGCAGAAGTATTACTCGACGGTCGAATTCACCGACAACATTGGCGGGCTGATCAACAAGCTCGAGGAACGCTACGGCGTCGATATCCCGCTTGCCGACCTGTTCCTCTGGGGCACCCCGGCGGCGCCACTCGACAAGATCGATTCGGCGATGAATGCCGGCCAGGATTTCATCGATGGCGATCTCTGCAACCATTACGCCTTCCGCCAAGGCATCTTCGACTGGCAGATCTGGATCACGACCGGCAGCAAGCCGTTGCCGCGCAAGCTGGTGATCACCAACCGCGCCGACGAAGCGCGCCCGCAATCGGTTTCGTACATGGACTGGAACCTGAAGCCGACCTTCAAGGACGCCGTGTTCAAGTTCACGCCACCGAAAGGCAGCACCGCCGTCGAACTTCGTCCGCAGGCCCAAAAGTAAAGGAGCGCCATCATGAAAAATACATTCAGCAAGCTGTTCCTGGCTCCCCTGACGGTTCTCGTTCTCGCCAGCTTCACCCTGGAGCCGGTTGCCGAAGCACGCGACGGCGGTCGCGGAGGCGGTGGTGGTGCGCGCGCCAGCGCCGGTGGTGGCGGCAGGCAGATCGACAATAGTCGTGCCGATGCGCGGACCAACAACGTCCGCAACACCAGCGCCACCAATGTCAATGCCAACCGGAACACCAACGTGAACCGGAATACCAACGTCAATGCCAACCGCAACGTCAATGTCAATGTCGACAACAATGGCGGATGCTGTGGCGGTGGCTGGGACAATGACTATCACCCGGTCGCCGCGGCCGCGGTAGTCGTAGGGACGGCGGCAGTGATCGGTTCGATAGTACGTACCCCGCCGGCCAACTGTGTCCCGGTCAACTACGGTGGCATGGTCTACCAGCAGTGCGGCAGCACTTGGTACCAGCCCCAGGGCTCGCAGTACATCGTCGTCAATCCGCCCTACTAAGGGCAATCAATCGCTGGGGGGCTGGCTTTGTCAGCCCCCAGCGGGCAGTATTTTCCCCGGTCGCGGGGTAATCGGGCTAGCCAACCTTGCGCCGCTTCCATCATCCCTTCGGCGTCAGCAGATAGACCTTTTGCTCGACCCGCACCCGTTCCTTGATCGCCGTATCGGCATCGGCTTCGAAGACGCTTTCGACATGACTCAGGTCGATGTCGAAGGCGCGGGCATAGAGGCGGGTGATTTCGTCGGCGATGGCGAACGGCTGGCCCCGCGTTTCGTCCGCTTCCGGTTCCTCGGTGGTCAGGACCAGGATCTTGCTGGCCAGCGAAATGATTTCATCAAGCAGGTGAATGCCTCGATTGTCGATCCGGGCTTCATCGCCAGTGTCCGCAGGAAGCTCGCGCTCGATCAGCGCGAAGCCGCCGAAATTTTCGGCGGCGGGGTCAATGCGTTTTCGCGCTACGAAAACGGCAAGACCAAGCCGTCTCTGGCGCTGGTGAAATTGCTCAAGGTGCTCGATCGGCACCCCGATCTGCTTGACGAGGTCAAGGCGGCATAGAAGCCGGCGGCAGGCCATCAGGGGCACAAAACAGCCCCTGAACTCGACACCGCTCCGGCTGTCGTATCGGGCAGGACAGGCCTTGCCATTCCCGTTTGAATTCCCTCAACAGCCCGCTCCGGGGAGTAGCAGCGCATGCAGAAAATCGGCCCTTGCCTCTGGTTCGACGATCAAGCCGAAGAAGCGGCGAATTTCTATGTCTCTGTTTTCCGGAACTCGCGCATCCTCGGCACCACGCATTACGTCGAAGGCTTGCCGAAGCCGGCCGGGTCGGTCCTGACCGTCCGCTTCATCCTCGACGGCGAGGAATTCGTCGCCCTGAACGGTGGACCGCAATACCGGTTCACGCCCGCCGTCTCGTTCGTCGTCAAATGCGATACGCAGAAGGAGATCGATGCCTACTGGCAGCGGCTGTGCGAGGGCGGGGAAAAAGTGCAGTGCGGCTGGCTGACCGACCGCTACGGCGTTTCGTGGCAAATCGTCCCGCAAGCGCTGCTCGACATGTTGAACAAGAAGGATAACGCCGCCGCGCAACGCGCCATGGCGGCCATGCTGGGCATGAAGAAGCTCGATATTGCTGCCTTGCAGCGCGCTTACCGAAACGAAGGAGACTCACCATGAAACCCAATCCCGTCTGCTGGTTCGAGATCTACGTTGAAGACATGGATCGCGCCAAAATTTTTACGAAACCGTCTTCGAGACCAAACTGGAGGATCTGCACAGCTCGGACATCGAAATGTGGGCTTTCCCGATGGCGCCGAACCTGTGGGGTGCCGGTGGCTCGCTGGTCAGGATGGCCGGCCGTACCTCGGGTGGCAACAGCACGCTGGTTTATTTCAGCTGCGACGATTGTGCGGTCGAGGAAAGCCGCGCCGAAAAAGCGGGTGGGCGCATCCAGCGCACGAAAATTTCCATCGGTCAGTACGGCTTCATCTCGCTGGTGGTCGACAGCGAAGGCAACATGATCGGCCTGCATTCCACGAAATAGTCAGCCCCGGCCGCAACTGTTGCGGTCGACCGCTAAAAAAGGGCAAAAACCGCGGCGCGGCTTGGTGGGTCGCCCGCCGCCGGGCCGGTCGCCGGCATGAGGATCGGGTATCCTTCCATGCATTGAAAAAAACAATGGCATGGCCCATGACCCCCGCCCAATTCATCGCCAAATGGCGCGCCAACCCGCTCTCCGAGAGTGCCGGCGCGCAGTCCTTCTTTCTCGACCTGTGCGCCATGCTCGGTGTCGCGCCGCCCGACGATCCCGATAATTACTGTTTCGAGCGCGGCGCCACGCGCACCGGCGCCGGGCACGGCTGGGCCGACGTCTGGAAGCGCGGCCATTTCGGCTGGGAAAACAAGGGCCCCGGCGGCGATCTCGGCATCGCCCTCAAGCAGCTGATGACCTACGCCCTGGCGCTCGACAACCCGCCGCTGCTCGTCGTCAGCAACCGCGACATCACCCAGATCCACACCCATTTCACCGGCACGCCCTCCGAAACCCACACCATCCGGCTCGACGACATCGGCACCGCGGAAAACCAGCAAAAGCTGCGCTGGCTGTTCAGCGACCCCGAAAAATTCCGCCCCGGCCGCACCGTGCAGGACATCACCGCCGCTGCCGCCGGCCGCTTCGCCGATGTCGCCCGCTCGCTCACCGCGCGCGGCCACGACCCCGAGAAAGTCGCCCACTTCCTCATTCAATGTCTGTTCTGCATGTTCGCCGAGGACATCGGCCTGCTGCCCAAGCGGCTGTTCGAGCGCGTCCTCGACAAGCGCGGCGGCGACACCGTCAAGCTCGGCGCGGCGCTCGGCGAACTGTTTCGCGCCATGCAGGCCGGCGGCGATTTCCTGCTCGAAGACATCGCCTGGTTCAACGGCGGCCTCTTCGCCCGCATCGAGCTGATCGAGCTGGCGCCCGGTGAAATCGACGCCCTGCACGCCGCCAGCAAGATGGACTGGAGCGCCATCGAGCCGGCCATTCTCGGCACCCTGTTCGAGCGCGGCCTCGACCCGAAAATCCGCGCCCCGCTCGGCGCCAACTACACCGACCCCGGCACCATCATGAAGCTGGTCGGCCCGGTCGTCGTCGAACCGCTGGCGCGCGAATGGGCCGCCGCCCGCGAACGCATCGGCGCGCTGCTCGGCAAATACCACGCCGGCGGCAAAGGCTCACAAAGCGCGCTCAAGGAAGCGCAAGGCCTGTTCCTCGGCTACATCGAACGGCTAAAGAGTTTCCGCGTCCTCGACCCCGCCTGCGGCTCAGGCAACTTTCTGTACCTGAGCCTGCGCGCCCTGAAAGACCTCGAACACCGCGCCAACCTCGACGCCGAATCCCTCGGCCTGCAACGCCAGTTGCTCATCGAAACCAGCCCGGCCAACGTCCTCGGCATCGAAATCAACGCCTACGCCGCCGAACTCGCCCGCGTCACCGTCTGGATCGGCGAGATTCAATGGATGCTCAAGAACGGCTACGACTGCCGGCGCAACCCGATCCTGGCGACGCTCGACCACATCGAGCACCGCGACGCGCTGCTCAGCGAAGATGGCAGCGAAGCGGCATGGCCGGTGGCGGATGTCATCGTCGGCAACCCGCCGTTTTTGGGCGACAAGATGATGCGCGGCGAACTCGGCGCCGATTACGTCGAACGTCTGCGCAAGCGCTTCGACGGCCGCGTTCCCGGCGGCGCCGACCTCGTCACCTACTGGTTCGAGAAAGCGCGGGCGCAGATCGCCGCCGGCCAACTGCAAGCCACCGGCCTCGTTGCCACGAACTCGATTCGCGGTGGCGCCAACCGCAAGGTGCTGGAGCGGATCGTCGCCACAACGCGCATCTTCGAGGCGTGGAGCGACGAGGCTTGGGTGAATGAAGGCGCGGCGGTCCGGGTTTCGCTGCTTGGTTTTGGGCCTTTTTTCGGGGTCGACCGCAACAGCCGGCTGGATGGGGCTGAAGTGGAGGCGATTCATGCCGACCTGACGGCCGCCGTTGGCGTTGATCTGACGCGGGCCAAACCTCTGTCGGAAAACGCCAATACCGCTTACCTCGGCATCCAGAAAACCGGTCCCTTCGACTTGCCCGGCGAACTTGGCCGTAGCTGGCTCGATCAGCCCAACCCGAACGGCCGCCCCAACAGCGAGATCGTCAAGCCGTGGTTCAACGGCCTCGACATCACGCGCCGCCAGCGCGACATGTGGATCGTCGATTTTGGCACCGACATGCCGGAAGCCGAAGCCAGCCTATACGAACTGCCTTTCGCTTATGCCAAGGAACATGTGCAGCCGACGAGAGTCGGCAAGCGCGAAGCCCGAACTAACGAAATGTGGTGGTTGTTCCAGTGGTCGCGGCCGCTAATGCGCAAGGCCATCAAAAACCTGCCACGCTTTATCGTCACGCCAGAGGTTGCCAAGCATCGCGTTTTTGCTTTCATGGTCCCGCCAACGGTGGCCGACAAGAACCTGACTGTCATTTCCCGCGCCGACGACACCACCTTCGGCATCCTGCATTCCCGCTTCCATGAACTCTGGTCGCTGCGTCTCGGCACTTCGCTCGAAGACCGTCCGCGCTACACACCGACCAGCTGCTTCGAAACCTTCCCGTTCCCCGCCGGCCTGACGCCGCGCGACACCGCGGCTGGTGCCCCGTCTGGCCCGGTTGCGGACAAGATCGCCAGCGCCGCCCGCCGCCTGAACGAACTCCGCGAAAACTGGCTGAACCCGGTCGAGTGGGTCGCCTGGGTCATCACTCCGAAAGAGGAAAAAGCCGGCTTCCCGCCGCGTCCGGTCGCCAGCCCCGGCCACGAAGCCGAGTTGAAGAAGCGCACCCTGACCAACCTCTACAACGCCCGCCCGGCCTGGCTGAATCTCGCCCATCAGGAACTCGACAAGGCGGTCGCCGCCGCCTACCGCTGGCCCGACTACACCCCGGAAATGCCCGACGACGAAATCCTGCGCCGCCTGCTGGCGCTCAACCTGCAGCGCGCGGCGGCCGGGTAAATATTTTGTTGCATGTAACGTATCCCGGGTCTATCATGGTGTTGCATGTAACGACATTGAATCAGGAGGAAACCATGACGACGAGTGTTTCAGATCGTGTGCAGAAGCACCGGACAGGTTTGCGCGCATCCGGCCTGCGCCCGGTGCAAATCTGGGTGCCGGACACCGGCCGCCCCGGCTTTGCCGAGGAATGTCGTCGCCAGTCCCGCCTGCTGCTCAACGATCCGCTGGAGCAGGAAACCCTCGAATGGCTGGCCGCGGCTGCCGACACGGATGACTGGGAATGAGGCGCGGCGATCTGGTCACCATTGCGTTGCAGGGGGCGTATGGCAAGCCACGCCCGGCACTGGTGATTCAATCCGACCTTTTCAATGAACACCCTTCGGTGACGGTGTTGCCGATCACGAGCGAACTCCGCGCCACGCCGCTATTTCGCATCACCATCGAACCGGATGCGGGGAACGGCTTGCGACAGGCATCGCAAGTCATGGTGGACAAGGCGCAAACCGTTCCGCGCGAGAAAATCGGCGAGTCATTCGGCCGCTTGAGCAATGAAAGTCTGCTGGCGGTCAATCGCGCGCTGGCCGTGTTTTTCGGCTTCGCATGACGCACATTGCTGCGGTCGACCTGCCCGGAAGATGTAATTTCGGGCAGGTCGCTGCAACAGGCGAACAGGCGTCTAACTGGCCTTGATTTCGTTGCTCAGCGCTTGCCCGGTCTCGAACTCGGTGGCACTGGCGATGGTGGTCTCGCAGATGGTGGTGATGGCTTCTTCGGTGAAGAAGGCCTGGTGCCCGGTGACAATGACGTTCGGGAAGGACAGCAGGCGCTGGAAGGTGTCGTCGGCGATGATCGTGCTCGACAGGTCGCGGAAGAAGAGATCGGCTTCCTGCTCGTAGACGTCGATGGCCAGGCCGCCGAGCTGCCCGCTTTTCAGCGCTTCGATGGCGGCTTCGGTGTCGACCAGTCCACCGCGACTGGTGTTGATGAGCAGGGCGCCGCGCTTGGCGCGCGCCAGCGATTCGGCGTTGATGATGTGATAGGTTTCCGGCGTCAGCGGGCAATGCAGGGAGACGATGTCAGCCTTGGCGCCGATTTCGCCGGGTTCGGCATAGTGGGTGCCGAGAGCCAGGAAATTGTCCGATGGATACTTGTCGTAGCCGATCACTTCGCAGCCGAAGCCGACCATGATCTTGGCGAAGACGCAGCCGATCTTGCCGGTGCCGACGACGGCGACGGTCTTGCCGTGCAGGTCGAAGCCCATCAGGCCGTCGAGCGCGAAGTTGGAATCGCGGGTCCGGTTGTAGGCGCGGTGAATCTTGCGGTTGATCGCCTGTAGCAGGGCGACGGCATGCTCGGCCACCGAGTATGGTGAATAGGTGACGACGCGGACGACCTTGAGCCCCAGTTCGGCTGCCGCCTTGAGGTCGACGTTGTTGAAGCCGGTGCAGCGCAGGGCGATGAGACGCGTGCCGCCGGCGGCGAGCGCCTTGAGCACGTCGGCATCGGCCTTGTCATTGACGAAGATGCAGACGGCGTCGTAGCCGGCGGCGACGCCGACCGAATCGTCGTCGAGCGGGGCGTCGAAAAAGCGCAGATGATGCCCGGCCTGGGCATTGGCGGCGGTCAGGAATTCACGGTCGTAGCGCTTGGCGCTGAATACGGCAATTTTCATTTTGGTGTCTCCGGTGGATTGGTCTTGTTCAGTACGCTTGCGTTACCGACGTCAGCCGCCGAATAGCGCGGCGGCGATCTGGGCGAACAGGATTTTCAATATGGTCATCGACGGGAAAATCATCGCGTAGCCGACATCCGGCCGGTCGGTGGGGGCAATGCGGCTGGAAAAGGCGAGGATCGCCGGGTTGCCGGTGGCGCCGGATATGACGCCGATGGCGGTATCGAAGGGCAGGCGGAAGACGACGAGGGCGATGAAGGCGGTGATCGCCACCAGCGAGAGGGCGATCAGCGCGCCGTAGAGCAGGAAGCTGGCACCTTGTGCGGCGACGGTGGCGAAGAATTTTGGACCCGAGGCGATGCCGACCTGGGCCAGGAAAATGGTCAGGCCGAAGTTGCGCAGGACAAGGTTGGCCGACAGCGGCATGGTCCACACGATGCTGCCCGTCCGCCTGACCTTGCCGAGGTAGAGCGCCAGCAGCAGGAGCGCCGCGAGGCCGAGCGTCAGCTTGCCGACGCCGGGAATGGTCACGGGAATCAGGCCGAGCAGCAGGCCGAGCGCGGCGCCGATACCGATCGAGATATAGCTGAAATCGGCGGTGCCCTTGATCGAATCGCCGAAGTAGGTGCGAACGGCCTTGATCTTGTCGCGTGGGACGAACAGGCCGACGCGGTCGCCGACTTCCAGGATCAGGTCCGGCGCCGGCAGCAGGTCGCTATCGCCGCGCCGGACATGAACGACGGAACAGGTTTCGGCGGGAAACTTGAGGTCGCCGATGGCGCAGCCGACGACGCCGGGCTTGGAGGCGAAGACGCGGATGTAGTCGATGTCCTCGCGGTGGCTGGCGATGCGCCCGGGCTGGAGTTCGCCGAGCAGGGAAACGGCGGTTTGCAGCGCCGCCTTGTCGGTGCCGGTGGCCATCAATACGTCGTCTTCCCTGAGCACGAGGTCGTTGCTCGGCAACTGGTTGTGATGCGCCCGGCGGACGGCGGCGATGACGACGCCGGCCGGCAGTCTGGCGACGAGTTCCGGGAACTTGAGGCCGAAGAAATCGGGATTGAGCAGCGCGATTTCGAGAATCTCGATCTGCTGCCCGGCCGGCTGTTCGATCTTCGGCTTGAGCCAGGCGTTGAGCACGTAGATGCAAAGGATGGGGATGGCGACGCCGAACGGGTAGGCGACGCTGTAGCCGACTGCGGCGCCATCGGTTTTCAGTGCCGCGATGATGGCCTGCAGGGTGGCGGTGCTGGTGCCGGAGCCGGCGAAAATGCCGAGCGCGGCGTCTATCGGCAGGCCGGCGATCGGCACCAGCGCAATCGAGACGGCCCCCGCCCCGATGACACCGAGCGTCGCGGCGACGTTGGCCTTGAGGCCGTCCTTGCTGGTCAGGCCGCGGAAGAACTGGGCGCCGTATTGAATGCCGACGCCGTAGAGAAACAGCAGCAGGCCGATGGTACCGAGCATCGCCGGCGGTGCCGCTTTCGGGGCAAAGCCGCCGATCGCCAGGCCGACGAAGAGTACCGCCCCGGAACCGAGCGAAAACCCCTTGATGTTGATTTCACCCACCAGATAACCCAGCGCAATAGTCAGGAACAACGAGAACAGCGGTTGAGTCTCAAGCAGTGTTCTGATCGCATCCATGGCGGAGTCTCCCTTGTGCTTGCTTGGTCAGTCAGAGGAAAAAACATCCAGCATTCATACTCTAGCACCTGGAAATGGAGTTGCCAGCGTTTTGTCGGAAAGGCTATTTGCAAAGAGCCAGCGCAAGTTTGGCGGCAGTGGGCTAGACTGAAAATTGTCATTTGCAGCACGTGACGAACGGTCGGCACCGACTGACGATGTTGCGCCGAGGTTCAGCCGGCCTTGATTGCTTCCACAGAGAAAGGAACATCATGAAACTGAACAATCTGCTGGCAATCGCCACGCTGGCGATTTTCTCGTTCGCGAATACGGGTGCATACGCGCAGTCGGAGAAGGAGAAGAATCAGGCCGAGGTCAATGCCAAGGCCGATCAGACGCTTGCTGATTTCTTCAAGGCCAAGCCGAAACTCAAGGCCGAGGTCAAGAATGCCGCCGGGTATGGCGTGTTCACGACCTACGGGCTGAGCTTCCTGGTCGGCGGCAGCGGCGGCAAGGGTGTGGTGCACAACAACAAGACCGGGCAAAAAACCTACATGGATCTGGCTCAGGCCAGCGCCGGGTTGCAGATCGGGGCCTCCCAGACGCGCTACCTCTTCGTCTTCAAGGACGCTAAGGGCCTGGATACCTTTATCGAATCGGGCTGGGAAGCCGGCGGCGAAGTCGGCGCCGGGGCCGGGGCAGGCAAGAAGGCTGCGGGCGGCACGGTCGGTCAATTTACTTACGGCAACCTGTACAGCCTGACGAAGAACGGATTCCAGGCGGGCGGTGCGCTGGCCGGCACGAAGTTCTGGAAGGACAAGGACCTGAACTGAGCGTTCGGCCTGACCAGCGGTGAGGTCGTCATACCGGCTTTCGCCGGTATGACGGTTTTTTGCTGTGCTCGCTATTTTCCTGCTGGCGCAGCCACTGGTACGGAAAATCCGGGCGGCGTCTTGAGCCACGGGAAGCCCTTCAATGTCATCTCATAGCCGGTGGCATAGAGCGCGCGCATGTATTCGGTGTCGAACTCTTCCTTGTGTGGTGCATTGAAGGTCGAGGGGATGAAGGCGAGGTTGAAATCCACGTCGTCGCGCTCGGCAGTGGCATAGATGCGGTAGAGGTCACCGATGCCCTGGCTGTGAATCAGCGAGGCGACTGCGCGCGCAGCGATGGTCATCGTGCTGCGCTCGACATTCGCCCAGTCCGGGTCGAGCCGCGCATTGCGGATCACGTAGAGCCGGCGCTCGCGGGTAACGCCTTTTGCCGCCGCCTCCTCTTTGATGTGGACCGTGGCCGGGTAGGCGAAGACCTGCGCCACGATGCCGCCGTCAACATGCATCTCCTGGTAGGGTTTGCCGTCGACTTCGACGTCGAGCATCATCGGCGGAAAGCCACCGGGAATCGAAGCGGAAGCGATCATGACTTTCACGAAGAGGTCGAGTGCCTTGGGGCCGCCGTAGCTGGCGATCTTCCCCATGTCCCAGATGACCGGGCGGCGTGCATCGAGGTCAGCCGTGGCGATCAGGAGCATGCGGCCTTTCGCGTACTCGGCGGCGATTTCCTTCAGCAATTCTTCGGTGACGGATTTTTGCGTCAACCGCAATAATGGTGCGTTGTCCGCCATCGCATCGCTGAGTACTCCCGAGAGCATGCTCCGGTGTTCGATGACGTCTTTCGGCGAAATGGTGGTGTAAACCTCTTTCAGCGTCGCATCGTATTTTGGCCCGAGAAAGGCGAAGGGGGCGATCAGCGCGCCGGTGCTGATGCCGGTGACGAGTTTGAATTCGGGGCGGGTTCCCGTCGCCGTCCAGGCATTCATCAAGCCCGCGGTGAACGCGCCGTTGTCACCGCCACCCGAGATGGCGACGAAAACCGCCGGCGGTAGCGGACCCTTGTGCCCCTGCTGTGCGAGATAATCAAGTTCCCGTTGTATCGATTGCTGCGCCAGATGATTCAGCGCAGCGGCATCGACCACCACGGTATAACGCACCTCGGGCATGCCCGGAATCTCGGCTTTCGTTGTTGAATCGTGTGGCACTGCCGGCAGGCGGGGCGGCGTCATCGAGCAGCCTTGCACCAGCAGCATGGTGGCGGCAATCAGGGCAATGCCAGTGGTTTTCATGATCATTTTTCTGGTTTCCGCGGGAATGGTTGAGGGGGGTCTCTTGCCCTGAGCGGCCCGGCGGATTTGGGCGCAGCTGACAAGTTGGGCTTTGTGGTACCCCGCCAGTATAAATGGCATTCGAATGATCGCTATTCGGTCCGCCGCATCGGAATACTTAAAACGACGGAAAGCAGCTCTGCCTGTTTCGAGGTGGATGTCTTCTGCATGGCTGCCTGCAGTTGGCTGCGAACCGTTGCGAGACTGACGTTCAGCTGGTCCGCGCATTTTTTTGCCGATTCGACCTGGCAAAGCGTCAGGCAGGTTCTGGCCTCGGCATGGGTCAAGCCAAACAAGTCCATGAGTTGCTCCAGGGTGGGGAACTGATGCTTGCCGCGCTCCCGCATCATCAGCATGGCACCGCCGCGGCGACCCAGGATGCTCGAACCGTCTGCTTCGGCGCGCAATGGCTGAATCTCGATCAGCAGGTGTCCGTTTGGCGTGCTCCAGATTTGTCCGGCGCTCTCCAGGTCGCGAACGATCCGGGCCAGGCCTCCCCGCAACAGGTAGTGCCAGTTTTGATCCTTGGCGACGGGGGGGCGTGCCGCCAGCGAATAGGTGTCCAGGAATCCTCTGGCGTATTCGTTGGCATACATGACCTCGCCGCTGCTGCGGGCGAAGGCGATCCCCATGCCGACCCGGTCGAGCGCCCCCTCCAGCATGGCAATGCTCCAGGAACTTGTCGGGCAACCAAAACCGCTCATGGCATATGTCGCTTACACGGTTGTTCTATCGATAGAGTTCAACTATTCGCCATAAGTTTCATCTGTCTTGATGATGACGGAGGGGGGCGGCACTGGCAGAGTACTTTCAGCGATGGGCTCGATCAGACCTGCATCTGGCCACAACAGGATTCAGGGTGAGCCGTGTCGCACAAACCTAATGTTTCGACCATGGCGAAGGAGAAAATCATGTTATCCAAGGCAATGGTTGCAGTCCTTCTGGCACTGACAGCCGTAAGTCAAATCCAGGCTGATGAAAAAGATACCCACCACCGGTCCACCGAGGTGGCGGCAGCACGCGGTCACTCTCACGAGCGCGCCCCGATGAAGGCGCATGAACAAGAAAGCAAGCCGGCAATTACGGTTAGCTACGCAGCACTTGCGGCAGCCCCGGCAGTTACCAGCGAATCCAGGGCGCCGGATGGCAATGAACAATTCACCAAGATGGTTTGTTGTCCTTAATTGTGCGTTGGTGGTGATGTGAAACCCCGGCTGGTGCCGGGGTTGCCCACGTAGCGAAACCGGAGAGGCCATCTCCCCTGAAGAAATAAACTGGCCGTCGTGAAAGCCCCGCATCATTCCCTGGTGCGGGGCTTTTGCTTTTCGTGGTCGCCGAATGTTTGACTGCGTCCACGATTGACCGCTCGTTGGCCAGAAAGGCGAGCACTGCAGGCGGCAATGAGTCGAAAATGCTACCCTTCGCGCCACAAACATAAATCAGGCCTTCGATGAGCAGTCTCTTGATCAAGCAAGCCCGAATTGCTTCCTGGATTCTCGCCGGCCTGGGCGTGCTGGCCGTCCTCCACCTGCATCTGCTGCCTACCCTGCTCGCTGGCCTGCTGGTCTTTCAACTGGTTCATCTGCTGGCCCCCAGGCTACAGCGCCACTTCGCCAGCGAGCGCGCGCGGCTGGTGGCGCTGTTCCTGCTGGCGGCGCTGGTGGTGGGTGGGGTGACGGCTGCCGTGATCGGCGCCCTGGCTTTTTTCAAGGGCGATTCGGGCAACATTGCGCTGCTCCTGGGCAAGATGGCGCAGATTCTGGAAGATGCCCGTTCCACGCTGCCGCTCTGGATTGTCGACCTATTGCCGGAAAATAATGACAGCCTGCGGGCGGCGAGCATCGACTGGCTGCGCGAACACGCTGCCGAACTGCGAAACATCGGCAAGGAGGCGGGTCTCACGCTGGCGCACATCCTGATCGGGATGATCATCGGCGCCATGATTTCGCTGCAGCAGGCGAGTGCCACTACACGCCGGGCACCATTGGCGAATGCGCTGATCGAGCGGGCAAGTTGTTTCGCCGACGCCTTCCGCCGTATCGTTTTTGCCCAGGTTCGCATTTCTGCCCTCAATACGGTGTTGACCGCAACCTATCTGGCGCTCGCCCTGCCGCTGTTCGGCATCCATCTGCCGCTGACCAAAACACTGATCGCGATCACCTTCATCGTCGGGTTGCTTCCGGTGATCGGCAATCTGGTCTCGAATACGATCATCGTCATCGTCAGCCTCGCCCATTCTCCGCATACCGCGCTGTTTTCGCTGCTCTTTCTGGTGGTCATCCACAAGCTGGAATATTTCCTGAATGCACGCATCGTCGGGAGCCAGATCAACGCGCGGGCGTGGGAACTGCTGATCGCGATGCTGGTGATGGAGGCGATGTTCGGCTTGCCCGGCGTGGTGGCTGCACCGATCGTCTATGCCTGGATCAAGCGTGAACTGGAAAATGCGGGCTGGCTGTGAGTCTTGAGCCGGTGTCCGGTCGCTTGGTTTTCCGGATGCCGGCCCGCGCCGGAATGACGAAACACGAATGAATCAGCGTTTTCCTGGCCAAAAAAAGCCATATGGATTGCCTTTGCGCAATTCCCATCTAGACTGAATAAATTCCTTCGTTTTTTGGCGAAGGGGTTCATGTGCGGATAGACAAGGAGCGCACCATGAACCTCAATCCCGCCGATGCTATTCGCAAGTGACAGGACTACCCAGACTGCCTCCGGGCAGCTTTGGTGGCGCAGCAGCGACCCGCTGCATCTTGTTAACGAAGGAGGAAGATCATGGCAACCTTTATTTCCCTTGTGAACTTTACTGATCAGGGTATCCGTAACATAAAGGAATCACCGGACCGCTACGAGGCATTCCTGGCGGGGGCTGAAAAAGCCGGGGTGACGGTAAAAACTGCCCTTTACACTGTCGGCCAGTACGACATGGTGTTGATTGTCGAAGGAAGCGAACCGGCTGCGGTAGCCGCTCTGCTCAAGGTAGGCTCGCTCGGCAACGTGCGCTCGCAGACGCTGCGCGGATTCTCCGTCGACGAAATGCGCAAGATCATCGCCAGCATGCCCTGATGGTGCAGGTTCCTTACACAGAGCGATACGCATTGTTGCAATCGGTTACTTGAAGCGGTACGCATTAGTCCTTATCTTGTACCCATGCGCTGACCAGACATCAGCCTGACGGCCGAACCCCCTCCCTCCCCAACCTCACGGCCGTCCAGAAAGCCTCGTACTCCCCCCGGTACGGGGCTTTCGCCTTTTCAGGTCCGGGTTTTCAGGCGGGCAGGGCGGCGCAGCGAATTCGGATTATTCTTCGTCCGTGAGCGGCGGGCCGTTAATCCACGATGCCAAGAAGACGAAAAAAGAAGATTGTTCGCGTCATTCATCAATCCGCAGGGCCATTGCCGCTGCGCCTGGCCGGCCGCTTCGTCGGCTGCCGGCTGATCTTCAGCGACGCGAGCCAGAAACGCCACGGCGGATTGGCGGTTGTCATGTTCGACGATCCGGAGAGCGCGCCGCTGGTGGCGACTCGCAGGGTCGCCCTGGCCGGCAGCAATGAACTGGAGCTGCTGGCCGCCATCTTCGGGCTGGAACAGGCGCACCGACATTTTCCCGGTCAGCCGGTCGCCTTGTTTTCAGACAATCAGGATGCGATCGTTCGGCTGGGCCGCGCCAAGGCTCAGGGCTTGGCCCAGGATCCGGCGCTGGCGCGGATGCTCATGGATCTAGAGATCGCCAGCGTGCTGGACCAGGCATCTGTTTGCTGGGTTCAGGGCCATGGGGGTTGCCGTGGCAATACGCTGGCCGACCTGCATGCGCGGGAGGCGGCAGGCTGATTTGCCCAGGCCTGGTTTGAGATTTGCCCCATGCCGGTGAAGGCCGGCATGGGGCGATTCAGTTATCGGCGCCGGGAACTGGCGCGACGCACAGGCGCCGGCGTTAAACGGCGTAAGGTCGGTGCAGCCAGCCGCGCACGACATCGACATCGCGTTGCGGCAGGTAGGCGAAGCCGGCCAGCGAATCTTCGACGACCGTCTGGGCGACCCAGTGCGGGACGGCCTTGGTCGTCAGCATGTGGAAATACCAGGCCATCGGGTAGCCGGTTTCGCGGTCGAAGTGGGTGAGGGTGTCGTGCAGCTTGAGGCCGCTGGCGTCGCTGGCGGCGCCGAATTCGGGCGGTTCGCCGGCCAGCGTGGCGATCGGCTGGGCGCGGAAGACCTGTTGGTGATAACGGTCGAGGTGTTCGCGGGTGGCGATGACCCAATGGTTGGAATAGGCGCTGGCGTTGGCGGCGCTGCTTTTCGTCCAGTCGTCTAGCATGCGGTGGATGGCGGCGGGCTCCGGCTTTTGCGCCAGCATGCGCTTGAGGAAGGCGCCGATGTGCTGGATGCGGCGGAGGGTCTAGAAGGGCAGGCCGACCGCTTGCGGCTTGTCGGCTCCGCCGCGCGGGGCGACGGGTTCTTCTAGCGAGCCGGGTTCGTTGGCGAAGAGCTGGTGGACGCGCATTTCCTGCAGGTCCTCGATTTCCAGCTGCAGGAAGCCATCGCTGTCGTCACTGGCGGAGGCGACCAGGGCCGACCTGTCGAGTGACGTAGAGCGTTTGCTCGGCAAAGTCGTCGATCAGCAGGTGAAAGTCGCTTACTTGTAGCAGGGAGCGCGCCTGAGAGTTCGGCGACTACATTCTTGCGGTCGACGTGCCACTGACCAAGATTTTCTTCCACTGCGGTCTGCTTTCCGGTGTCCTTCAGGGCGAAGGCGAGTATCTGGTGATCGGTGGCGTGGTCGATGTCACCTTGTCGACAGGTTAAAGAGTGTGGATAGCGAATCACCCGGACTCTTTTTTGAGCCATTTCAACTATTTTACAGAAGGGTCTTGA